>NZ_MKJY01000011.1 GCF_001942465.1 Actinomadura sp. CNU-125
CGACGGAGCCGGCGGCGCCGTCGGCGAGGGCGGGTTCGACGCGCAGCAGTCGGGCGCCGGAGTCGCGGCGGGCGGCGCCGTCGGGCCCGGCGACGAGCCCGAGCCCATGGACAGGCCGGGGCCCTGCTCGCGGAGGTGCCGCAGGTCGGCGGCGAGGGCGAGGACGCCGATGCCGGGCGCGTCCTCGATCGGGTAGACCCACCAGGCCGTCTCGACGAGTTCGCCGTGGTCCGCGCGGGGCACCGTGCAGGCGCCGCACAGACGTGCCCGAACGCGCCGGGCCGGAAGGCGGCGCGGTGTTCGCCCGGCAGCCGGAGCAGTTCGGCGGGGTCGCGGCCGACGGCGTCGTCCGGGGGGACGCCGAACAGGCCGGTGGCGGCGGCGTTCCAGTGCAGGACGCGGCCGTCGCGGTCGAGGGCGAAGGCGGCGATGCGGGCGACGCCGAGCAGTTGCTGGTGCAGGAAGCGGGGCGTGTACGCCTCGGCGCGGGCGGGCGGCGCGCCGTCGGCGGTGTCCGGCGGACGGCTCTGCGGGACGGTCATGCGGACCCCCTGGGCGAACGGCGCGCTGCACCTGGCCGGCAGGCGCCTTCGATGAACACTGGCGACCCTTGGTAAGGGAGAAGCTACATCCCGTTAGGGCGTGACGCCCGCGCTATGCGGAAACCGGCCGCGATATACCCGCGCGCCGGACGCACCGACCGGACGTCCGGTGCACCGGCCCACCAAAATGACCAGAAGCGGCAAATGGCACCAATGGTGCGTTGACACCCCTCTCACCCCGGATGACGATCACCCGACCCCCGTTGTGATCAATGCCAGGGAGGGCGCGATGACGCGCACGCTGTTCCGGCACAGACGACTCACACCCATCCTGGCCGCCGGGGCGCTCCTCATCGGAGTGCTCACGGCGGCCCCCGCGACCGCCGCTCCCGCACCGCGGGCGTCCGGCGGCACCGTGGACGTCTACACCGCCGAGCTGTCGGCGGCGCAGATGAAGATCCTCGACCGGGCCGGGCTCGCCCGCGAGGACGTCCAGATCAGCGAGGCCGGTGAGGGCGAGGACCGCGTCCGCGTCGAGGCCGTGCTGAACGACGCCATGGCCGCCGAGCTGAACCGGCAGGGGCTCGGCCTGAAGGTCAAGAAGGTGGACGGCAAGGACGCCCGCGCGCGCGCCAAGGCGGCCCCCGACAACGTGTTCCGCCCCTACAGCGGCGCCGGGAACATCCACGAGGAACTGCTGCGTGTCGCCTCCGAGAATCCGTCGATCGCGAAGGCCGTCGACATCGGCAAGTCCCACCAGGGCAAGCCGATCACGGCCGTCCGGGTGAGCAAGGACGTCGCGAATCTCCAGGACGGGCAGCGTCCGGTCATCCTGTACCAGGCGACGCAGCACGCGCGCGAGTGGATCACCACGGAGATGGTGCGGCGGCTCCTGCACCACTACGTGGACGGCTACGGCACCGACCCCGAGATCACGAAGATCGTCGACAGCACGGACCTGTGGTTCGTCCCGGTCACCAACGTGGACGGCTACGACCTGACGTTCGAGGACGGGTTCCGGCTCTGGCGCAAGAACGTCCGCGACAACGACGGCGACGGGCAGATCGGCGGGCAGGACGGCGTCGACCTGAACCGGAACTTCCCGTACAAGTGGGGCTACGACAATTGAGGGGTCGTCCCCGCAGCGGACGAACCCCACCTACCGCGGTCCGTCGGCCGGCTCGGAGCCGGAGACGCAGGCGCAGATGAAGCTCTTCGAGCGGCTGAAGCCCAAGTACCTGATCAACTACCACTCGGCGGCGGAGCTGCTGCTGTACGGCGTCGGCTGGCAGGCGCTCACCCGCAGCCCCGACGACCTGATCCACGAGGCGCTGCTCGGCGACGTCGAGGACCCGGCCGTCCCCGGCTACGTCCCGCAGCTCAGCGCGCAGCTGTACACCACCAACGGCGAGACCGACGGCTACGCCGACAACGTGCACGGGGCGCTGTCGATCACCCCGGAGATGGCGACGTGCGCGACGGCGGCCGAGTACGACCCGGACGACGAGTGGGCGCCGGGCGACTGCGGCAGCGGCTTCGAGTTCCCCGACGACGAGGCGCTGATCGAGAAGGAGTTCCGCAACAACCTGCCGCTGGCGATCTCGACCGCGAAGTCGGCGCACGACCCCGACCACCCGGTCTCCCCGGTCGAGCGCACCACCCCGGACTTCGAGGTCGACCCGTTCGAGGTGTCCTACGGGTCCGCGCAGGAGGTCTCGGCGTACGTCCGCCGCTCGCTGGCGAACCGCGACCTGCGCTACCGGATCAACGGCGGCCCGGTCCGGACGGACGGCGCGCGCGAGTGGCGCGGCGGCGACCGCTACGGCGACGAGAACGATCACTACTACGGCGAGTTCCGCGGCCAGGTCACCGGGCAGGAGCCCGGCGACGAGGTCGAGGTCTGGTTCGCCGGGACGAACGAGAAGGGCGAGCGCGTCGAGAGCGAGCACTTCACGTACGAGGTCCGCGATCAGAAGAAGGCCGACGTCCTGGTCATCGCGGACGAGGACTACACCGGCGTCAATCCGACCTACCCGTCCGGAACGGACGAGCCCAAGTACGCGGGGCAGTACGCCGACCTGGTCCGCGAGGCCGGGCACACGCCGCTCGTGTGGGACGTCGACAAGGACGGCGCGCCGCACCACCTGGGCGTCCTCAAGCACTTCCGGGCCGTGGTCTGGTACCTGGGCGACAACCGCCTGACCCAGGACGAGGCCGACGAACCGGTGCAGACCGCCATCGGCCCGATGTCGGACTCGCAGGTCGCCGACCGCGCCAAGGACCTGCTGCTGAACGTCCGCTCGTACCTGAACGAGCGCGGGAAGCTGCTGCACGTCGGCGAGACGACCGGGTACGCGGGCGAGGCCAGCCGCTACAACGGCGGCGGCCTGTACTACGGCCTGAAGGGGGCCCCGGACGAGCCCTGCGTCATCACCACCAGCTTCCGGGACGACTGCGAGCTGCTGTCGGACGACTTCTTCCAGTACTACCTCGGCGCTTCGACCGGCAGCACATCGGCTCCCCCAGCGGTTTCGCGGGGAGCACGCGGCCGTTCTACGGGATCGAGGCCGAGCTGGCGGGGACGTCGTCCAACGAGCTGAACGAGGCGGGTGGCTTCCAGGTCACCTCGACCGTCCTGCCCGAGGCCGACTTCCCGCAGTTCCGCAGCTGGAAGGCGGGCGACTACACGGGCGCCGCGGCGGGCACCGAACCGATCCAGGGCCGGTGGTACGTCGCCGGGACGCACCAGGACGCCACCTACCGGCGGCTCACCCGGACGATCGACCTGACCTCGGTCACGGCCGCGCAGGCGCCGAAGCTGCAGGCGCAGCTGTCGTACAGCACCGAGGGCGGCTTCGACAACGTGATCGTCGAGGCGCACACCGCCGGCGCGGACGACTGGACCACGCTCCCCGACGAGAACGGACGGACCGACGACGCGGTTCCGACCCAGTGCGAGCAGGCGTACCTGCTCGACATGCACCCGTTCCTGGAGCACTACCTCACCGGCGGCAACCCGTGCGGCGACACCGGGACGACCGGTGCGTGGCACGCGTTCACCGGCGATTCGGGCGGCTGGGTGCCGACGTCGTTCGACCTGTCCGCCTACGCGGGCAAGAAGGTCGAGGTGTCGATCGCGTACGTGAGCGACCCCGCCACCGGCGAAGCGGGGCTGTTCGTCGACGACACGGAGGTCACGACGTCCGGCGGACGGCTCGACGCCGCGGACTTCGAGTCCGGGCTCGGGCCGTGGACGATCCAGGGCGCGCCCGCGGGCAGCCCGGGGAACGGCGCCGAGTTCGTCCGGTCGGAGGCGGTCATCGACTCGGTGTCGGCGGTCGCGACGAAGGACACCGTCCTGCTCGGGTTCGGCCTCGAACAGGTCGAGTCCAAGGCCCGGCAGGAGTCCCTGATGGAGGGAGCGCTCAACCTCCTGCTCCCCTGACCCGGCCGGGCGAACCGGCACAGTTCACCTGATCGACGGGTAAAGTACGCCCCCAGGAGCCACGGGCTTCTGGGGGCGTCTCACTTCTTGTGACGGACGCCACGCAACCTTTTGGGCCTTACTCTGCGTCTTACGTAACGGGAACACCACCGGAGAGCAAGAGCGCCGGTCCGGACACGACCCGCGACGTCCCGGAGCACGGGGTCGCCTGGCATCGCCCGACTCGCGCGTCTTCCTCGGCCCACCTTCCAAGCGCGGCCGAGCAACCCGACACGCCGCACCCCGGCAGAGCCGACGGGGGAAAACGGCGCCCGACCATGGCCCATTGACGACGAGCGCGTCATGAATCCGGCCGAGACCCGTCGGAAACCGGTGGCACGAACCGAACGAACGGGGGGCGGTCCGTCCGCCCGACACACGCGCACGCCCGCCGAACGCGCGACTGCGGACCTCGTCCGCAGGCAACGACCACGGGAGCGATGATGACCGCTGCTACCTTCACCACCGACCGCCGCCCCACCGCACGCGACCCGCGGAGCACCGAGCGTTACGAGCGCGACGTCCTTCCCCTGGCCGACCCGCTGTACGCCCAGGCCGTCAGGATGACCCGCAACAGCCGCGGACGCGGAGGACCTCGTCCAGGAGACCCTCGCCAAGGCCTACGTGAACTTCCACCAGTTCAAGGAGGGCACGAACCTCAAGGCTTGGCTGCACCGCATCCTGACCAACAACTTCATCAACACCTACCGCAAGAAGCAGCGCGAGCCCCAGCGCGCCGGCTCGGAGGAGCTGGAGGAGTGGCAGATCGCCCAAGGCGAGGCGCACGCCGAGGGGTTCCGGTCCGCCGAGCACGAGGCGCTCGACCGCATCCCGGACGCGCGGATCGTCGACGCCCTGCGCGCGCTGCCCCGCGAGTTCCGCGACGCGGTGTACCTCGCCGACGTCGAGGGCTACCCGTACAAGGAGATCGCCCAGATGATGGGCACCCCGATCGGCACGGTGATGTCCCGCCTGCACCGGGGCCGCAAGCAGCTCCGCGAGTCCCTCGCCGACCACCCGCGCGCCGGGCACGCCCGCCCGGACGAGCCCGCCGACGACCACACGCTGGCCGCCTGACCCCCGGCTCCCCCGCCTCTTCCGGTTCCCTCGGCTCCTCCGACTCCCCCCGATTCCTCCCGAATCCGACCCCGCGGCCGCCCCGTGGCCGCGGGGTCGTCCCCTTCCCGGCTTCCGGGCGACCGGATTCGTTGGACCAATTCCATGCGCATTCGGTAGTCGGCCGAGTACAATGAGCGACGTCCCCCCATTTCGCTCGGTCGCTCGACCCCCGACCCTCGGGAGCATCGATGCCGCACACGCTCGGCAGCGTCCTCGTGGGCGCCGCCCTGGCCCTGCTGCCCGTCGCCCAGTCCGATTCCGGCACGTCCCTGCGCCTGACGCTCAAGCATCCCGGCCGGGAGACCACCGGGCCGCGGACGGCGACGCTGCACTGCGATCCGCCCGGCGGACGGCATCCGGAGGCGATGCGGGCGTGCGCCGACCTGGCGGAGTCGGGCGGCGCGATCGCCCACGAGCCGGACGGGCGGATGTGCACGGCGATCCACTCCCCCGTGACCGTCCGGGCGGAGGGCACGTGGCGCGAGCGGCCCGTCCGGTTCCGTAAGACCTACCCCAACGACTGCGTCATGCGCTCGCGGACCGGCATGGTCTTCGCGTTCTGACCGGGCGGCCGGTTCCGCTCGCGCCCCCGGCGGCGGCCCGGGTCCGGATCACGCCACGGTCGCATGAGCGGCCCGCGCGCGGGTAAAGCGCGCACACGGCCATGCAAGCGCCGGAGAAACAGGAGGACCTTCGCGCGATGTCACGAACAATAAGCGACGTGATGACCGCGGCCCCGCAGGCGCTGCCGCTGGACTCGACGCTGGACGAGGCGGCCCGCGTCATGCGCGACGAGGGCATCGGCGACGTCCTCGTCACCTACGCGGGGCGATTGTGCGGCGTCGTCACCGATCGCGACATCGTGATCCGGGCCGTCGCGGAGCGTCGCGACACCTCCCTGACGCCGCTCGGCGACGTCTGCACCGCCGAGCTGACGACCGTCCGCCCCGAGGACGACACCGAGGCGGCCGTCCGGCTGATGTGCGAGCACGCCGTCCGGCGGCTGCCCGTCGTGGACGCCCTGCAGCGCCCCGTGGGCATCGTGTCCCTGGGCGATCTGGCCGTCGCCGACGGTTCCGGTCCGGGCGTCGCCCGCCCCCTGCACGAGATCAGCAAGGCGGCGCCCAACAGCTGACCCCGGGGCAAGGGTCGGCGCACGGCGAACGGCGAGATACCGTCGTGGGTGTGACGCCGACCGACACGGTCCTGACCGACCAGCTCGCGCTGGAGATCGCGCGGCTGGGCCTGGTCGGGGAGTCCTCCGACGTGGGCACGCTGCACCGCGTGGCCGAGCTGGCCGCCCGGGCCGTCCCCCCCCGTGCGCCCGCCGTCGGGCGTCCGCTGGGCGCTCCCCCGGACGAACGGCGCCGCCCCGTCCGCCCCGTCCTCCCCCGAGGAATCGCGCCCCGAACCGCTGGCGACCGCCGCCAGCCACCCCGACATCGCCGAGATCACCGACCGCCAGCTGGCGCGCGGCCACGGCCCCCTGTTCGACGTCGTGCGCGAGCGGCGCCCGCTCGGCTCCGACGACATCCTGGTCGAGACCCGCTGGCCGGACGCGTGCCGGACATGCTGCGGCGCGGCGTCCGCTGCTTCACCACGTCACCGCACCTGAACGCGAACATCATGGTCACGCTGACCCTCTACGGGGTGACGCCCAAGTCGCTCGGCGCCGAACGGCACGCGCTCGCCGCGCTGCTGATGGCGCAGGGCAGCGCGACGATGTCGAACACCCAGCAGTACGACGACGTTCACCGCACGGCCGTCCAGCTCCAGGAGGCGGTCGAGGCCCGCGCGGTCGTGGACCAGGCGAAGGGCATCCTGATGCACGCGCTCGGCTGCGACGCCGACGAGGCGTTCCAGGAGCTGCGCCGCATCTCGCAGACCAGGCACGTGAAGCTCACGGCGCTGGCCCAGCGTATTGTCGGTGACCAGGGGATCACCTAGCCGAACGGGCACCGGTGAAGCGATCGTGAAGGGCGCGGCCCCCGGCCCGGTCGGGGCGGTGGCCGATCTGGTTTCGCCGTGGCGAACGGACGAAAGGGAGATCGGATGCACGATCAGTTCGATCAGCTTGAGCCCGAGGCGATGCTGCGCGAGATCACCGAGCTCGAGGGGCGCATCGGGGAGCTGCGGCAGGCCGCCGGGCTGCCCGAACCCGATCTGCGCGCCACGCTGGACGCGGCGCTGGTCGAACTCGAACTCGCACTGTCGGCGCTGCGCGCCATGGGCTCCGAGCAGGGCCCCGAGCAGGGCGGATCGACGGCCGCCGAGAACGAGCGGCGGGTCCTGCGCACGGTGTTCCAGGACGCGCCGGTGCCGCTGTTCCTCCTCGACCGCACCAGCAGCGTGCGCCGGGTGAACCGGCAGGCCGCGACGCTCCTCGGGGTGTCGGCCGGGTACGTGTCCGGCAAGCAGTTCGCGTCGTTCTGCGATCTGGCGACGCGGGCGGCGGTGCGGTCGCAGCTCGCCGCGGCCGTCCGGACGGGCCGCCGCCGACGCGTCCAGGTCCGTTTCCTCGGCCGGGAACGCGGCATCGACGCGGTGGTGACGCTGGCGCGGGTGTGGATCCGCGGCGAGCCGGACCCGATGGTCGTGGTCGCCGCCGGTGCCGCGAGCCCCCCGCAGGGCGGCGAGGCGACGCGTCCGCGACCGTCCGGGCAGGCCGGCGGGAAGCAGCCGGCCAAGGACGGCGGTCCACGGCCGAACGAACCGGGCACACCGGGCGCGGCGGGCGCGGCGGGTGCGGCACGCGCCGTCCCGCCCGCGGCCGTCCCGCGGCAGACGCAGCTCGATCGTCCGGGAGTCCGGCGAGCCGAAACCGACGAGCCCGTCCGGTCCGAAGCCGGACCGACCGAGGCGGAGGGGGTCTCCGCCGAAGCGGGCGGGGCGTCGCCGCGCGCGGCTGCGCAGGGGTCGGCCCTCCCGGCTGGGGACGACGAGACGGTCGCCACGATGGTGCACCGCATGGACGTCCTCGCCACCGCCTGCGAGCTGCTGCTGGACGAGCCGGTGTTCAACGAGACGGTCGCCGTGCGGCGGTGCGCCCGGCTGCTGGCGGCCGAGCTGGCCGACTGGGCGCTGGTCGACCTCATCGGGCCCGGCGGGCCGGTGACCGGCGGGTCGGGCGGCGCGACCGCCGCGGACGCGGTGCCGCTGCTGCGCCGCCAGGTCGCGATGGGACCGGAGGACGAGCGGTCCGTCGAGGCGGCGCGGATGCTGGAGGAGCTGGAGCCCGTGCAGGGCACCCTCCCGCACACCGTGTTCATCACCCGGCAGAGCACGGTGCGCCCGCACGTGGAGGATCTCGAACTGCTCGGCGTCTGCCCGGACGGCCAGCCCGTCTGCGCCAAGATCGGCGCGACGTCGGTGCTGTGCGTCCCGATCGAGGACGGCGAGCGCTGCCTGGGCACGATCACGCTGGCGGCCAGCGGCGACTACGGCCCGTTCGACCTCATGGACCTCGGTGTCGTGCAGCGCCTCGGCCGGTACCTGGCGCTGGTCATCCGGGCGTCCCGGCTGTACCGGCGGCGCGCCGAGGTCGCCGACACGCTGCAGGCCGGGCTGCTGCCGAAGTCGCTCCCGGCGATCCCGGCGCCTCCGTCGCCGCCCGCTACATGACGGCGACGCACGGCTCCGCCGAGGTGGGCGGCGACTTCTACGACGTGTTCCGCACCGAGGACGGCTGGGGGCTGATCCTCGGCGACGTGTGCGGCAAGGGCGAGGACGCGGCGGCCGTCACGGCCACCGCGCGGCACTGCGCCCGGCTCGCGGCCCGCTGGAAGTCCACGCCCGGGGACGTCCTCGGCATGGTCAACGAGGCGCTGCTGGACGAGGACCGGTTCGTCACCGCCGTGATGGCGGGGCTGACGATGGAGACCGAGCGGGTGCTGGTCTCGCTGGGCGTCGCGGGGCATCCCCCGGCGGTCGTGGTGCGGGCGGACGGGGTGATCCGGTCGGCGTCGCGCGGCGGGGTGCCGCTCGGGCTGTTCGAGGACTTCGAGGCGGGACTGGACGGCGTCGAGCTGGCCGTCGGGGACACGCTCGTCCTGCACTCCGACGGCGTCCTGGAGGCGTGCGACCTGCAGCGGCAGGAGTTCGGGCAGGAGCGGCTGCTGGAGACGCTCGCCGCGCACGCCAAGGACACGCCGGACGGCATGCTGGCGGCGGTGGAGCAGGCGCTGGTGGAGTTCTGCGACGGCGATCTGCGCGACGACGTGTCGATGCTGGCGCTGCGCGTGGAGCCGCCGTCGCTGGATTGAATCGGCTTGCGTACCGGACCACGCGACCAATCCGAGAAATTGGCCGAATCCACCAAAAGGAACTGGTGCGGTCGAGAGATTTGACCGACCTAACTGACTGGTCAGCACACCGCCCGGGTACTCAAACAACATGAGCGTGGACCCGTCACTCAAGCCACGTAATGAAACCGATCATGAAAGACTCGACCGGCAGCTCATCGAAATGCTGCAGGGCTTCCGGGTCGCGATCACCGGCGTCCAGGTGCTGTTCGCGTTCCTGCTGACCGTCCCGTACGCGGCAGGTTGGGACAGGATCGACGAGACCGGCAGGATACTTTTCTTCGTCACCCTGTTCGGCGCGGCACTCGCGTCGATCTGTTTCAGTGCACCGGTGTTCCAGCACAGAATCCTGTTTCGGATGGACCAGAAAGAGGCACTGGTCCGGCGTGCGAACCGACTAGGAATCTGGGGCGGCCTGGCACTCGCGGTATCGATCTCGGCCGCCACGACTTTGATCATGGAAACGCTGACAACTGCATGGGCGTCGATCCTCACCGCCATCGGGATCGTGGCGCTGTGCGGCTGGCTGTGGTTCCTGCAACCATTCCGGGACCGAATACGGCTGATCCGCCGGGTGGCCGCCCGCCCCGCGCTCGAAGACCTCACGAGCGTGGAGTGAGCAGGTGGCGGCGGGCCGGGGCCGGACGGGGGTCGGGCCCGCCGCGGACACCGTGCGGCTCCCGACGGACCGGCAGCCAGAAGTCACGACAAACCAATCCAAACCCGACTGTTCCCCCTTATGCCGGGTAACAGGACGTTCATGAGCGTCGATCCGGTTCACAAGCCCCGCAACGAGACCGAGCACGAACGGCTCGACCGGCAGCTCATCGAGCTGCTGCAGGGGTTCCGCGTCGCGGTGACCGGCGTGCAGGTGCTGTTCGCGTTCCTGCTGACGGTCCCGTTCGCGGCGCGGTTCGACAAGGTCGACGACACCGGCGAGATCCTGTTCTACATCGCCCTGTTCGGCGCGGCGGCCGCGTCGATCTGCTTCAGCACCCCGGTGTTCCAGCACCGCATCCTGTTCCGGCTGAACAAGAAGGCGGTGCTGATCCGCCGCGCCAACCGCCTCGGCATCGGCGGCGGCATCGCGCTGGCGGTGTCGATCTCGGCCGCCACCACGCTGATCGTCCAGACGCTCACCGCCGACCGGTGGGCGGTCGTCACCGCCGCCGTCGTGGTGGCGCTGTGCGCCTGGCTGTGGTTCGTCCAGCCGTTCCGGGACCGGATGAAGGTCACCCGCACGAACGGCGACGGCGACGGCGACGGCTGACCGCCGCCGTCCCGTCCGATCCGTCCGTCCGTCCGTCAGTAAGACTTGCCGAAGATCACTCGCTTGCCGTACGCGGACGGCTCCCCGCACTTCACGCACGCGCCCGTCTCCTCCGGAGCGTCGGACGGGATGACGCGCGGCGTCGCGGCGGTGTCGGCCTTGATCTCGTCCTCGCACCCGGTGCGGCCGCAGTGCAGGGCGCGCGCCCAGCCGCCCGCGACCTGGCCGGTGAAGGCGTCCCAGGTGTCGACGGCCGCGGTGCGCTCCTCGCGGAACGCCTCGGCGCGGGCCAGCAGGAACGACTGGAACTCGGCGAGGATCCCGGGGATCAGCTCCGGCACCTTCTCCAGCGGGATCTGCTCCTTGCCCTGCCCCTCGGCCGTCGGGAGCCGCCGGACGACCGTCGCGACACCGGCCTCCAGGTCGCGCTTGCCCAGCTCGATCCGGACGGGGACGCCGCGCATCTCCCACTCGTTGAACTTGAACCCCGGCGACAGCTGCGGGCGGTTGTCGTCGACGTGCACGCGGATGCCCATCGACCTGACCGCCGCGCCCAGCCGGCGCGCCTCGGCGGCGGCCTGCTCGCCCTGCTCCTTGCGCCCGATCGGGACGATCACGACCTGGTAGGGGGCGAGGCGCGGCGGCAGCACGAGGCCCTTGTCGTCCCCGTGCGTCATGATCACGCCGCCGATCATGCGGGTGCTCATCCCCCAGGACGTCGTGTGCGCGAGCGCCAGCTTGCCCGCCTCGTCCTGGTACTGGATCTCGAACGCCTTCGCGAAGTTCGTCCCGAGATAGTGGGACGTGCCGGCCTGCAGGGCGCGGCCGTCCCGCATCATGCCCTCGATCGTGTACGTGCGGACGGCCCCGGCGAACCGCTCGCCGGGCGTCTTCTCCCCCGCCACGACCGGCATCGCCGCGAGGTCGCGCGCGACGGCCGTGTACGCGTCGAGCGCCCACATCGTCTCGCGCATCGCGTCGGCCTCGTCGATGTGCGCGGTGTGGCCCTCCTGCCAGAGGAACTCGGTCGTCCGCAGGAACATGCGGGGCCGCATCTCCCACCGCACCACGTTCGCCCACTGGTTCAGCAGCAGCGGCAGGTCGCGGTGCGAGTCGATCCACTTGGCCATGTACTCGCCGATGACGGTCTCGGAGGTGGGCCGCACGACCAGCGGCTCCTCCAGGTCCTTGCCGCCCGCGTGGGTGACGACCGCCAGCTCCGGCGAGAAGCCCTCGACGTGCTCGGCCTCGCGCTTGAGGTAGGACTCCGGGATGAGCATCGGGAAGCACGCGTTGTCGTGCCCCGCCTCCTTGATGCGCCGGTCCAGGTCGGCCTGGAGCAGCTCCCACACCCGGTACCCGTACGGTCGGATCACCATCGTGCCGCGAACCGGGCCACGGTCGACCAGCTGGGCCTGCACGACCAGCTCGTTGTACCAGGCGGAGAAATCCTCGCTCTGCGGCGTCACACCTTCTCGACTCACGGCATTCAGGGTACTGACCTGCGACACCCCGCACCCCCGTCGTGCCCATTCGGTGACCTGCCCGCCCTCGTCCCGTCCGGGGGCGGTCTTCCCGGCGCGGCCGGAGCGAGCTCTGCGAGCGGAGGCCGTGCAACGGCTCCGCGCGCGTGCGGCGCGCGTTTCGATAGCCTCCCTGGATGCGCTGGTCCCAGATGTTCGTGCCCACCCTCCGCGAGGATCCCGCCGACGCGGACGCGCCGAGTCACCGGCTGCTCCTGCGCGCGGGCCACGTCCGCCTGCTCGCGTCCGGTCACTACTCGCTGCTGCCGCTGGCGGTGCGGGTCCGCGCCAAGGTGATCGCGATCATCCGCGCGGAGATGGACGCCATCGGCGCGCAGGAGATGCTGCTCCCGGCCATGCACCCGGCGGAGCCGTGGCGGCGTTCCGGCCGCTGGGAGCTGATGGGCGAGGAGATGTTCCGGCTCCGCGACCGGCGCGGCGCCGAGCTCGCGCTCGGCATGACGCACGAGGAGATCTTCGCGACGATCGCGCAGGAGCTGCACTCCTACAAGCGGCTCCCGCAGCAGTGGTACCAGTTCCAGACCAAGTTCCGGGACGAGCCGCGCCCCAAGGGCGGCCTCATGCGGACGCGCGAGTTCACCATGAAGGACGCCTACAGCTTCGACATCGACCGGGCGGGGCTGGACGCGTCGTTCGACGCCTACCACGGCGCCTACACGCGGATCTTCGAGCGCCTCGACCTGCCCGCGCTGCCCTGCGACGCGTCCAGCGGCACCATGGGCGGCGCCGGGTCCACCGAGTTCATGTGCCCCGCCGACGTCGGCGAGGACCTCGTCGTCCACTCGCCCGCCTGCGGTTACGCGGCGAACATCGAGCGGGCGACGTCCCGGCTGGCGGACGCGGCGGACGAGCCGGGCCCGGCCGTCCCCGAGCGGTTCGACACGCCGGGCGTCCGGACGATCGAGGACCTCCTCGCCTACGACGCCCCCGGCGACCGGCAGATCAAGACGCTCGTGTACCTCCTGGACGGCGAGCTCACGCTCGTCCTGCTGCGCGGCGACCACCCGCTGAACGAGCAGAAGCTCGTGGACGCGACGGGCGCAGCGGCGATCCGGCCCGCCGAGCCGGACGAGATCCGGGACGCGCTCGGCGCGCTGCCCGGCAGCCTCGGCGCGGTCGCGCGGGCCTGCCGGTCATCGCGGACGAGGCGCTGCGCGGCCGCACGAACATGTTCACCGGCGCGAACAGCGACGGCGTGCACCTGCGCGGCGTGGACGTGGGGCGCGACATCTCCGTCGGGACGTGGGCCGACCTGCGGGAGGTCACCGCCGGGGAGCCGTGCCCCCGCTGCGGCGAGCCGCTGCGGGTCGTCCGGGCGATCGAGATCGGGCACATCTTCAAGCTCGGCGACCGCTACGCCCGCGCGCTCGGCGCCGAGGTCCTGGACCCGGACGGCAAGCAGGTCCCGATCATCATGGGCAGTTACGGCATCGGCGTCGAGCGCGCGATGGCCGCGATCGTCGAGACGCACCACGACGAGCGCGGCATCGTGTGGCCGCTCTCGGTCGCGCCGTTCCACGTCGCGGTCGTCCCGGCGCAGACCACCGACGACGTGACCGCGGCCGCCGAGGACGTCTACGCGAACCTCGCCGCGGCCGGTGTCGAGGTCGTGATCGACGATCGTGCCGAGCGCGCCGGGGTCAAGTTCCGCGACGTCGAGCTGACCGGCATCCCGTACCGGGTGACGATCGGGCGCCGCGCCCTCGCCGAGGGCATGGCGGAGGTGACGGCGCGCGCGACCGGCGAGACGGAGAAGGTCCCGCTGGACGCGGTCGTGGCGCACGTCCGCTCCCTGGTGAACGCCTGAGCGTTTTACCCTTGTTGCCCGGGTCGGTCGATTGCGGAAACGGGTTCATGGCAGAGGTCACGGGTAGTGAAGGCCGCTGGACGTTCGACGGCGATCTCCTGCGGATCGTCCCCGGCAACGGGCGGGGGGTTCATCGTCTCCGGCGCATCCTCGGCGAACTGGAGGTGCCGCTGGAGGCCCTCGCCGGGATCGCCTTCGAACCGGGCAGGAAGAGCGGCGTGCTGCGCGTCCGCCTGCGGCAGGGCGCCGATCCGCTGGTGCAGGCGGCGGGGAACGCGCTCGACGACTCGTCCGATCCGTACCGGCTGAACCTGACGAAGGACGCGTCGTCGCTCGCCGAGTACTTCGTCGACGAGGTGCGCGACGCGCTCCAGATCGAGCAGGTCGGGACGGGGCCGGTGGACCGCTGGCTGCTCGCCGGTCCGGGGGTGCCGCTGCGGGCGTCCGGCGGCGAGGGGTCGGTCACCTTCGACGGGGAGACCGTCCGGCTCGACTGGAGTTGGATGGCGGAGCACGCCAAGCAGAAGGCGGGTCCCAAGCAGTTCACGCTGGCGGAGATCGCGAAGGTCGAACTGCATCCGTCGGTCGGCCTCGACGAGGGGCATCTGCGGTTCCACATCAAGGACGGGCCCGTCCCGCCCAAGCCCAAGCACGACCCGTACTGCCTGACGCTGTGGGGCACGAAGAAGGAGGGCGCCGCCGCGATCGCCGTGGCCGCCGCCGTCGTGGCGCGGCTCCCGCATCCGAGCGCGCCCCCGCCCGCGGACGTCCCGGCCCTGCCGGAGGCCGCGGCCGCCGCGGAGCCCGAGCCGCAGGCTTCCGGGGACGACCACGACGTCCTGCTGCGCCGCCTGCGCGAACTCGGCGACCTCCACAAGGAGGGCATCCTCACCGAGGAGGAGTTCGCCACCGCGAAGCAGGCCCTGCTGCGCCGCTTCTGACGATGGCGCGACGGCGGGGCGCCCTGTAGAACAGGGGGCATGGCCGATCGCCGTCCGACGCTCGAAGACGTCGCCGCCCGCGCCGGGGTGGGGCGCGGTACCGCCTCCCGGGTGGTCAACGGTTCGGCGCGGGTGAGCGAGCGGACGCGCGCGGCGTCCGGCGGGCGGTCCGCGACCTCGGTTACGTGCCCGACGCCGCCGCCCGCGCGCTGGCCGGCGGACGTCCGGGCACCCTGGCGCTGGTGCTGGCGGAGGAGCCGGGCCGCCGGTTCGAGCAGCCCTACCTCGGCCAGCTCTTGGACGGGATCACCGCGGCCGCCGACACGGCCGGGGCGGCGGTGGCGCTGCACTACGCGCGGTCGCGCGGCGAGCGCGCGGCACTGGCCCGGCGGCTGCGCGAGCCCCGGAGCGGGGCGCGTCCCTGCTGCTGTCCGCGCTGCCCCGCGAACCCCTCGCGGGGCTGCTCGGCCGCGCGGGGGTGCCCACCGTGTCGGCGGGACGTCCCGGCGGCGCGGACGCCCGGCGGCGCGGGCCGTGTCGAGGCGGGCTATGTCGACGCGGGCTATGTCGACGCGGACAACCGGGGCGGGAGCAGGCGCGCCGTCGAGTACCTGATCGGGCGCGGGCGCCGCCGGATCGCCACGATCGCCGGGCCGCCGGAGCGGTCCGCGGGCGCCGACCGGCTCGCCGGTTACCGGCGGGCGCTGGGCGGGCGTCCCGGGGCGGTCGCCTTCGGCGACTTCACCG
Organism: Actinomadura sp. CNU-125; assembly: GCF_001942465.1. Taxonomy (GTDB): domain Bacteria; phylum Actinomycetota; class Actinomycetes; order Streptosporangiales; family Streptosporangiaceae; genus Spirillospora. The sequence continues at coordinate 15,756 of NZ_MKJY01000011.1, forward strand.
AGGCGGGCGGGATGCTCGCGATGCGGCGCCTGCTGGCGCGGCGGCCGGACCTCGACGCGGTGTTCGCCGCGTCCGACGTGATGGCGGCCGGCGCGCTGCGCGAGCTGGAGCGGCAGGGACGCCGCGTCCCGGACGACGTCGCGGTCGTCGGGTTCGAGGACACGGCCCTTCGCCGCCCGACGCTGCCGATGCTCACCACCGTCCACCAGCCCACCGAGCGGATGGGACGGACGATGGTGGAGATGCTGCTCGGCGCGTCGGGCCCGGACGTCGGCGCACCCGTCGTCTGCGACACCGGCCTGGTCCTGCGCCGGACGGCCTGACCTCGGACGACGCCGCCCGCCGAGCCGATCGAAAACCGTTTGACGCGGGCGGGAACGGTGCCGAGACTCGGCTGCGGACTTCAATCGCGAGGGGGCTGACCGTGGGACACGTCGAAGTCGGGCATGTGCGGCATACCTTGCCCGACGGCCGCGTCCTGCTGGACGACGCGTCGTTCCGCGCGGGCGAGGGGGTGACGGCGGCGCTCGTCGGGCCGAACGGCGCGGGGAAAACGACCATGCTCCGGTTGATCTCCGGTGACCTGCCGCCGCAGGAGGGGACGGTCGCGCACAGCGGCGGACTGGGCGTCATGCGGCAGTTCGTCGGGAACGTCCGGGACGACTCGTCGGTGCACGATCTGCTTCTGTCGGTGGCGCCGCCGCGCGTCCGGGAGGCGGCGGCGACCGTGGAGGCGGCCGAGCTCGCGATGATGGAACGCGACGACGAGCCCACGCAGCTCCGGTACGCGAACGCGCTCGCGGGGTGGGGCGACGCGGGCGGCTACGAGATCGAGGTGCTGTGGGACGCGTGCTGCGTCGCGGCGCTCGGCGTCCCGTACGACTCGTGCCGGTGGCGCGAGGTCCGCACGCTGTCGGGCGGCGAGCAGAAACGGCTCGTCCTGGAGGCGCTGCTGCGCGGGCCCGACGAGGTGCTCCTGCTCGACGAGCCCGACAACTACCTGGACGTTCCCGGCAAGCAGTGGCTGGAGGAGCGACTCCGCGAGACGCCGAAGACGGTGCTGATCGTGTCGCACGACCGGGAGCTGCTCGACGCGGCCGCCGACCGGATCGTCACCGTCGAGGCGGGCCGGGTGTGGGTGCACGGCGGGCGGTTCGCGACCTACGCCGAGGCGCGCCGCGACCGCAACGAGCGGTTGGAGGAGCTGCGGCGCCGCTGGGACGAGGAGCACGCGAAGCTCAAGCAGCTCGTCATGATGCTCAAGAACAAGGCCACGTTCAACGACTCCATGTCGTCCCGCTACCAGGCGGCGCAGACGCGGCTGCGCAAGTTCGAGGAGGCCGGGCCGCCGGAGGTCCCGCCCCGCGACCAGTCGATCAAGATGCGGCTGCGCGGCGGACGGACCGGCAAACGCGCCGTGATCTGCGAGGCCCTGGAGCTGTCCGGGTTGATGAAGCCGTTCGACACCGAGGTCTGGTACGGCGAGCGGGTCGCGGTGCTCGGGTCGAACGGGTCCGGGAAGTCGCACTTCCTGCGGCTGCTGGCGTCGGTCGCCGAGACGCTCCCGCGCGGTGCGGCGCCCGTCGCGTCCGTCGCGCACACCGGCGTCGGACGGCTCGGCGCGCGCGTCGTCCCCGGCCTGTTCGCGCAGACGCACGCCCGTCCGGACCTGGACGGGCGGACGCCGTGCGAGATCGTCATGACCGAGCACGCCCGCCTCCGCAACGACGCGATGTCCGCGCTCGCCCGGTACGAACTGACGGTCTGCGCCGAGCAGCCGTTCGAGACGCTGTCCGGCGGCCAGCAGGCCCGGCTGCAGATCCTGCTGCTGGAGCTGGGCGGCGCCACGCTCCTCCTGCTGGACGAGCCCACCGACAACCTCGACCTAGCGAGCGCCGAGCGCTCCAGGAGGGGCTGGAGTCGTTCGAGGGGACGGTCCTGGCGGTCACGCACGACCGCTGGTTCGCCCGTTCCTTCGACCGGTTCCTGGTCTTCGGCGCGGACGGCTCGGTCTACGAGTCGTCCGACCCGGTCTGGGACGAGTCGCGCGTCACCCGCGCACGCTGAACGCCGGTGGCGCCTCCAGCCCGGTAGGCGCCACCGGCGAGTCCCGCTCCCCTACTTGCAGATGGCCGTCTCGACCACGTTCATGACCGTCTCGTGCTTCTTCATGAACTCCTTGGTCATGGCCTCCATGTCGTCCGTCTTCTTGATGATCGCGCCCGGCAGGGCGTTCACGACGATGGTGACCTCGCGGCCGTCGGCGGTCACGCCGCCGCGCGACTCGTAGCCGTGGATGTCGCCGCCGTGGCCCCAGATCTCGGTGCACGACAGCGTGGTCTTGTCGAGGCCGAGCCCGAACTCGGTGTCGGGCATGTCGTCCGGCCCGCCCTTGACGGTCTTCTGCATCTCCTTCAGCTGGGCGTCGGGCAGCAGCTTCCCGCTGATCACGGCGGTCTGGAACTTGTTCATGTCGCGCGGGGTGGAGATCACCATGCCGGCGGCGCCCGAGATCGAGGGGTCGATCTCGGTGGCCTTCTTCAGTTCGCCTCCGGGCGGCGCGATGTAGCCCTCCATGCGCGGCTCGGGGACGCTCTTGTCGCCGGGCTTCGGCCAGGTGGTGTCCTTCAGGCCGGCCCGTTCGATGACCCGCTCGGTGACCGCCTCGCCCACGGGCTTACCGTCGAGCTTCTCGACCAGCATCCCCGCGATGATGTAGTTGGTGTTGCTGTACGCCCGCGTTTTGCCGACCGGGAAGTCGGCCTTGTGCTCCAGTGCGGGCTTGAGCAACTCCTCCGCCGTGTAGGTCTTCATCGGCGCCTTGCCGGTGTCCGCGTCCGCCCACTGGGTGTAGTCCGGGATGCCGCTGCTGTGCCCCAGCAGGTTCCGCACGGTGATCTTCTTGCCGCTGTAGTCCGGCCCCTCGACGACGCCCGGCAGGTAGGTGTCGATCGGTTCGTCGAGCTTCATCTTGCCCTCGCCGACCAGTTGGAGGACGGCCACGGCGGTGAAGGTCTTGGTGTTGCTGCCGACGCGCACGAACGCGTTCTTCGGCGGCTCCTCGCCCTTCTCGCGGTCGCCGAGCCCGGCGGAGTAGTCGCGGGTCTCGCCGTCCTTGCCCTTGACCGAGACCAGCACGCCGGGGAAACCGGCCTTCACCACTTCCTGCATCGCCTTCAGCACGGCCATCTCGTTCTTGGCGGCGCCGATCTCCGCCTGGGCGTCGGCCTCGGTGCCGGTGGCGCAGCCCGTCAGGCCGCCCGCGAACAGGGCTCCGGCCGCCGCCACCGCGGCCGTCCGCGACAGCCGGGGGCGTCGCTTGGACGGGACGTTCGGACGTGCGGCGGGCTGGCGGTGCGTGGGCATCGTTTCTCCTCGAAGACCACCGGATCGGTGGGAGCGGGGGTGTCTCAGGAACACCTCAACGATCTCGGTCCGGGGCGCCCGGATCGATAACGCACACAGGAAGAAACGCGGTGTAGCCAGCACTACCGATCGCGGTGCAGGCAACACCACGACGAGCTTCCGCCCCCTCCCCCAAAACCTATTTGCCTGCCTTTTCGGTACTCGTTTCGCTATATCAAACGTTTGCCGATCTGTTGGACGCCCCAGACGTCACAGTCGGCCGAAAATCATACGATCGATCCGAAATCACTCCCGTTTCGGACACCGTGTCCGCATTATCTTTCGGCCGGGAGGGGCGTTCCCGGCCGCCATCGGCGGCGAGCAGAAAGGTCCTCCTACATGACAACGCAGATTCCCGTGGAACTGGAGTCGGCCATCATGCGGCAGGTCAGCGACGGCGAGGTGCTGACCGACCTGCGCGCACCGGCCCCGGGCACGCGGGACGAGTCGCGCCCGCTCCGCTGGTCGGAGAACATCCAGGGCAACGTTCTGGCGGCATTCAACAAAGACCAGCAGACGTTCCTGCTGCTGCGGTTCACCGACGCCGCGAAGGCGCGGCAATGGCTCGGCCGCATCGAGCCGATGATCTCCGACACGCGGGAGGTCGAGGATTTCAACGAGCGGTTCAGCGAGCGGCGCCGCCTCCTCGGGCACGACCCGGCGGACATGGCCGCGACGTGGGTCGGCCTGTCGCTGACCGTCGGCGCCCTCCGCCTCGTCGGCGACGAGAAGATCCGCAAGGATCTGGAGGACCCGGGGAACCTCCCCCGCGTCTCGACGATGGCGGCGTTCCTGCAGGGCGCCGCGAAGCGCGCCGACATCCTCGGCGACACCGGCGTCGACGACCCCGACCACTGGTACTTCGGCCACGAGGTGGCGGGGCAGGACGACTGGGACGTCCACGCGATCGTGACGGTGGCCGCGGACCGTCCCGAGGACCTGCGCAACAGGCTGTCGCGCATCCGGGACCTGTGCGCCCGGCACCAGGTCGCGGAGGTGTACGAGCAGGCCGGTACGACGCTGCCGGGCGACGGGGCCGGCCACGAGCACTTCGGCTTCAAGGACGGCGTCTCCCAGCCGGGCGTCAAGCAGTTCCACAAGCCCGAGCCGGACCGGACGGGCGAGCGGATGGGACGGCCCGGCACGGAGCTCGTCGACCCCGGCGAGTTCGTCCTCGGCAAGTCGCCGCACAAGATCGAGAACGGGAAGATCAACCGTCCCGCCGGGGACGGCCGCGCGGAGCTGAACTGCCCGGCGTGGATGGAGGACGGCTCGTTCATGGTCCTGCGCCGGCTCCAGCAGGACGTCGCGGGCTGGTGGGCGCAGATCGAGCGGCTCGGGACCGAGCACGGCCACACCGCCGAGCAGAAGGACCGGCTCGCGGCCCGCATGGTCGGACGGTGGCGCAGCGGCGCCCCGCTCGCCCACCATCCCGACACCGACCCGCACAAGTCGGGCGTCCGCATGGACAACGACTTCACCTACTCCGAAGACCCGGCGGGCTACGACACCCCGCGCTGCTCCCACATCCGGAAGATGAACCCGCGGAACGGGCTGAACGAGCGGCCCCCGAACGAGGGCGCGATCGCCGCGAAGCGGCGGATCGTCCGGCGCGGCATCCCCTTCGGCGCGAAGTTCGACCCGGCGACGGGCGAGGGCAACGGCGCCGACACCGAACGCGGGCTGGTGTTCATCGCGTTCTGCTCCGACCTGGCCGAACAGTTCGAGTTCCTGCAGCAGAGCTGGGCGAACAACGACGACTTCCCGAACAAGGTCGTCTCCGGCCTGCCGAACTCCGAGAAGCCGGACGGCGTGGACCCGGTGATCGGCTCGTCCAAGTCGATGACCTGCCGGTTCTACGAGCGGGACCGGAAGTCGAACGGCACGGACGCCCGCTGGAGCTCAAGGTCGAACGGTTCATCCGCACGCAGGGCACGGAGTACGCGTTCACGCCGAGCAAGCGGCTGCTGCGGCGGCTCGCCGCGAAGCAGGCGTAGGCACGCGGCGGCACGCGGCGGCACGCGGCGGCACGCGGCGGAGACCGCGTACCCGGGGTCATGACCGCCGCCATCGACAGGTGCGGCGCACGCGCGATCCGCGCGTGCGCCGCACCGGCGGGCCCGCGCCCGGCGGCCCTATCGGACCGGGCACGGCTCCGCGCGGTCTTCGGCGGGGACGGTCCGGTGGACGCCCAGGCCGGAGCGGCCGGGCGCCAGGTGCGGGTGCAGGACGAGATCGCCGTCGTAGTCGCCGCCCTGCTCCGGCCGGTACGGGATGGGCGCGGCGGACGGGAGGTCGCGGAGCCGCTCGTCCAGGCTCGCGGCCGCGGCCGCGGCATCGGCCGTCCGGGCGCGGTCGGCCCCGCCGACGACCAACGGCGGCAGGACGTCCATGCCGCTGTAGAACAGGGTGCCGTGCAGCAGCGGGAACAGCAATTGCTCGGCGTCGCCGTGGATCCCGCGCGGCAGGAACCCGGTGGGACGGGCGCCGGCGGTGGTGACGACGAGCGCGCGCCGCCCGGCCAGGCCGCCGTCCCCGTAGCGCCGCGCGCCGGGCAGGCCGAACGCGAAGCCCTGCACGAAAACACGGTCGAACCAGCCCTTGAGGATGGCGGGCATCCCGTGCCACCAGAGCGGGAACTGCAGGACGAGCGCGTCCGCCCAGGCGAGCTTGTCCTGTTCGGCACGGATGTCGGAGCTCAGCGTCCCGCCGGCGTGGGCGTGCTCGGACGCGGCGCCGACCAGCAGACGGTCACCGGGGTCGTGGCCGAAGTCGGCGGGGCCCACGAGCGGGTTCCAGCCCATCGCGTACAGGTCCGACTCGCGAACACGGTGGCCGAGGGCGCGCAGGGTGCCGACGCCGTGGTCGCGCAGAACGCCGTTGAGGGACCGGGGCTCGGGGTGCGCGAATACCCACAGGACGTTCATGGTGCCTCCCTTGATCGGTGCGGACACCAACGATGTTCGCCGGTGACCGCTCCTCCCCGTGAGTGGCCCGCAGGCCATCATGTGCAAGGATCCGGCCATGGTGTTCGGTGACGATGGGCGGCACCGGCTCGCGGTGCTGGTGCGCGAGGGCGTCCTGCCGCTGGAACTGGGCCTCGTCCACCAACTCTTCGGCGCCGCCCGCACGGCGGACGGCACGCCCCTGTACGAGGTGGTGTCGTGCGGCGTCGAAGCGGGCGCGATCCCCACCGACGCCGACTTCACGGTGACGGCCCCGCACGGGCTCGAAGCCCTCGACGAGGCCGACACCGTGCTCGTCCCCGCGTCGCACGCCCTCGACGAGACCCGGCCCGGCGACGGCCCCGTCCCCCCGGCCCTGCGTGCCGCCCACGCCCGCGGCGCCCGGCTCGCGTCCGTCTGCACGGGCGCGTTCGTCCTGGCGGCGGCGGGCCTGCTGGACGGGCTCCGCGCGACGACGCACTGGCTGTCGTGCGACCGGTTCGCCCGGCAGTACCCGGCCGTGTCGGTCGACCCGGCCGTCCTGTACGTCGACGAGGGCCGTGTGCTGACCTCGGCGGGCGAGGCGGCGGGCATCGACCTGGCCCTGCATATGATCCGGCGCGACCACGGGGCGGCGGTGGCGGCGGACGTGGCGCGCCGCACCGTCGTGCCGCCGCACCGGGAGGGCGGGCAGGCGCAGTTCATCGCGCGTCCCGTCCCGTCCTCGCGGGGACCGTCGACGGACGCCGCCCGGACCTGGGCCCTGCGGCGCCTCGATCGTCCGGTGACACTCGCGGACATGGCGGCGCAGGCGTCGATGAGCGTGCGGACGTTCACCCGCCGCTTCCGGGACGAGACGGGCCTGTCGGCGGCGGCGTGGCTGACGCACCAGCGAGTGGAACGGGCACGCGAACTGCTGGAGCAGACGGACCTGCCGGTGGACCGGATCGCCGAACGCGCGGGCTTCGGCACGGGCGCCTCGCTGCGCGCGCACATGCGCGCCGCGCTGGGCGTCTCCCCGAGCACCTACCGCGCCACTTTCCGCGGCCCGTCCGGCTGATCGACGCGCTGCGCACCGGCCGCCCGACATTCGTGCCTCACGGCACCGGCGCCGACACCGCCGCGCGGGCGAGGCCGGTCGATCGGGCAGCCGTCAACGACAGCAGCGGGCCGGGACGCGTCGCGGAGGCGGTTTCGGGCCGAGCATCCGGGAAACGGTGCCGGATGCAGGCCGGGCAGGCGTGCCCCTTCCCTCCTGGTCGGTCGCCCGGCTTGTTGACGCATCCGACCGTGATGATTGCGGGGAACAGCCATGCGCGTCGACGTGCACGCCCACTACTACCCGGTCGACTACCTGGACACCTTGCGCAACTACGGATCCCAGGCGACCGACACCGCGCGGATGCCGTGCGCCGGTTCGACCGCCGACGACGTCGATGCCCGTCTCCGCATGATGGACCGGGCGGGGGTGGACATGCAGATCATGTCCGCCACTCCTCAGATGCCCTACTTCGAAGACCGTGAGCACGCCGTCACGGCGGCCCGGATGGCGAACGACATGTACGCCGAGATCGTCCGAACCCGTCCGGACCGGTTCGCCGCCCTGGCCGCCGCCCCGCTGCCGCACGGGGAGGCCGCCGCGGTGGAGGTCGCACGGGCCATGGACGAGCTGGGCTTCCACGGCGTCGGTATCACCACGGTCGTCCTGGATCACACCCTCGGTGACCCCGCCTTCGAACCTTTCTGGGCCGAACTGGACCGCCGCGGAGCGGTGGTGTTCATCCACGCGGCCGGCACGGACCTGAACTCACCGCTGGTCTCCGAACACGGCCTCACCTGGATCGTCGGAGCCCCGTTCGAGGACGCCGTCGGTGTTCTGCACCTCCTGCGCGCGGGGGTCACCGCCCGGTATCCCGGCATCCGCTTCATCGTCGCGCACCTGGGTGGCCCGCTGCCCTTCCTGCTGCAGCGCATCGACGACAACTACGAGCACTGGAACGAGGCGTTCCCGGACCGGCCGAGCGTCCTGCTGCGCCGCATGTGGTTCGACACCGCCAACTTCCACCCCCCTTCCCTGCGGTGCGCCGTGGAGAGTTTCGGCGCCCACAAGATCATGCTCGGAAGCGATTTCCCCTTCTTCCGCGACGACCTGTACACGCGCGCGGTCGGCTATGTCGAGAAGGCCGGCCTCTCCCCCGAACAGACCCGCCTGATCCTCGACGACAACGCGGCGCAACTGTTCGACCTGAACACCTGACACCCGACCGAAGCATGTCGCGGACGGCCACGCCGATCTTCGATCTCGACGTGCGGCACATCGCGGCGCGTCCCGACCGGGCCCGCGCCGACCTTCGATCTCCCATCCGGCCGCTACGGCGCCCCCGACGACCGGGCTCGCCCAATCGGCCGACTAACGCGACCGGCGAGGCGCGGTGGATCACCGGACAGGACCCAGACACCGACGGCGGCTTCCGAGGACGGCTTCGGCGGCCAACGCCCGGGGGGGCGCCTGGCCCGAACCGGCGGACGCGCGGCGGCGGGCCCGGTGCGGGGTGACCATGATCAGGTGCCGGAAGACGGCTCGATGGATTGGGCGTTGCGGAAGACGTTGAGCGGGTCCCAGCGGGCCTTGACGCGTTGCAGCCTGGGATAGGCGTCCTGGTAGTAGAGCTGGGACGAAGGTTGGCCGGAGGTGTTCCAGTCTGAGTCGTCCAGGTCGACGTCGGGATAGTTGATGTAGCAGCCGTCGGTATTGCCTCCGACGATGGGGACGCCGCCGGTGTCGGCGAACGTGGCCCGGTAGGTGTCGCGGATCCACTTCAGGCTCTCGGCCTCATGGCCGGGGTCGTCGTCGCTGGGGCGGTTCCAGTAGACCTGGTACTGCATCTTCATGATCGAGTCGCGCTGCGGACAGGCGGTGGCGCTGCGAGGCGGGGTATTGACCGCCGAACCGTAGGAGTCGATCTGGATGAGCGCTTCCTTGTTCGTCAGATGCCTGGTCTGATCGTTGTTTCCGAGGTAGCCCCACATCGCCTCGATCTGCGGCCGGGTGAATGGGGTGCGCACATAGGCTGACTTGTACTTGCCGGAACGGTTCGGGCCGGAGCCGTTGAGCGCCTGGGTGGCGGTCAGCCAGGGCATCAACCGCGGTGTCCAGGCGTCCGGGACGGCCGCGTGCTCAGCGATCGAATGCGTCATCGGGCGCGATTTCGGGCCGGACTGGGGGTCGACGGCTTCCAGGAAGTTCAGCAGGGCGGCGGTGCCCTCGTCGGAAGCGTCGTCGCTTTCGGCGTCGACCTGCACGGTGAGGTTGATCGTGCCCGCGGCACGGTGGTTGAGGGCGAGCAGCGCGAAGAGTCTCCCGGAGGCGGTGTCGGGGTCCTGATGGTCGGCGAACCAGGTGCCGTAGGCGTTCAGCAACCGGGTGAAGGACTCCCGGGTGACGTCGGCCCAGTTCCAGGAGCGTGCGGTCAGCAGTACTTTGCGAGGCGGGACAGGCAGGTCACGGAACCAGAACCGGGTGACGACGCCGAAGTTGCCGCCGCCCCCGCCGGTGTGGGCCCACCACAGGTCGCGCCGCTCGGGGTCGGGGTCGTCGCGGGTGGCCACGACGAGTTCGACGGTGCGGGCCTCGGTGACCACGGCGACCTCGACCGCGTACAGGTAGTCGACCGTGAGGCCCGCCTGTCTGGAAAGCAGGCCGTATCCGCCGCCGGTGATGTGTCCGCCGAGCCCCACCGAGTAGCACGAACCCCCGGGCAGTGCACGCCCGGACATGGGGTAGAGGTGGCTGTAGCCGTGCCAGTTCGTCGCCCCGGCCTCGACGCACCACGCTTCCAGGGCCGGGTCGAAGTACATGTCGCACATCGGGCTGACGTCCAGGATCACGCGGACGTCGTCGCCGCAGACGAAGTCTTCGTAGCAGTGGCCGCCCGACCGGACGGTGACGCGGTCGCGGCTGACGTCGTCGGGCTCCTGGTTAACCGCCTCGGACAGGGCGGTGACCACGGCCTGCGGGGTGCTCACCAACCGGACATACTCGGGGCGGGCGAGCCACCGCTGGTTGAAGCCGCGGCGGAGGGCGGGATAGCGGACGTCGGTCGGCTTGACGGTGACGACGGGCGGCAGTTGAGGGGTGCTCATGCGCGCTGCTCTCCCTGTGAAGCGGCCTGATTACTCAACGTCCAGTGTGCTCACCAAGAGTTCTTAGTTGAATACGGAGAGTGTTAAAGCGTTAGTAGATCATTAAGGGAGCGTCGGGGGCGACTCCAGGCCGGTGAGCTCGATGCCGGGGGCGTCCAGGACGACGTCGCCGGCCAGGTGCACCCGGCCGATCTCGCCGGTGGACAGATCCGTGACGTCGTACCGCGTGACGGGCAGCGGCTCCGTCTCGGTGTCATGGACGGACGTGCCCGCGCGGCGCCACCGCCACGGGGCGGTGAGGGGCGCGAGGGACGGCCCGGCGAACGTGACCATGCGGACGTCGGTCTCCGCGCCGTCGTCCAAATCGAGGGCACGCGCGGCGGCGACGAGGAAGCCGGGCGAGTCGGACATGAAGCCCATCGCGCGCTCGGTGTGCTCGGTGCCGGTGTCGCCCGAGGCTCGCACCCATGCGACGTCCGGGCCGGTGACGCCGCCGCGCATCCACCAGGCGGGCGTCACGAGCTCGACCCGGATCTGCCGCCAGCGCGAGTCGACGACGATGTCGGTGCGCAGGCCGGGACGGGTCGAGGTGTAGCGCCACCCGCCGGGGCCGGGCGCGCAGTGGAACCGCTCCTCGGTCTCCTCTTCCAGGTGGAGGTAGACGCCAGCGGGCATCAGGACCCGATCCGCCAGGAGTGCAGGTAGTCCTCCTGGTCCGGGGTCAGGGCGTCGATGGACACCGACATCGAGGCGAGCTTGAGGCGCGCGACCTCCCCGTCGATCTCGGCGGGCACGTCGTGGACGGCCGGTGCGAGCCCCTCGTGGGCGGTGACGAGCCACGCGCAGGTGAGGGCCTGGTCGGCGAACGACATGTCCATCACGGCGGCCGGATGCCCCTCGGCGGCGGCCAGGTTGACCAGCCGCCCCTCGGCCAGCAGGACGAGCCGCCGCCCGTCCTCCAGCACGTACTCGTCGGCCTGCGGACGGACGCCGCGGTGCACCCGCACGGCCATCGCGTCGAGCGCGCGCACGTCGATCTCCACGTCGAAGTGCCCGGAGTTGGCGAGGATCGCACCGTCCTTCATCATCGCGAGGTGATCGGCGTTCACCACGTCGCGGTTCCCGGTCACGGTGATGAACACGTCGCCGTGCGGCGCCGCGTCGGCCATCGGCTGGACGGTGAAGCCCTGCAGGGCCGCGTCCAGGGCCTTCACCGGGTCGATCTCGGTGATGACGACCCGGGCGCCCAGCCCGCGGGCCCGTTCGGCGAGGCCCCGCCCGCAGTACCCGAACCCCGCGATCACGATCGTCTTCCCCGCGAGCAGCGTGTTCGTCGCCCGCACGATGCCGTCGAGGGTGGATTGCCCGGTCCCGTACCGGTTGTCGAACATGTGCTTGGTCGCGGTGTCGTTCACCGCGACGACCGGGAACCGCAGCACGCCCTCCTGCACCATCTGGTGCAGCCGGATGCGCCCGTGGTCGTCTGCTCGCACCCCGCCTTCACCGTGCCGAGCAGGTCCTCCCGGTCGGTGTGCAGGGTGTTGACGAGGTCGCACCCGTCGTCCAGGACGAGGTCGGGGCCCGTCTCCAGGGCCCGGTAGATGTGCGCGTAGTACCCCTCGCGGTCGATGCCCGCCCGCGCGAACACCTGCGCGCCGAACTCCTCGGCGAGCGCCGCGGCCACGTCGTCCTGCGTGGACAGCGGGTTGGACGACGCCAGCGCCACGCTCGCGCCGCCCGCCTGCAGGGTGCGGATGAGCCCGGCCGTCTCCGTCGTCACGTGCATGCACGCCGCGACGCGCACGCCGTCCAGCGGACGCTCGGCGGTGAACCGCTCCCGGATCTGCCGCAGTACCGGCATGCTGCGGTCCGCCCACTCGATCCGCTTCACGCCCTCGTACGCGAGCGATCCGTCAGCAATATCGCTCATCCACTCCCCAAAGAAGGCCGAACCCGGACGCGAGCCGGAAGGCCGATGCCGGACGAGCAAACCACACCCGTCCGGCATCACCCTATTGGCTTGCGTCGCCCTCGGCGTCGGGCCCTGGGGGCCCTCCTTCAACGGGCGCCGCGTGCGATTGCTGCATCGCTCCGACTCGCCCAGGGGCTCGCTGCGCGATCAAGTTCTCGCTTCGCTCGAACTTGGCTTCGCTCGCAATCGCAGTGGTCCCGGTCCGTTCTGGTTGGGGTTCGGCCGGGGCGAGTGAGCCTTGAAGGAAGGGCGCCTCGCGGCCTGGTGCCAAGGGCCTTGCCAACAACTCAATACCGGTAGTGGTCCGGCTTGTAGGGGCCTTCGACGTGGACGCCGATGTAGGCGGCCTGCTCCTTGGTCAGCTCGGTGAGCTTGACGCCGAGGGCGTCAAGGTGGAGGCGGGCGACCTTCTCGTCGAGGTGCTTCGGCAGGACGTACACGCCGACCGGGTACTCCTCGGTCTTGGTGAACAGCTCGATCTGCGCGATGACCTGGTTGGTGAAGGAGTTCGACATGACGAACGAGGGGTGGCCGGTGGCGCAGCCCAGGTTCATCAGCCGGCCCTCGGCGAGGACGATGATGGAGTGGCCGTCGGGGAAGCGCCACTCGTGGACCTGCGGCTTGATCTCGATCTTCTCGATGCCGTCGATCTTGGCGAGGCCGGCCATGTCGATCTCGTTGTCGAAGTGCCCGATGTTGGACACGATGGCCTGGTGCTTCATCCGGCTCATGTGGTCGGCCGTGATGATGTTGAAGTTGCCGGTGGTGGAGACGAAGATGTCGGCGCTGCCGACGGCGTCTTCGAGGGTGGTGACCTGGAAGCCGTCCATGGCGGCCTGCAGGGCGCAGATCGGGTCGATCTCGGTGACGATCACGCGGGCGCCCTGGCCCTTGAGGGCCTCGGCGCAGCCCTTGCCGACGTCGCCGTAGCCGCACACGACCGCGACCTTGCCGCCGATGAGGACGTCCGTGGCGCGGTTGATGCCGTCGATGACGCTGTGCCGGCAGCCGTACTTGTTGTCGAACTTCGACTTGGTGACCGAGTCGTTGACGTTGATCGCCGGGAAGGCGAGGGTCTCGGCCTTGGCCATCTCGTAGAGCCGGTGGACGCCGGTGGTGGTCTCCTCGGTGACGCCCTTGATCTCGGCGGCGGTCTCCGTCCAGCGGTTCGGCTTCGCGGCGATGGTGCTGCGGAGCGTCTCCAGGATGACGCCCCACTCCTCGGGGTCGTCCGCGGTGGCGGCGGGGACGGCGCCCGCCTTCTCGTACTCGGCGCCCTTGTGGACGAGCAGGGTCGCGTCGCCGCCGTCGTCCAGGATCATGTTCGGGCCGGTGCCGTCGGGCCACTGCAGGGCCTGGTCGGTGCACCACCAGTACTCTTCGAGGGTCTCGCCCTTCCAGGCGAACACCGGGACGCCCTTGGGGTCGTCCTTCGTGCCGTTTTTGCCGACGACGATCGCGGCGGCGGCGTGGTCCTGGGTGGAGAAGATGTTGCAGGATACCCAGCGGACGTCGGCGCCGAGGTCCACCAGCGTCTCGATGAGCACGGCCGTCTGGATGGTCATGTGCAGCGAGCCCATGATCTTCGCGCCGCGCAGGGGCTGGGCGTCGGCGTACTCCTTGCGCACGGCCATCAGGCCGGGCATCTCGTGCTCGGCGAGCCGGATCTCCCGGCGCCCGAAGTCAGCCAGTGACAGGTCGGCGACCTTGTAGTCCATGCTTTCGTAGCTCCTTGGTGTTGCGCGTCCGCGAGGGTCGACGCCGCGAGTCTACGGTCGGCCGGGCGGCGGAGGCACGCTCCGGGGCGACTTTCTGACACAGATTTGTCAGAATCGGTCCCATGCGCATCACGGAGGCCGCCCGTCGGCTCGGCACATCGCCCCGCATGCTCCGCTACCGGGAGACGCTCGGGCTGCTCCCCGCGACCCGCGAGCCCCGGGGCGGGCACCGCAGGTTCGGGGACGCCGAGCTGCGGGCCGTCGCGCTCACGCTGGCGCTCGAGAAACGCTACGACGTCGGCCCGGCCGAGCTGGCGTTCGGGCTGCGGGTGCTGGCCGAGCCGGAGGTGCAGGCGCGGGTGCGCGAGCTCGGCGAACGCGTCGGACGCCTGTCGGCGCCGCCCACGCGCGCCCTCGACTTCGAGAAGGAGAAGGCGATGCGCCTGCTGCGCCGCCGCTGTTCGCGGCCGTCCGCGACCGTCGGCGGTCGCCGTCCCGCGCACGGACGCCCGCCACGGCGTGCACGGACGCGACGCGCGTCGTTCGTCCCGCGGGCGGCGGCGGTCAGTCCGGGCGGCGGCGGATCTCGGCGGCGGTCTCCCCGAACTGCGCCTTCAGCGCGCGGCCGAGGTGCGCGGGGTCGCGATCCCCCAGCGCGCGGCGATCGCGGCGGCCGTCGTCCCGGCCAGCGCCGGGTCGCGCAGGTCGCGCCGGACGCGCGTGAGGCGCTCGCGCCGGACCCAGGCGGCGAACGTCTCGTCCCGCTCCCGGAACAGCAGGTGCAGGTAGCGGACCGAAACACCGTGCCGGTCGGCGACCGTCTTCGCGCACAGTGCCGGGTCGGAGAGGTTCGCCAGGACGTACGCGGTGATCCGGTCGGCCAGGCCGGACTCGCTTTCGACGCGTCCGCCGGTCGTCCCGGTGAGGGCGGCGGCGACCAGGGACGCCAGGGCGTCGCCGAGGTGCCGACGCGCCGGGTCGGGCAGCCCGTCGAGGTTCCCCGCCGGACCGGTCAGGCAGGCGGCGACGAGCGAGCCGATGCCGCGCCCGCCGGGCAGCGGGACGGCGGTGGCCCGGTCGGGCGGGTCCGTGCCGAGGACGCCGCGCGGCACCCCGACGACGGAGACGTCGCAGCGGTCCGGCACGACGATCTCGTAGCGGCGGGTGGTGTCGCAGGCGACGAAGTGACCGGACGGGACGCTGCAGCGCCGGTCGTCCTGCTCGACGCCGACGGGCCGGGCGCCGCGGTTCAGCACCACCTTCAGCAGTTCCGGATCCCCCGGTCCGCCCGCTTCGCGCACCACGCGGTGCGGCGCGGCGGTGATCCGGGCGACGAGCAGGTCACCGGCGCGGCGGCCGGTGGTACGGGCCCAGAAGCCGGTCCCGGCGAGACTCGTCACGCGCAGCGGCACGAGCATGGGCGAGACGGCGGCCTGCAGTCCTTCGGCGCGTTCGTGGGCCGCGTCGCGGGGCCGGTCGCCGTGGTGCGGGACGGGCGGAACCGGGCGGATCGTCCGCATGTCCCGGTGGAGCCGCCGCAGCTCCGCGCCGGGTTCGGTGCCGAGTTCCGCGCGCAGGACGCGCCGCGCGTCCTCGAACGCGGCCAGCGCGTCCGCGCGGCGCCCGCACTCGCACAGCGCGCGGATCAGCGTCGCCCGCAGGTCCTCGCGCAACGGGTGGACGCGGGTGAGCCGGGTGAGGTCGGGGACGATCTCGGCGGCGCGGCCGCACGCCAGTTCGGCGTCCGCCCAGGCGGCGAGCGCGGTCAGCCGCAGCTCGGCCAGCCGTCCGGCCTCCGCGCGGATCGGCATCGTGCCGGGTGCGCCGCAGTAGGGTTCGTCGCCGCGCCACAGGTCGAGGGCGCGGCGCAGGGTCGCGGCGGCGCGGACCGGCGGCGCCGCGGCCCGTCCCTCCCGCACCAGCGCCTCGAACCGGTCGGCGTCGAGTTCGCCGGGGCGGACGACGAGCCGGTAGCCGGGGCCGTCCCGGACGATCCGGTCCGCGTCGCCGAGCAGGCGGCGGAGCCGGTGCACGTACGTCTGGAGGTTCTTGCCCGCGCTGGGCGGCGGGTCCCGCTCCCATACGGCGTCGACGAGGACGTCGACGGGCACGGCGCGTCCCGCGCGGGCCAGCAGGACGGCGAGCACGCCCGTCCGCCGGGACGTCCCCGCTTCGACCGGTGCGCCGCCGTGCCGCACCGTCACCGGGCCCAGCACCTCGAACCGCAAGTCCGCCGATGCGATCGTCATGGGTCCTCCAGCGTCCGGGGCAGCCCGACCATAGGACGAATGGGGGCGGCGTCCGGTTCGCGGGGACGTCCGTCCTGTACCGGCCGTGTACCGGCGGGGGCGAGCCTGGGGGCCGGAAACGATGGGAAGACGGCATGAGCGGCATCTTGTGGGTCGTCGGTGCGGGCTTGGTCGTGGCGGCTCCGGCGATCCTGTCCCTGGTCTATCTGGGCGTCCGCCGGGGCGCGATGGGACGGCGGCGGAGGAGGTTCGCGGAGGAGCGCGGGTGGCGGTTCGCCCTCTGGGGCGACCCGGAGGCGATCTTGGGCCGGTGGCGCGGCGATCCCTTCGGGCGGGGCGGCCATCACGTCCGCGCGGTCAATGCGGCGCAGGGCGCGTACGGCGGGCGGCAGTGGCTGGTCGCCGACGTGCAGCACGTCGTCGACGTGGGGGACGCGAATGTGCAGACCATCGACGAGACCCTCGTGGTGGTCCGGCTGCCCGCCGCGCTCCCCCAGGTGCTGGTCCGGCTGGAGGGGCCGCCGGAGGGGGCGGCGGCGGAACTGGGGGACGGTTTCACCGGCGGGCTGCGGACACTGCTGCAGCGGGGGCGCGGCCTCCGGAGCACGGGCATGGACGACAACCGGGTGCTGGTCGAGGACGCCGAAGCGGCGTTCGTCCTGAACGGACGGGTGAGCGACGAATCGCTCGTCGAGATGCTCGACGCCATCGGAAGCCTGCTGGACGGGATCGCGGACGGCTTCTGGCGGGACCACGGCGGACCGGCCCGGCTCCCGGCCCTGGAGGACCTGAGGCTGGAACCGGACGGGCCGCTGCGGGCGCCGGTGGCGGCGGACGGCAAGGACCACACCGGAGAGACGGTCGTCGGCTGCCTGCTCGGCATCGCGGGGCCGGCAACGGCCGTCCTCGGCCTCGTGTGGTGTTTCGACGGCGACCGGCGGCCCCTCGGTATCGGGCTGCTGGTCGGGGGCGTCGCCGTCGTCGCGATCACCGCTGCTGTCGGCGTCGCGCTGGACGACCGCAGGACGGCCGGGCGGGGCGGCGACGCCCGGCCGGGCACGGAGCCGGAGGCGGCGGCGTGACCGCCCGGTACCCGGTGGGCGGCAACGGGCCGGGCGGCGGTCCGGGAGACGGGCTGCGCGGCGAACTGGGCTTCGTCGCCGCGTTCGTGGGGTTCTGGGGAGTCGTCATCGGCGGGGTCATGTGCGCGCTGCCGCCGGTGCGGATCGTCGGGATCCCGCTGCTGGTCCTCGCCGTCGCCCTGTTCGCCGTCGGGGTCGCGCTGGGGCTGACGCCGCACGCACGTCCCGTCGGGCTGCTCGTCCTCGCCTTGGGCGCGCTGCTGATCGCGCTCGGCGGCGCGGCGTTCGTCGTCTCGCGGACGGCCGAGTACACGTGGGAGTACGGCGAGGACGTGCTCGTCACCCTGCCGGACTCGTACTCGTACATGACGCGCGGGGCGCGGCAGTCCGACCCGAGTTTCGACGGCGCGACGTGGACGGTCGACGGGACGCGCCGCACCGGCACCCTGGACGCCGACTGGGACGACGTGCGGCTGGGCGTCCGCCGGGCCGACGCCCCGCCCGAACGGGTGCGGGCCCGCGCGCTCGGGGGGCGCGCGTTCACCGCCGGGAAGGTCGACGAGGAGTTCGGGCCGGCCGTCCCTCTCGGGCGGGCCCCGGGTTCGGGTTGCTCATGATCGGTGCCGGGCTCGCCATCGGAGGGATCGTGTCCGCCCGGGCCGGCAGAGACTAATTTCCCCCAACTCCCTCCAATTCGGACAGGCGGAGCATGCCTCGCCCGGCGCCTGAAACGGCGCTCCACCCGGCCCGACCAGCCCGTTTCCGGAACCGGAAACCGGGTGACGCGCCCCACACTCCCAAAAGACATTCTTGTCTGTTTGACTTCCTTCCAGCCTTGCTCCTCTGGAAGGGAAAGCACGGATGTCTCGCTTGCTTCTCAGACTCTGCGCCCTCGGCGCGGTCGCGGCGGCCTGCCTCACCGCCCCGGTCACGACCGCCCAGGCGGAAACGACGATCCCGATCGGCGCCGGCACGGGCATCGTCCCGAGGCTCGCTGTGGACGCGGAAGGCCAGGTCACGGGCTTCACCGTGTGCACGCTCACGGCGATCGGCCACGACAACGCCGGAAACCTCGTGGGGTTGTCCAACGCGCACTGCTTCATCGACGACGAGGGCAACAAGCTCGTGGGCCAGGAGGTCCACCTGGACACCACGCCCGCCGGGACGTGGGACAGCCCGGCTCCGCTGGAGATCACCCAGGAGACCGTGGACATCGGGCCGATCGGCGAAGTGACCTACGTGAGCGAGCCCAACAACTACGTCGCGGGCGGGCCCCAGGGCCTCGACTACGCGGTGATCAAGCTCGACCCGGAGAAGGTCACGCCCACGGACACCGTCACCAGCCCGTCCGGTTCGTCCACGGTCACGTCCGTCGGCGAGGTGCCCCCGTACGGCACGCGCATGTGCAAGCAGGGCCACCGCACCGGCCTGACCTGCGGCGCGACGCTCGGCGCCGACGGCCCCTGGTACTGGACGCTGATCTGGACGTGGGGCGGCGACTCCGGCGCCCCGGTCGTCAACGGCACCGAGCTGGCCGGCATCGCGTGGGGCGGCCAGCACTTCACCCCGATCACCAGTGTCCTCGCCGACATGGACGAGCAGGGCGGCGTCGGCGCCGGGTTCACGATCGGCTGACCGAGACGGCGGCGGCGGGGCCGCGGGGAGCGCCGCCCCCGGCCGCGCCGCCGCACCACCGCCCGTCCGACGGTCAGGCGGTGCTTTCGCCGGGGACGACGACGCCCGACTCGTACGCGAGCATCACGCCTGGGCGCGGTCGCGCAGGCCGAGCTTGGTGAAGACGCGGGCGACGTGCGTCTTGACGGTGTGCTCGCTGACGACGAGCCGCCGGGCGATCTCCGAGTTCGACAGGCCCCCGGCGATCAGCACCAGGACCTCGGTCTCGCGCGCGGTGAGGGTCGCCAGCTCCGCCGGGGCCTGCGGGCGGCTGCGGCGCTGCTTACTGAACTCGCGGATGAGCCTGCCGGTGACCTGCGGCGCGAGCAGCGAGTCGCCGCGCGCCACGACGCGGACGGCCGAGACGAGCTCGTCGGCCGTCGCGCCTTGAGCAGGAAGCCGCTCGCACCGACGGCGAGGGCGTCGTAGACGTACTCGTCGACGTCGAACGTCGTCAGGACGAGCACCCGGACACTGTCGGCGCCGGGCAGCGCGAGGATGCGGCGGGTGGCCTCGATGCCGTCCATGCCGGGCATCCGGATGTCCATGACGACGACGTCGGGCCGGTTCAGTTCGGCGAGCCGCACGGCCTCGCGGCCGTCGCCCGCCTCACCGGTGACGGTGATGTCCTCCTGCGCGGCGAGGAGCGCGGCGAAGCCGGCCCGCACGATCGTCTGGTCGTCGACGATCAGCACCTTGATCACCGTTGCCGCCCCGCGCTACCGCCCTCGTCCGCCTCCATCGCCCGGCTCCTCCCTGTGCAGCGGAAGCTCGGCCTCCACCAGGAACCCGCCTTCGGTGGCGGGACCGGCGGAGAACCGCCCGCCCAGCATCGTCGCACGTTCCCGCATCCCGACGAGACCGTGTCCGGCGGACGGCATGCCTTCCACGCGCGTCCGGTCCGCCTCGCCCCGGCCGGCGGGCCCGGCGGCCCCGCCCGGGTCGAGAACGGCGGTGCGGGAGGCGATGTCGTCGCGGTCCAGCACCATGGTCGGATCGGACGAGCCGTGCTCGGACCCCGCCGGAGCGGACGGGCCGTCGTCACGGACCCGGACGGCGATCCGGTCGGGCAGGAACACCAGGTCGACGTGCACCTCGGCGCCGGGGGCGTGCCGCCGCGCGTTCGTGAGGGCCTCCTGGACGATCCGGTACGCCGACAGTTCGACGGTCGCGGACATGTCGCCGGGGTCGCCGTGCACGGCGAGGTCGACGCGGCCGCCCGCGCCGCGGTGCTGCTCGATGAGGTCGGGGAGCCGGTCGAGGCGGGGCTGCGGCGAGTTCGCGGCGTCCGGTTCGGGCTTGGCGTCGGCGCGCAGCACGCTGAGCAGCCGCCGCATCTCCACGAGGGCCTCGCGGGCGGTCTTGGCGATCTCGGTGTACCCCTCGCGGGCCTCCGGGGAGAGGTCCTGCATGGTGTAGGGCGCGGTCTCGGCCTGCACGGCGATCATGGAGACGGAGTGCGCGACGACGTCGTGCAGTTCGCGGGCGATCCGGGCGCGCTCGCGCATGACCGCCTGCTCGCGCTGGACGGCGGTGAGCCGGGTGAGGGTCTCGTTGGTGCGTTCGGCCGCCGCGGCCTCGGTGCGTTCGGCGGTCTCGACGACCGTGCGGGCGTCGCCGAGGCCGATCGCGGCGAGGACGGCGACGATCGTCGCGGGCCACGGGACGTCGTCGAGGGTGAACGTCGTCAGGTACACGACCGCGACGGTGACGACGCTCCCGACGGCGAGGACGCCCGTGGACTGCCGCGGGAGTTCCCGTCCGAGCGCGTACAGCGTGTAGAGGGCCGCGAACCCGGTCGTGAACAGGACGACCTGGCCGGTGAGCAGGCTCGCGGCGAACGCGCCGAGCACGACGGCGGCGACGGGCCGCAGGTACTCGCGCCGCCACACCAGCGGGAGCGTCGAGGCGACCGCGAAGGCCCCCGCGACGCTGATCGGCGTCTCCGCGCGCGGGGACAGCTCGGCGAGCGCGGCGACGGTGAGGGCGAGGCCGGTCAGCGGCGCGAACCACCACGACCGGACGGCCTCGCGCCACGGCGTCGCCCACCGCGGCAGCGGCGCCGCCTGCCCGGCGCCCCGTGCCCCGCCGGGCGGCCCTGGCGCCGTCCCGTACGGGCCGGGGGCTCCGGGTGGCCCGTACGGGCCGGGCGTCCCGTATGGTGCGGCGGGTTGTTCGCGGCCGGTACCGGTCAGCTTGGTGGCGACGCGGACCGCGAGCGGGCGCAGCAGCCGTCCGATGCCGGTGAGGATCCACAGCAGGAGCTGGCCCACCCCCGCCACGATCCGGCCCGACAGCCGCCACGCGTGATGCGCGAGCGCGGGGCCGAACCGCGCGGGATCCGGCCCGGTCCGGGTGTCGTCGTCGGATGTCACGCCTACATAGTGACCTCTGCGAGGCCCATATGGACTCACCGTCGGGAGGTATGCCGACGCCGCGCGTCCCCCTGGAGGACGACCCGGTTTCCCTCCTTCCGGTGGACGCGACGGCGACCGGCGCGAACGTAACGTTGAATCGTGACCGCGACGGCGACCGCAGCCGACGTAGGGGGTTCGGCGACGGTCGCCGCGGTCACACCAGACCGTCCGGGTTCAGGGGTCCGGGCGGGCCGCAAGGGAAGCACCTCGCCGGACGGCGGCACCCTCCTCGGAGGAGCCCGCCGGTCTCACCTGGGCTGGGGTCGACCGGCACGGCAGTGCCGCCGACCGGCGAGGGACGCGGGCCGGCGTCGGGACGTCAAGACGCGGGAGATTCGGACGTGGGGGCTTCGGGCGCGGGGGCTTCGGCTTCCACGGGGGCTTTGCGCCCGGCTTCGTCCAGCGCGGGCTCAAGGTAGATCAGCCGCGCTTCGGGGAACTCGGCGCGGATCTTCGCTTCGGCGGCGTCGATGCCGCGGGCGACCTCGGCGGCGGTGTCGTCGTGGTCCACCGCGATCTTGGCCGCGATCAGCATCTCCTCGGGGCCCACGTACTGGGTGCGGATGTGCATGACGTGGTCGACCTCTTCGACCGACTCCAGCGCGGCCACGATGCGGTCCTCCTGCTCGGGGTCGGCGCCCTCGCCGATCAGCAGGCTCTTGGTCTCGATCGCCAGGATCGTGGCGACCGCGCCGAGCAGGACGCCGATCGCGACGGTGCCGATGCCGTCCCAGATGCCGTCGCCGGTGACGACCGCCATCGTGACGCCGAACAGCGCGAGGAAGAGTCCGAGGAGGGCGGCGAGGTCCTCCAGGAGGACGACCGGGAGCTCGGGGGCCTTCGCGCGGCGGATGAACGCCCACCAGGACTTGTCGCCCCGGATGCGGTTCGACTCCACGATCGCCGTCCGGAACGAGAACAGTTCCATGACGATCGCGGCGATCAGCACACCGAACGCCCAGCCCGCGGACTTGACCTCCTCCGGATGGGAGATCTTGTGGTAGCCCTCGTACAGGGAGAACGCGGACCCGACCGTGAACAGCACGACCGCGACGACGAACGCGTAGAAGTACCGTTCGCGGCCGTAGCCGAACGGGTGCTTCGGGGTGCGGCGGCGCTCGGAGCGCTTGCGGCCGACCAGCAGCAGTCCCTGGTTCCCGGAGTCGGCTACCGAGTGGATCGACTCGGCCAGCATGGACGACGAACCCGTGAACACGAACGCCACGAACTTCGACACCGCGATTCCAAGGTTGGCGGCCAACGCGGCCACGATGGCCTTGGTCCCACCCTCAGCACTCATGTTGCAATCCTCGCCTTGAGCTCTTGAATGGCAGGCACGGGCGTGGGGTCCACGCCCAGTGCGACAGCCAAGTAAACCGTGACGTAGTCCGCGAGCGCGATGAGTGTCGCGATTCTTTCCAGCGGATGCTCGCCCTCGGCCTTGAGCTCGGTGACCGCGACGCCGCGGTCGCGGGCCGTCTCGACGGACGCGTCGGCGCGCTTGCGCGCCTGCGGATGCTCCTCGGTGTCGCGGAGGACGACCAGGTGGAGGCCGTGTTCGGCCTCGTCGGTCCGGTCGCGGAAGAAGTCGTCGGGGTCGTCGGACGCGGCGCCCCGCGCGAAGAACCCGTCGAACGCCATCACCTGGTTGTGGTTCGCCTCCGGCAGCTCGCCGGGCACCGCCGGGTACTTGGCGTTCTCGTTGAGCTGGCAGCACAGCCGGTACGCGGCGGTGCCCGCCAGCGCGGACGACCCCCACACCAGCGGCACGTCGCCCGCGAGGTCCAGCGCGATCCGCTTCGCCGGGTTGACGAACGGTTCGCTGGACGGGCGGCAGCGGTGCGCGACGTCCTCCAGCCGGGTCGCAGTCGCCTCCAGGACGGCGTCGGGCGCGTCCGCGAGGCCCAGCGTGCGCGCCGCGAGGATCAGCGGGATCGTCAGCCCCCACAGCGTCGACCGCGGCTGCCCCACGGAACGGACGGGGACGAACGGCGCGCGCGTCCGCTCGGCCAGTTCGGCGAGCGGCGAGCCGGTCCCGCCGACGAACAGCAGTCGGCAGCCGCGCCGGGCCGCCTCCGCCGCGACGGCGAGGGTCTCCTCCGTCCCGCCCGAGCAGGACACGGCGATGACCAGGTCGGCGGCGCCGACCCAGCCGGGCAGCCGGTAGCCGCGCACGGTCGTGACCGGCACCGGGCAGCCGGTGCCGCAGATCGCGGAGAGGACGTCGCCGGAAATGCCCGAACCGCCCATTCCGGTCACGATGATCGCGCGGGGGCGTCCGTCGTCGGCGAGCGAGGCGATGCCCGCCTCGTCCGCGGCGCGGCGCGCCTCCCGGATCTGCGCGGCCGACGACGCGACCTGCCGCAGCATCCCGCCGGGGTCGGCCGCCTCGATCGCGGAGATCTCGTCGAGCCGCCCCGGGTCGAGCCCGACGCTCACGAAGCCGGCGTCCGGGCCTCGTCGACCAGGAGCACCGGGATGTCGTCGCGGACCGGGTAGGCGTACGCGCACGACCCGGTGCACACCAGCTCGTCCGCGCCGTCGTCGGCGCGCAGCCCGCCGCCGCAGTTCGGGCAGGCGAGGATCTCCAGCAGCCAGGAGTCGAGCTTCATCGTCACTTCTCCCTCACAATGGCCAGGACCTCGTCGCGGAGCTCCGCCATGGTCTTCTCGTCGCCGGCCTCCGCGTTGAGGCGCAGCAGCGGCTCGGTGTTGGACGGGCGCAGGTTGAACCACCAGCCCTCGTCCTCGTTCGCGACGGTGAGGCCGTCGAGTTCGTCGATCGTCGTGCCGGGGCGCCCGGCGAAGTCCTGCCGCACCTTCGCGGCGGCGGCCGCCTGGTCGTCGACCTCGCTGTTGATCTCGCCGGACGCGACGTAGCGGGTGAACTCCTCCATCAGCGCCGACAGCGGCCCGTCCTGCTGCCCGAGGGCCGCGAGGACGTGCATGGCGGCGAGCATGCCGGAGTCGGCGAACCAGAAGTCGCGGAAGTAGAAGTGGGCCGAGTGCTCGCCGCCGAACACCGCACCCGTCTCCGCCATCGTCTGCTTGATGAACGAGTGCCCGACCCGGGTGCGGACGGGCGTCCCGCCGTGCTCGGAGATGATCTCCGGGACGGCCGCGGACGTGATCAGGTTGTGCACGATCGACGACCCCGGGTGCTTCGCCAGCTCGCGCGTCGCGACCAGCGCGGTGACGGCGGACGGGGAGACGGTCTCGCCGCGCTCGTCCACGACGAAGCAGCGGTCGGCGTCGCCGTCGAAGGCGAGGCCGATGTCGGCGCCGGTCTCGCGGACCTTGGCCTGCAGGTCGCGCAGGTTCTCCGGCTCGATCGGGTTCGCCTCGTGGTTGGGGAACGTCCCGTCCAGCTCGAAGTACATGGGGACGAGGTCGATCGGCAGGCCGTCGAACACCGACGGGACCGTGTGGCCGCCCATGCCGTTGCCCGCGTCCACGACGACCTTGAGGCGGCGGATGCCGGACAGGTCGACGAGGGTCTTCAGGTGGTCGGCGTAGCCCTTGAGGACGTCCCGCCTGGACACCGTGCCGGGCTCGCCGTCGTAGGCCGGTACGCCCTGCTCGATCAGCTCGCGGATCTCGGTGAGGCCGGTGTCGCGGCCGACCGGGCGGCGCCCGCGCGGCACAGCTTCAGCCCGTTGTACTTGGCCGGGTTGTGGCTCGCGGTGAACATCGCGCCGGGCAGGTCGAGGCTGCCGCTGGCGTAGTACAGCAGGTCGGTGGAGCCGAGCCCGGCCTCGATGACGTCCGCGCCCTGCGCCGTCGCGCCCCGGGCGAACGCCTCGGCGAGCGGGACCGACGAGGACCGCATGTCGTGGGCGGTGACGATCGCGCTCGCGCCCGTCACCCGGACGAACGCCGCACCGGCCGCCTCGGCGGTCGCGGCGTCCAGCTCGTCCGGCACGACACCGCGGATGTCGTACGCCTTGAAGATCTTGGCGAGGTCGCCCACTCCTGCTCCCTGTCCGAGCCGTCCGAAACAATTGGCGAGACACCGAAGCCTATCTGCTACCGCACTCGCCACAGCTCCCATGGCCACCCGCCCCGACTACCACCCCGGCCAGAGCGAACCGGTACAACCGCCACCTCAACCAGAGCGGACCGGTACAACCGCGATTGCGAGCGAAGCCAAGTTCGAGCGAAGCGAGAACTTGATCGCGCAGCGAGCCCCTGGGCGAGTCGGAGCGATGCAGCAATCGCACGCGGCGCCCGTTGAAGGAGGGCCCCCAGGGCCCGACGCCGAGGGCGACGCAGGCAAACAGGAGGGCCCCCAGAGCCCGACGCCGAGGGCGACGCAGGCAAACAGGAGGGCCCCCAGGGCCCGACGCCGAGGGCGCCTCAGTCAGTACTCCGCAGGACGCGCAGGTGGCCGCGGCGGCCGACCTCGGTGCCCTGGCCGACCGGCTCCTGGCCGGGGCCGGGCGCGGGGCGCGCGGCCTCGCGGACCGCGTCGGCGAGCGCCTCCAGGTCGTCCTCGCCGAGCGAGGTGTCCTCCTCGACGGGCAGCCGGACCAGTTCCCAGCCCATCGGTGCCGTGAGCCGCTCGGAGTGCTCGGCGCACAGGTCGTAGCAGTGCGGCTCCGCGTACGCGGCGAGCGGCCCGAGGACCGCGGTGGAGTCACGGTAGACGTACGTGAGCGTGAAGACTGCTGGCGCCTTGCAGGCGGTGCGGGAGCAAGTGCGGACGGGGCTCACGATGGCCGACCGTACCTCGCTCCCGCCGCGTCCGCCACCACCCGGGCGCACGTGTCGCCGCTATCGGCCGATTTCCGGGGCAAGAACTACATACCGCACGGGAACGCCCACGTACTGTGCGGTTTCTTGTCACTGCGGCGCGAGACGCCGTAACGGACGCGTCCAGAGGTTGCGCGGGGGCCCTGCGGGTACGCTTGGGGGGTGCGATCCCGTGTGGCAGGCGTACGGCGCCGCGATCGACGCGGTCGCGGACTGCGGGGCCCTCTGGCGCCCCCGCAGGCCCCGATCTCGCGAACCCGCGCGGAGCGGTTCGACGACCTCGTCGAGGACGAGGTGAGCCGGCTCGGCGAGCACTGGGAGCAGGAGCTGGCGCGGGTGGAGTTCACGGTCGCCGAGGTCCCGGACGTCGAGCCGGGGTTCGACGGGCCGGTCCCGCTCGGCCAGACCGTCCCCGGCGATGGCGGACGCCCGGTCCGCATCGTCGTGTTCCGGCGTCCCGTCGAGGCGCGCGCGGCCGGGGAGCAGGAGCTGGGCAGGCTGATCCGCGACCTGCTGGTGGAGGAGGTCGCCGACCTGCTCGGCCTGTCCCCCGAGTCGGTCGACCCGAGCTACGACTCCCCCGACGAGTAGGACGTCCGGACCGACGGTCGTCCGGACCGACGGTCCCCGTCCGGGACGGCCGGAGCGGGCGCCCCCGGAGAACCGCGACAACGGCGAAGCCGTGCCGACGCGGTGGTCGGCACGGCTTCTTCGGCGTCTGCGGCGCCCGTACCCGGGCGCACGTCCCGTCCGCCGGGCCGCGGCCCTAGACGGCCTGGCGCTTCAGCTTCCGGCGTTCTCGCTCGGACAGCCCGCCCCAAATACCGAAACGTTCATCGTGCTGCAGCGCGTACTCCAAGCACTCCGTACGCACCTCGCATGCGCGGCACACCTTCTTGGCCTCGCGAGTGGAGCCGCCCTTCTCCGGAAAGAAAGCCTCCGGGTCCGTCTGCGCGCACAGTGCGCGCTCCTGCCAGCCCAACTCTTCGCCGTCTGTGCCGTGCGCCAGCGGGATGACCACCTCGCTCACAGCGCACCTCCCTGCCCGTGGAGCCCCCTGGATCAATGCCTTCCCTCAGGCTCCTTCCCCCGAGAAGGCATAGAAACTACACCCCCGAAATTACACGTGTGTAGTGCCCGGTCCGTCAAGCGGAACGAGTTCGCAGGGGGACATAGCGGGTTATGTAGGGATACAGCCGATGACCTTTGGCTGAAGATCAGTTAATCGGCCGGTCACCGGGGGGAAGTGCGCGTGCCGCGGGCCCCGCCCGCGGCACGCCTTCCGCCGATCACGCCGCCCATCACGGACGGGTCACGGTCCTATCACCCCGGTTCACCGGGGCGGGTTCGCTACCGGTTGTCGCGGTACCAGTCGCCGCCGTCCTCGGGGCGCTGCTCACCCTGCTGCGGCGGGGCCGGCTGGGTGCCCTGCGGGCCCTGGTCCGGGGCGCTCTGGGAGCCGCCGTAGGCGCGGGTCCACTCGCCCATCTCGTCCTCGCCCTGCGGGGCGGCGCCCGGCTGGCCGGGCTGCCCCGTCTGGCCGGGCTGGCCCGGCTGCTGGTAGCCGGGCTGCTGGCCGGGCTGGCCGTACTGCTCCTGCCCGCCGTACTGCTGGCCGGGCTGCCCGTACTGGGGCTGGCCGTACTGCTGCTGGCCGTACTGCTCGCCGCCCTGGGGCTGGCCGGGCTGACCGGGCTGCCCCGGCTGGCCGTACTGCTGGTACTGCTGCGCCTGCCCCTGCTGCGGGTAGGCGCCCTGCTGGCCGTACTGCTGCCCCGGCTGGCCCGGCTGCCCGGGAGGGCCCTGCTGGTAGCCGAAGTCGGGGTAACCGCCCTGCTGCATCTGCGGCTGCGGCTTCGGCCGCGCGGGCTGCATGCCCTGGAAGACGGTCAGGACGAACCAGACGCCGACGCCCATCACGGCGACCTTCGCGGCGCCGATGAGGAAGGTCGTCAGCTTGTAGATCGAGTCGGGCCCTTCGGCGAGCATCCCGCCGAGCCAGCTGATCACGCCGAACAGCAGGATCCCGCCGAGGACGCCGAGCGCGCCCATCGTGATGTTGCGGGCCTGCCGCGTCGCCGTGCCCCAGTTCGTGAGCACCACCGCGAGGACCACGAGCGCGACGATGTACACCTCGGTGAACACCCCGCCGACGCTCTCGTCGTAGGCGCGGGACGTGAATTCCCCGTTACCGCCCAGCAACCGGATGATGCCCGCCAGCAGGTGCACGCCCGCAGCGGCGAGCAGGACCCAGGCGGCCGGTTCGCGCAGGCGCTGGACGGCTTCCTTGTTCACTGCGACTTCTCCAGACCGAGGCATTGCGATGACACGGCAAAGCTTTGCACATCTCGCCCGCCGCCGTCTCCGTCCCCCGCGGGACGCCAAAACGGTACGGGCCGGACGAACGCGGCCATTCGGCGACCGTCCTGCGGCGATGTGCGGGCACTGCGGCGCCGACCCGAAGCCCGCCGGGACCGGTCCGCGCCGGACGCCCGCGAGTGTCGAACGTCACCGCGGCCGAACGTCGCCGCCCGTCCATTCTCGCGCGTCCGCGCCCGGATGGACGGAGGCGCACCGGAGGCGTGCCGAGGAACCCCGCGGGGCCCGCTGGACAGGCCGTAGGCTGATCAGCATGAACATCGTGGCGCTGGCGGGCGGCATCGGCGGGGCCCGCTTCCTGCGCGGGCTCCGGTCTGCGGTCCCGGACGCGGACATCACCGTGATCGGCAACACCGGCGACGACATCTCGCTGTTCGGCCTGCGGGTCTGCCCCGATCTCGACACCGTCATGTACACGCTCGGCGGCGGGATCAACGAGGAGCAGGGCTGGGGGCGCACCGACGAGACGTTCACGGTCAAGGACGAACTCGCCGCCTACGGGGTCGGGCCGGGCTGGTTCGGGCTCGGCGACCGCGACTTCGCCACCCACATCGTGCGGACGCAGATGCTGGAGGCCGGGTACAAGCTGTCGGCGGTCACCGAGGCGCTGTGCGACCGGTGGAAGCCGGGCGTCCGGCTGATCCCGATGACCGACGACCAGGTCGAGACGCACGTCGTGGTCGACGATCCCGAGCAGGGGCGGCGCGCGATCCACTTCCAGGAGTGGTGGGTGCGGCTGCGCGCGTCCCTCCCGGCGCTGTCGATCGCGCCGGTCGGGGCGGAGGACGCCAAGCCGGCGCCGGGCGTCGTCAAGGCGATCGAGGCGGCGGACGTGGTCCTGTTCCCGCCGTCGAACCCGGTGGTGAGCATCGGGACGATCCTGTCGGTGCCGGGCATCCGGGACGCGGTCGCGGCGAAGACGGTCGTGGGCGTCTCCCCCATCATCGGGGACGCGCCGGTGCGGGGCATGGCGGACGCGTGCCTCACCGCGATCGGGGTGGAGACGACGGCCCAGGCGGTCGGGGAGCTGTACGGGCCGGGTCTGATCGACGGCTGGCTCGTCGCCGAGGCGGACGCGGACGTCCGGGTCGAGGGCGTCGAGGTGCGCGCGCGGCCGCTGCTGATGAGCGACGCCGGGTCGACGGCGGACCTCGCGCGGGCGGCGCTGGACCTGGCGGTGGAACTGAAGCGGGAAGACGAGGAAGCCCAGTGATCGAGGACGTCGCGGTGAACGGGGTGGAGCTGCGGGTTTTCGGGATCCCGGGGCTGCCGGAGGTCGCCGAGGGCGACGATGTCGCCGCGCTCGTCCCCGCCTCGCTGATCGAGGACGGCGACGTGCTCGTCGTCACGTCGAAGATCGTCAGCAAGGCGGAGGGGCGGGTCCTGGTCGCCGACGACCGGGAGAAGGCCATCGACGCCGAGACCGTGAGGGTCGTGGCGCGGCGGGCGCACGCGCGCGGCGAGACGCGGATCGTGGAGACGCGGCAGGGGCTCGTCCTCGCGGCCGCGGGCGTCGACGCGTCCAACACGGCCCCCGGAACGGTGCTGCTGCTGCCCGAGGACCCTGACGCGTCCGCACGTGCCCTACGGGCCGGTGTGCGCGCGCACACGGGCAAGGACGTGGCGGTCATCGTGTCGGACACGCTGGGACGGCCGTGGCGCAACGGGCTGACGGACGCGGCGATCGGCATCGCGGGCCTGTCCCCCCTCGACGACCTGCGCGGACGCGACGACGAGCACGGCAACCGGCTCGAAGCGACGATCACGGCGGTCGCGGACGAGGTCGCGGCGGCGGCCGAACTGGTGAAGGGCAAGCTCGCCGGGGTGCCGATCGCGGTCGTGCGGGGGCTCGGCGACCTCGTGACGCCGGACGACGGGCCGGGGGCGCGCGCGCTCGTCCGTCCACCGGAGGAGGACATGTTCCGGTACGGCTCCTCGGACGTGCTGCGCGCGCGCCGCACGATCCGGGAGTTCACCGACGAGCCGGTGGACGGCGCGGCGGTGCGTCGCGCCGTGGACGCCGCGATCACCGCGCCCGCGCCGCACCACACGACGCCGTGGCGGTTCGTCCTGCTCGAATCGGCGGAGTCGCGCACCCGCCTGCTCGACGCGATGCGCGACGCGTGGGAGTCCGACCTGCGCGGCGACCGGTTCACCGACGAGTCGATCACCAAGCGGCTGCGACGCGGCGACGTGCTGCGCCGCGCCCCGTACCTGGTAGTCCCGTGCCTGGTGATGGACGGGTCGCACGATTACCCGGACGAGCGGCGCGCGCGCGCCGAACGCGAGATGTTCGTCGTCGCGACGGGCGCGGGCGTCCAGAACCTTCTCGTCGCGCTCGCCGTCGAGGGCCTCGGGTCTTGCTGGGTGTCGAGCACGATGTTCTGCCGCGACGTCGTCCGGAGCGCGCTCGACCTGCCGGACGACTGGGACCCGATGGGCGCCGTGGGCGTCGGCCGCCCGGCCGCGCCGCCGCGCGTCCGTCCGGCGCGGTCGGCGGAGGCGTTCATCACCGTGCGCTGACGGCCTCGTGGGGCCGACGAATCGCTCGTCCGGCCCCGCGAGACCGGTCAGGTGATGGGCTGCAGCGGGAGGCTCTTGCGGCCGAACTCGCCGATGCCGTCCGTGCGGCGCGCGGCCTCGATGCGCTCCGCCGGGACGTCCCCGTAGAGAGTGGTGCGCTGCCTGGCGGGACGGCCCGCGCGCGCGGCGATGGCTTCCAGTTCGCTGATGGGCTTGAACGAACCGTTCTCCGAACCCGCCATACGGCTGATGGTTTCTTCCATCAGGGTGCCGCCCAGGTCGTTCACGCCTCCTTGCAGGACGCGCGTGCACAGTTCGTCCCCGAGCTTTACCCAGGACGTCTGGATGTTGGGGATCGCGCCATGGAGCAGGATCCGGGCCAAGGCGTGCACGGCGACGTTCTCCCGAACCGTGGGTCCGGGACGAGCGAGCCCTGCGAGG
This sequence comes from Actinomadura sp. CNU-125, assembly GCF_001942465.1. Lineage (GTDB taxonomy): Bacteria > Actinomycetota > Actinomycetes > Streptosporangiales > Streptosporangiaceae > Spirillospora. Next base: position 47,455 of record NZ_MKJY01000011.1, read on the forward strand.
TAGATCGGCGAATTGTGGTGCACGAACGGCAGGAGCACGAACTCGCTGAACCCGCCCGTCCGCTCCTGCAGCGACCTCAGCAGTTTGAGGTGCGCGACCCAGTGCGAGGGGGTGTCGACGTGCCCGTACATCATCGTGGACGTCGTCGGGATGCCGACCTCGTGCGCGGTGGTGACGACCTCGACCCACTGGTCGGCCGGCAGCTTGCCCTTCGTGAGCACCCAGCGGACGTCGTCGTCCAGGATCTCCGCCGCCGTGCCGGGCAGCGAGTCGACACCGGCCGCCTTCGCCTCCTGCAGCCACTCCCGGATGGACATGTCGGTGCGGCTGGCGCCGTTCACGACCTCCATCGGGCTGTAGGAGTGCAGGTGGATTCCGGGCGCGCGGCGCTTCACCTCGCGAGCCAGGTCGAAGTACGCGGTTCCCGGCAGATCGGGATGGATACCGCCCTGCATGCAGATCTCGGTGGCCCCGGCGGCCCACGCCTCGTCCACCCGGTCGCGACCTGCTCCAGCGAGAGCGTGTACGCGTCGGCGTCCGTCCGCCGCTGCGCGAACGCGCAGAACCGGCAGCCGGTGTAACAGACGTTCGTGAAGTTGATGTTGCGCGTGACCACGTACGTGACGTCGTCGCCGACCGTGTCCTTGCGAAGGTCATCGGCCAGCTTGGCGAGCGCGTCGAGTTCGGGGCCGTCCGCGTGGAGTAGGGCGAGGGCCTCGTCATCGGTGAGCCCGCCCGGGTCACGCTCCGCGCGCGCGAGAGCGTCCTTTACGTCGGCGTCGAACCGCTGGGGTGCGGCCATGCGTTCCTTGAGGGCGTCCCAGTCGCCGTACACCTCGTCGAAGTCGTCCCGCCGGTCGCTGGTGCGTCCGGTGGTGTCGATCTCGGTGTGCAGGTCGGTCCGTCCGGACGCCTCGAATCCGCCGTCGGGCTCCTGCCACGGGCGTCCCTCCAGGACGGCGTCCTCGCGCGCGAGCCCGGTCGCGGGGTCGGCGAGCGCGGCGACGTGCCCGATCAGCCTCGGGTCCAGCCACGGCTCGCCGCGCTTGACGTACTCGGGGTAGATCGTCAGCCGCTCGCGCAGCTCGAAGCCGGACGCCGCCGTCCGTTCGGCCAGCTCGTCGATCTGCGGCCACGGCCGCTCGGGGTTCACGTGGTCGGGCGTCAGCGGGGACACGCCGCCCCAGTCGTCGATGCCCGCCCGCAGCATCAGCGCGTACTGCTCCGCCACCAGGTTCGGCGGCGCCTGGATGCGCGCCTTCGGGCCCAGGACGAGCCGCGTCACCGCGATCGTCGCGGCCAGCTCGTCCAGTTCGGCGTCCGGGGCGTCGCGCATCTTCGTGTCGGGCTTCGCCCGGAAGTTCTGCACGATGACTTCCTGGATCGCGCCGTACTCCCGCATCGTCCTGCGGATCTCGAAGATCGCGTCGGCCCGTTCCCCGACGGTCTCGCCGATGCCGATCAGGATGCCGGTGGTGAACGGCACGTTCGTCCGTCCGGCGTCCTCCAGGGTGCGCAGCCGCACCGCGGGGTCCTTGTCCGGGGACCCGAAGTGCGGGCCGCCCCGCTCGCTGAACAGCCGCGTCGCCGTCGTCTCGAGCATCATGCCCATGGACGGCGCGACGGGCTTGAGGCGCTGGAAGTCGCGCCAGCTCAGCACGCCCGGGTTCAGATGCGGCAGCAGCCCGGTCTCCTCCAGCACCCGGATCGCCATCGCGCGCACGTACGAGAGCGTGTCGTCGTACCCGTGCGCGTCGAGCCATTCGCGGGCCTGCTTCCAGCGGTCCTCGGGACGGTCGCCGAGCGTGAACAGGGCCTCCTTGCAGCCCATTTCCGCGCCCTGCCGCGCGATGTCCAGCACTTCGTCGGGGCTCAGATACGGCGCGTCCAGTTTGTGGGGAACCGTCGCGAACGTGCAGTAGCCGCAGCGGTCCCGGCACAGCCGGGTCAGCGGGATGAACACCTTGCGGCTGTAGGTGACGACGCCGGGACGGCCGGCCGCCGCGAGCCCGGCGTCGCGGGTCCGCGCCGCGTACGCCAGCAGGTCGTCGAGCTGCTCGCCGCGGGCGTGCAGCAGGGTCGTGGCCTCGGATCGGTCGAGCGTCTTGCCGTCACGCGCGCGGGCCAGGGCCCGGCGCACCGCGGTGCTGGTGACCTCCATGCGGGGCACTCTATGCCAATCGTCATAATCTCTCGCGCGCCGGGGGCCCCGCGAAGGTCAACACACACAGCCTTGATCAGCGGCTTTCTATTCCCGAACCTTCACGGTGAAGTGTTTCTAACACGATCACTACACGAACATTAGCTAGACCTGAACAATGATCGCGTCCACACTCGAAGCAACCGCGCGGGAACGTCCGAACCAGCGAAGGACAGACCCATGATCGTCATGCTCGCCCTCCTCATCGCCCTCGCCGTCCTCGGCCCCCTCCTCGGCGCCGACAGCCGCGACGGCCGCGACTGGACGCCCCACCACTTCTGGCGGCGGCGCCCTTTCCGCGTCAGAACGACCGGTAGTCCCGCATCGCCAGCCGCGGCCCCCGCCGCGGCGGGCGCGCACCGGAGCCTTCCAGCAGCCGGGTGACCCGGTACCGGTGACCCGCGTACGGCTCCAGCAGTTCGAGCATCCCGGCGTCGTCGACCTTCTTCCCGGCCAGCGCCCAGCCCACCACCCCGGGCAGGTTGTAGTCGCCGACGGAGACGGCGTCGGGATCGCCCACCGCCCGCTGCCGCACCTCCGCGGCCGTCCACACCCCGATCCCCGGCAGCGACGTGAGCCGCGCCACCGCCGGATCGTCCTCCAGCCGCCCCGCGACGCGCGCCGCACCGATGATCGTCCGGGCCCGCACCGCCTCCAGCCCCGCCTTGTGCCACTCCCACGACGGGATCCGCGCCCACACCGCGGGCGGCGGCGGCACCCGCAGCCACGGCGCCCCCGGCGCCGGCCGTCCGAACCGCCGGACCAGATACCCCCAGGCCCGCCACGCCTCCTGGCCCAGCACCTTCTGCTCCATCACCGCGGGCACCAGCGCCTCGAACACCCGCCGCGTCCGCCCGACCCGGAACCCCGGACGGCGCCGCACCCGCTCCCGCAGGACGTCGTGCAGCGGGACGAACTCCTCCGCCGGATCATCGGCCCCGAGCAGCTCCGGCACCCCGTCGACCAACCACTGCGCGCCCGGCCCCACCCGTCCGCCCGCACGACGTCGCCGACCTTGCGAAGCCGCAGCGTGCCCGGACCGTCCGGGGTGAACGAGGCCCGCCAGACGAAGCCGTCCCGAACCTGGAAGGCCGGGTCGTACGGCCCCCGGGCGTGCGGCGCCAGCGTCGCCCGGACGTCCAACGCCCAAGCGCCCGCCACTCCCGCCCCACGGCCACCGATTCCCCGAACATACGTTCCCCAGTGTGCCAGCCGTCAGGGGCAACGCAGCACCTCGACGGCCCGCCAGAGCACCGTCGCCCGCTCGTGACACCGCACGGCCCCGCGCGCGTCCCGTCCGTCCGCCAGATCGAACGCCTCACCCATCTGCCGGATGGCCCGCCGCCGCAGATAGCGGACGACCAGGAGCCTCAGCACGCGGCGCACTTGGCCCAAACGACCTTGCCGCCCTCGTTCAGCGGACGGACGCCCCAGGCGTGCGCCATCTCGGCCACGAGCAAGAGACCGCGCCCGCGCATGTCCGCGTAGTTCTCCGGCCGCACCAAGGGCCGCCCCTCGCCGCCGTCCCACACCTCGATCACGGGGAGCCCGTCGCGTTCGTCCAGGAACACCCGGACCACGATCGGCCCCTCCCCGTACCGGTAGGCGTTGGTGACCAGCTCGCACGCGACGAGCCGCGCCGCGTAGTCGTCCGCGATCCCCCACCCACGAAACTGCTCGGCCATGAACCGCCGAGCCACCCCCGCAGCCCCCGCGTCCCGTTCGAGCACGACCGTAGGAACCTCCGACGCACAAGCACCCGACATCGATCCACCCTTCCGACGAAGTGTCCGCCCAGCGTGCGCACCCGGCGATACTCTGGGTGAACGGATCGCGACACTGTGAATAGACCCTGAAGCACCCCCCGCCTTCTTTGAGGTCTTTGAAGTCCGACAAATCGGAGGCCCGTGCGATGGTCGACCCGTACAGCCCCCAGGCACTCTGGGGCCGTGAACTGCGCCATTACCGCAAGGCGACCGGGCTGACGCAGGCCCAGCTCGCCGAACGCATCAACTTCTCCGAATCGCTGATCTCCGGCGCGGAGACGGGACAGGTCCTCTCCTCCATCGAGTTCGCCACGGCGTGCGACCGGGAACTCGGGACGGGCGGGGCACTCGTCCGCGCACTCGACTTCAAAAAAGCACGCCGCTTCCCGGCGGGGTTCGCCGAGTACCTCGAAGTCGAGAAGAAGACATCGATGATCCGCTGGTACGAGGGACTCTGTATCCCGGGCCTGCTCCAGACCATGGATTACGCGCGCGAACTCCACCGCGCGGGACGTCCGGGCGACTCGGCCGAAGAGATAGACGCGCTCGTCACGGCGCGCATGGAGCGGAAGGCGGTCCTCGACACCCCGGGCGCCCCGACGCTGTGGGTGGTGGTGGACGAAACGGTCCTCCGCCGCCCGGTCGGCTCAAAGGAGATCATGCACGCTCAGTGCGAGCATCTCCTGAAGATCATCGACCATCCAAAGGTCAGCCTGCAGGTCGTCCCATTCGACACCGGAGCCCACGCAGGACTGACGTGCTGCTTCATTCTTCTGACACTCCCCGAGGGCACGACAGTGGCCTACTCTGAAGATCTGACGGGCGGCCGATTCATCGAACGCCCGGAGGACGTCGGCCACTGGACCACGTGCTATGAGTCGATCAAATCATCGGCCCTGCCGGTGAAGCACTCGGCCGACATTATCCGCCGCATCATGGGAGAAGATCATGGACCGGAATGAGCCGACGTGGCGCAAGGCATCGCGCAGCTCGGGCAACGGCGGAGCATGCGTCGAACTGGCCGGATTCCCCGACGGCATCGGCATCCGCGACTCCAAGAACCCCACCGGCCCCAAACTCCTCATCAGCCACAACACCTTCCGAGCGCTCCTCACCCGCCTGGGAGAAGGACATGGACCGGAGTGAGCCCACGTGGCGCAAGGCGTCGCGCAGCACGGACACCGGGGGCAACTGCGTCGAACTGGCCGGACTCCCCGACGGCATCGGCATCCGCGACTCCAAGAACCCCACCGGCCCCAAACTCCTGATCGGGCGGGACGCCTTCCGCGCGCTGGTTTCTGATCTCCGCCGTTGATCACCGTGAGGTCACCGGATTCCGGTGACCTCACGGCGGGTGTTCGTCCCTCGGGAACCGGTCAGCGGGGGGTGAGGGTTCGGGTGTGGAGGGCCGTGCCGTCGATGTCGCGGAGGCGGACGGTCAGTTCGGCCGAGTCTCCGTCGATCGCGACTTCGCCGAAGTGCTGGAAGCCGCCGGCCGGGGACGTGTTCGGGGTCTGCGGGGCGCGGTAGAAATCGAGTTGGGGACCGAAGGTGCCTTCGAGGATGTTCGGGCCGAACGCCCCGGCGTTCAGGGGGCCGGAGACGAACTCCCAGAACGGGTCGAAGTCCTGGAAGGCCGCCTTCGACGGGTCGTAGTAGTGCGCGGCCGTGTAGTGGACGTCGGCCGTCAGCCACACCATGTTCCGGACGCCTTTGCGCTTGGCGTACGAGAGCAGTTCGGCGATCTCGCGCTCGCGGCCCAGCGGGGCGCCGCCGTCGCCCTGCGCGACGCCTTCCTGGGCCGAGCCGTCCGGGACGATCAGTCCGATCGGCAGGTCGGCCGCGATGACCTTCCAGGTGGCGCGGGAGCGGCGCAGTTCGCGCTTGAGCCACGCGAGTTGCTCGGCGCCGAGGACGCCCTCGGTCGCGGTGGGCGAGTCGTTCGTCCCGTTGGCGTCCTTGTGGGTGCGCATGTCGAGGACGAACAGGTCCATCAGCGGGCCGTAGGAGAGGCGGCGGTACAGGCGTCCGTTCTTGTGGGCCCGGACGGCCGTCGGGGTGTATTCGAACATCGCACGGCGCGCGCGTGCGGCCAGGACGTCCACGCGCTTCTCGGTGTACTGGGGCAGGTCGAGGATCTCGCCGGGGTACCAGTTGTTGACGACCTCGTGGTCGTCCCACTGGTAGATCATCGGGACGCGGGCGTTGAACGCGCGCATGGCGGCGTCTTCGAGGTTGTACCGGAACTGCCCGCGGTATTCGGCGAGCGTTTCGGCGACCTTGGACTTCTCCGCGGTGACGAGGTTGCGCCACGTCCGTCCGTCCGGGAGCTCGACCGTCTCCTGTAGCGGGCCGTCGGCGTACACCAGGTCGCCGCTGCACAGGAAGAAGTCCGGGTCGAGGGCGCTCATCGCGTTGAAGATGCGGTAGCCGCCGAGGGACGCGTCGATGCCCCAGCCCTGGCCCGCGAGGTCGCCCGACCAGACGAACCGGACGTCGGAGCGGTCGCGGGGCGCGGTGCTCAGGCGTCCGGTCACCGGCTCCGACAGGACGGAGCGGCGGTCCGCGTCGGCCAGGACCACGCGGTAGTGGAGCTCCCGCCCGGCGGGGAGGCCGCGCAGGAACGTCTTGCCGGTCAGGTCGGTGCCGGGGGTGAGCAGCGGCCCCGGGACGCGCCTGGCGCGGGCGAAGTCGGGCCGGTGGCTCACCTCGACGAGCATCCGCGCGGGCCGGTCCGAGCGGGCCCAGACGACCGCCTCGTGCGCGGTGACGTCACCGGTCTGCACGCCGTGGGTCAGGCGCGGGCGGCGCCGCACCAGTGCGGGCGCGGCCAGCGCGGGGCCGCCGCCGAGCAGCGTCCCCACGGCCGCTCCGGTACCCGCGGCCAGTCCGCCGCGCAGGAAGGTCCGTCGGTCGGGCGTCATCGGCGCCTCCGTTCTTGGTCCGTTGTCGCCCGGAATGATCGTGCACTCCGGTGGACGGCACCTGAACGGCGGGAATCCGCCGATGTACCCCCGGATCTCGAACCGGTCGGCCCGCGCGATGACGGGATCGGCACTGCCGGCCGTGCCTGCGCGTCCGCGGTCCCGTCTCGCGGCCGAGCTACTCGGTGTTGCTATGTACCGGTAGTGAGTGTTACTTTGTACCGGTAGTCAGCAGCACTCAGTAGTGAAAGGGGGTGTTCGTGGACAAGCAGATGACGGAGATGCTCAAGGGCACGCTCGAAGGCTGCGTGCTCGAAATCATCGGCCGCGAGGAGACCTACGGGTACGCCATTACCCGCCGGCTGAACGACCTCGGCTTCACCGATGTCGTCGAGGGGACGGTCTACACCATCCTGCAGCGGCTGGAAAAGCACGGACTCGTCCAGGTGACGAAACGACCGTCCGGACAGGGCCCGCCTCGCAAGTTCTACGCGCTCAACGGTTCGGGGCGCGAGGAACTCGCGATGTTCTGGGCGAGATGGGAGCACATCACCTCACGGATCGACAAACTCAAGGAGGGTGGAAAATGAAGTTCCGGGAAACCGTTACGGGCAGCGATCTCACCAGGGAGTGGAAGGCTTTCGAAGCCCGGGCCGAGAAATTGCCGGCCGGCCACCGGGCGGCGTGGGAACAGATCAAGGGCCATCTGCTCCCCTACGGAGACTTCACCGGCCGAAGCCTGATGCCGATTCTCGACAGGCGCCCTGGTGCTGCTCGAAGAGTCTGCGGCCGATGGGCAGGGCATCGACGAGGTGCTGGGCGACGACATCGAGGGCTTCTGTGCGGCGCTCGCCGGCGGAGAAGGGGCCCGGAATCATCGCGACCGGTGGCGCGAGCAGTTGAACAGGAACGTCGCAAGGAAATTGGGGAGGCTGACGTGAGCATCCGAGACATCATCGAGGGCAAGAAGCACTGGCGCGCGCACATGGCGCGGGTCAAGGCGCTCCCGCCGGACTACCAGATCGTCTACAAGGAGATGCAGAGGTACTTCTTCAAAGTCGGACCGGTCGACCTCGTCGAAGGTGACCTGCTCTCCGGGATCGTCGATTTCTTCGAGGAGGGCGTCGCGACCGGCAGAGGGGTCCTGGAACTCCTCGGGGACGATGTCGCCGCCTTCTGCGACGACCTGATCAAGGACTCGCGCACCTACGCCGACATTCATCAGGAGTCCATCGGCGGGAAATCCGGCACGGCCGACAAGTAGCACCCGTCGACCGGTGCCCGCGGAATTCTGCCCTACCCGCGGCTTTCAAGGAGCCCCCATGACAAGCGCGAAACCCCCGGCGATCGCGGTCACCGGACTACGTAAGTCCTACGGCGACAACGTCGTGCTCGACGGCATCGACCTGTCCGTCGCCGAAGGCACGGTCTTCTCCCTGCTCGGCCCCAACGGGGCTGGGAAGACCACCACCGTGCAGATCCTGTCCACGCTGATCGGCGCCGACGGCGGCGACGTGCGGGTGGCAGGCCATGATCTGGCCGCCGACCCCCACGCGGTCCGCGCGTCCATCGGCGTCACCGGCCAGTACTCGGCCGTGGACAAGCTCCTCACCGGCGAGGAGAACCTCGTCCTGATGGCCGACCTGCACCACCTTCGGCGGCGCGAGGGCCGCCGGCTCGCCGCGCGGCTGCTGGAACGGTTCGACCTCGTCGAGGCCGCCAAGAAGCCGGCGGCCACTTACTCGGGCGGCATGGCCCGGCGGCTGGACCTGGCGATGACGCTGGTCGGCGACCCGCGCGTCATCTTCCTGGACGAGCCCACCACCGGCCTGGATCCGCGCAGCCGCCGCACCATGTGGCAGATCGTCCGCGACCTCGCCGACGGCGGGGTCACGATCTTCCTCACCACGCAGTACCTGGAAGAGGCCGACCGGCTCGCCGACCGCATCGCGCTGCTGGACCACGGAACGCTGATCGCCGAGGGCACCCCCGACGAGCTCAAGCGCCTCGTCCCCGGCGGCCACGTGTCCCTGCGCTTCGCCGACGACACCGCGCTCACCGGTGCGCTCGGCGCGCTCGGCCGGGGCTTCGTGGACACCTCCGACGACGACCGGCTCACGCTGCAGGTCCCCTCCGACGGCGGTGTCGCCGCACTGCGCGACCTGCTCGCCCGGCTGGACGCCGCCGACATCGAACCGGCCGACCTGTCCGTGCACACCCCCGACCTCGACGACGTCTTCCTCACCCTCACCGGCACCCACAAGGACACAGTCGGATGAGCACCGCCACCGTCGTCCGCACCCACACCCTGGCCGACTCTGCCACGATGACCCGGCGGCGCCTGAAGCACATGCTGCGCTACCCGGCCATGACGGTGCAGCTCATCGGCATGCCGGTCGTCTTCCTGCTGCTGTTCGTGTACGTCTTCGGCGGCACGCTCGGCGACGGGCTCGCCGGCGGCGGGGGCCGCCGGGCGTACCTCGGCTACGTGACCCCCGGCATCATCCTGATGACGACGGTCGGCGCCGCCACCAGCACCGCCATCTCGGTGGCCATGGACACGGCGGAGGGAGTCGTCGCCCGGTTCCGGACCATGGCCATCTCCCGGTCGTCGATCCTCACCGGGCACGTCATCGGCAGCATGGCCTCCATCGCGATCAGCATCGTGGTCGTCATCGGCGTCGCCCTCGCGATCGGCTTCCGGCCGAACGCCGGCCTCGCCGAATGGGTCGCCGCCGCGGGGTTCCTGGCGCTGTTCGTCTTCTCCCTCACCTGGCTGGCGGTCGCACTCGGCCTGGTGGCCAAGAACCCCGAGGGCGCGAGCAACGCGCCGCTGCTGCTGATGCTCCTGCCGTTCTTCGGCAGCGGCTTCGTGCCCACCGACTCGATGCCGACCGCCCTGCGCTGGTTCGCCGAGTACCAGCCCTTCACCCCCGCCATCGAGACCCTGCGCGGCCTGCTGATGGGCGACGCCATCGGCGGCAGCGCCTACCAGGCCGTCGCCTGGTCCGCGGGCATCGCCCTGGTCGGATTCCTCTGGTCGATGAAGCTGTTCGGTCGCGACCCCGGCCGCTGACCGATGAACCGCCGCGACCGTCGGACCAGCGGGTCCGACGGTCGCGGCTTCGGCGGCCCGGATGTCAGGCGCGGGCTTCGATCTTCATGTCGCCCTTGGTCACATTGCGGATGTGGTCGCCTGCGAGCAGGTCGTGGGGGTACCCGAGGCTGATCGCGCTGGCCTCGTCGAGGCGGGCCAGCTGGGCGGCGGTGAAGTCGACCTCCAGGGCGCCCAGGTTGCCCTCCAGTTGCGCAAGGGTGCGGGCGCCGATGATCGACGCCGTCACGCCCGGGTTCTGCAGCGTCCAGGCGAGCGCGACCTGCGCGGGGGTGCGGCCCAGCTCCGCGGCGACCTCCTTCACCGCGTCGCGATGCCGAGGTTGCGTTCGGTGACCAGCCCCAGCCCGGCGTTGAAGCTCTTGCGGGAGCTTTCCTCGGACGCCGCCGGGCTCGTCAGGTCGGCGCGGCCGTACTTTCCGGTGAGCACGCCGCCCGCCAGCGGCGAGTACGGGGTCACTCCGAGCCCCATCGTCCGGGCCATGGGGATGAGATCGCGTTCCGCGTCCCGGCTGACGAGGTTGTACTCGATCTGCAGCCCGACCAGCGGCGACCAGCCGCGCAGGTCGGCGATCGCCTGCATCCGCGAGATCTCCCACGCCGGGACGTTGGACATCGCCACGTACAGGACCTTGCCCTGCCGGACGAGGTCGTCCAGGCCGCGCAGGATCTCCTCGACGGGCGTCGTGAAGTCCCACACGTGCAGGTAGAGCAGGTCGAGGTAGTCGGTGTTCAGCCGCCGGAGACTGGCCTCCACGGAGGCGAACATGCTCTTGCGATGGCTCCCCGCGGAGTTCGGGTCGCCGGGTCGGCGCAGCGTCGTGTACTTCGTCGCCAGGACCAGGCTCTCGCGGTCGCCGCGGGTGAATTCGCCCAGCTGACGTTCGGCGCTGCCGTCGGTGTAGGTGTTGGCGGTGTCGATGAAGTTGCCGCCGCGCTCGACGTAGGTGTCGAACAGCTTGCGCGTCTCGTCCTTCTCGGCCCCCCAGCCGTGCTCGGTGCCGAAGGTCGCCGTGCCCAGCGCGAGCGGGGAGACCCGCAGGCCGGAACGGCCGAGCAGCCGGTAGTCGTCGAGGGTGAGCGACATCGTGTCCTCCTGCGCTTGTGTTCCGTCGTCGACAGCGAGTCTGTGACCGCGGCGAACCGGAGGTAAGGGAAGGAACATCCTGGGAAGAGCGCTCCCACCCTCGCGGTTGCACCGTTCATGACGCCCCGCACGGTGGACAAGACCCGAGAACTGGCCGCGTTCCTGCGGACCCGGCGTGAACGCCTGGATCCGCGGGACTTCGGCCTGCCGGTGCGCACGCGGGCCCGGCGGACCCCGGGGCTGCGCCGCGAAGAGGTCGCCGAACTGGCCGGGGTCAGCGTCGACTACATCGTGCGGCTGGAACAGGCGCGCGGGCTGCGGCCCTCCGTGGAGGTGGTGGAGGCGCTGTCCGGGGCGCTGCGCCTGGCCCCGGACGAGCGCGCCTACCTCTTCGACCTGGCGCGGCAGCGTCCCCGCGACGCCGACAAGCTCGTCACCGCCGCGGAGCCGTCGCTGGCCCGGCTGGTCGCCGACCTGTCACCGCTGCCGGCCATGCTCCTGAACCACCGCTACGACGTCCTGGCCTGGAACACCGAGATGACGCGGCTGCTGCTGGATTTCGGCACCCTGCCGCCGTCGCAGCGCAACTCGATGTGGCTCTGCCTGATGCATCCGCAGTTGCGCGAGTACTACCTCGACCGCGAACGCATGGTGCGAGAGGGGATCGCCCACCTGCGCGCCGCGTGGGCCGCGTATCCGGACGACCGGGCGCTGACGGACCTCATCGCCGAATTCACCACCGATCACGAGGACTTCGCGCGGTTGTGGGCCGAGCAGGACGTCAAGGTCAACGCACGCGGCGTCAAGATGCTGCGGCACCCCGAGGTCGGTGTGATCGCCGTCCAGTTCGAAACGCTCAGGCCGCTCCAGGACCCGGACCACCTGCTGGTGATCTACCGCGCCGCCGACGCGGAAAGCCAGTTGGCCTTGGACCGATTGACCGGACGGTAACACCGCCGCCTCCGGCGCCGACGAAAGTCGGCGTCCTCACTCGCGTAGGCGCGTCAGGGCCTGCGGGGTCACGTGCCGTGCGAGTTCGTCGAGGAGGGCGACGATCGCGGCTAGGCGTTCGGGATCGTCGGTGTCGAGGGCCGTCGACAGCGCGGCGTCGATGGGCGTCGCCCGCACCTCCGCCACCCGGGCGGAGGCTTCCGGGGCCGGACGGACGAGGAGCCTGCGGCGGTCGCGGGGGTCGGGTTCGGTGACGACGGCGCCGGCCTCGCGCAGGCGGGCGACGGCCCCGGACACGGCGCTCTGCGGCAGGCCGGTCCGGGCGGCGATCTCGCCGACCGCGCCGCCCGGACGGTCGCGCACGTCACCGGCCACGATCAGGACGGTCCGGACGCTCGTGGAGTGCGCCCCGACGCCTTCGGTGGGCAGCGCCGCCTCGCCGATCTTCATCAGGGTGCGCCCCAGCAGGAACAGGTCGACTCCGTTCATGACTCCATGATACATCTTTTTAGATACATCAGTTCTGATGCTTTTGGGAGTCTCCATGGAAGCGACCACCCTGCGCGTGCCCGGCGCCACGCTGTACTACGAGGTGCGCGGGACGGGGCCGATGCTGCTGATCTCGCAGAGCGGCGAGGGCGGCGCGGGACGCAGCGCGGACCTGGTGGACCGCCTCGTCGACGACCACACCGTCGTGACGTACGACCGGCGCGGCCTGTCGCGCAGCGTCCTGGACGACCCGGCGGGCGGGGTGACGCTCGACGAGCACGCCGACGACGTCCACCGCCTGCTGGCCGAACTCACCGACGAGCCGGTCCGCATGCTCGGGTGCAGTCTCGGCGCCTCCATCGGCCTGCACCTGGTCACGCGGCATCCGGAGCAGGTCGGCGTGCTCGTCGCGCACGAGCCGGTCAGCCCGCGGCTGCTCCCGGCCGACCGGCGCGCGGCCCACGAGCGGGAGCTGGCGGAGATCCAGTCCGTCCACCGGCGGGACGGACTGCGGGCGGCTCTCGCCGCGATCGCCGGGGTGCTCGGCATCGATCCGGCCGGGCCGGACGCCGAACCCGGCCTCACCCCGCAGCCGATGACGCCGCGGCGGGTGCGCGACTTCGAGTTCTTCATCGAGCACGACTTCACCGCGATCGTGCGGGACACCCTCGACGTGGAGGCGCTGGCGAAGACGCCCGTCCGGATCGTCCCCGCGGTCGGACGGACGACGCCGCGGGCCGTCTTCGACCGGGCGTGCGCCGTCGCGCTGGCCTCGCTGGGCGGGACGCGACCGCGCGAGTTCCCCGGCGGCCACAACGGCAACACCACCCACCCGCGCGCCTACGCCGACGTGCTGCGGGACGCGCTCGGGGCTTAGGCGTCGGTGCTGAAGCGGACGGCGGTCGGGGGGAGTTCGATGCCGGGCCAGATGCGCAGGCCGCCGCGGAGTTCGTTGCCGGGGCCGACGACGGCGCCGTCGCCGAGAATGACGCCGTCGAGGACGGCGCCGGGGCCGACGCGGGCGCCGCGGGACAGGACGGAGTCGCGGACGGTCGCGCCCTCGGCGACGAACGCGTCGTCGAGCAGGACGCTGCCGACGACCGTGCTCCCGGCCTCGACGGTGGCGCCGCGGCCGACGGTCGTGCCGCCGCGGACGATCGCGCCCGGGGCCACGGACGCGCCGGGGAGGGTGAGGCGTTCGCCGGGTTCGCCGGGCATCGCGGGCGAGGCGAGGCGGCCGAGGACGAGGTCGCAGGAGCCGCGGACGAACGCCTCGGGGGTGCCCACGTCGAGCCAGTACTCGGACTCGACGTGGCCCATGACGCGGGCGCCCGAGGAGATCAGCGCGGGGAACGTCTCGCGTTCGACGGAGACGACCTCGTCCTCGGGGATCGTGTCGATGGTGGAGCGGCGGAAGACGTAGCAGCCCGCGTTGATCTGGTCGGTGACCGGATGGGAGGTCTTCTCCAGGAACGCGGTCACGCGGCCCGCGTCGTCGGTGGGGACGCAGCCGAAGCGGGACGGGTCGTCGACGCGGGTCAGGTGCAGGGTGACGTCGGCGGACGTCTCCTCGTGCAGGGCGACCTGGGCGCGGACGTCGTGGCCGGACAGGATGTCGCCGTTGAGGATAAGGACCGGGTCGTCGGGGGCGCAGGTGAGCGCGCGCGCGGCGTTGCGGATGGCGCCGCCGGTGCCGAGGGGTTCGTCCTCGCTGACGTAGACGAGTTCGAGCCCGTGCGCCTTGGTCCCGAAGGCGGCCTCGAACATCTCGGCCCGGTAGGACGTGGCGAACACGATCCGTTCGACGCCCGCGGCGTGCGCGCGCGCGAGCTGGTGCGAGAGGAACGACACACCGGCTGTGGGCAGGAGGGGTTTCGGGGTGGAGATGGTGAGGGGGCGCAGACGGGTTCCCCTGCCTCCTACCAGGAGGATCGCTTCCACTTGGCTCCTTTCTCCACCACTTTGTGGGGGTTGAGCCTAGTGGACGGTCACTCCGCGCGCTTGCGGGCCTCGACGAGCACGATGCTGCCCCGCTCGTTGGGCGCCTTGCGGTCGGCGAGGGCGACGAGGGGCGTCAGGGGCGCGGCGGCGTTGAAGCCGACCTTGCCGCCGTAGGTGGAGAGGGAGAGGTACAGGCGTTCGGTGGCGGCGGTGCGGAACTGGTAGCTGTGCCGCACGAGGTCGAGGCCGCGCTCGTCCATGAGCTTGCGGAGGCTCTCGTGGGTGTAGGTGTGCTGGACGTGGTACTTGGCCTTGTGCGTGTCGCGCAGCTTCGGCCAGGCGTCGGCGCGGCTGAGGACGTCGGCGGACATGAAGATCGCGCCGCCGGGCTTGAGCACCCGGGCCATCTCGTCGAGGGACCGGCCGCCGTCGTCGAAGTGCTCGATGGCGCAGACCGAGAGGATCGCGTCGAAGGACGCGTCGCCGAAGGGGAGGCGCAGCGCGTCGCACTCGACGAGCGCGGGGGCGTGCGCGAGCGTCCGGCCGTATTCCATCTTGCCGCGGGCGAGGTCGATGGAGACGGCGTCGGCGCCCTTCTTGCGGGCCTGCCCGGCCCAGTACCCGTCGCCGCCCGCGACGTCGAGGACGCGGCGGCCGCGCAGGTCGCGGCCCATCCAGCCGAGCAGCGTCCCGGCCTCGCGGTACCGGCAGACGTGCACCTGGTGGCCCATGAAGGCGATCGCATCGGAGAGTTTCATCGGACGTAGCTTACGGCGGACGGCCCGTGGGAGTGCCGCGTTCGGGGCCCGTGTTCGCCTACTCTGGGGCGCGTGAACAAGAAGGTCGTCGCCGTGCGGGTCCTGCGGGTGCTGCTGGTTCTGCTCGCGCTGGCCTTCTGCGCCTACAGCGTGGCGTCGCAGTGGGACGCCACCGTGCGGGCCATGCGCGACATGTCCTGGCTCGCGCTGGCGGGCTCGCTGGCCGCGGGCGTCGCGGGGCTGTTCGTGTGGATGCTCGGGTGGCGGACGCTGCTCGGCGGGCTCGGGTCGCCGCTGCCGGTCGGCGCGGCGTTCCGGATCTCGGGGATCTCGCAGCTCGGCAAGTACGTGCCCGGCAAGGTGTGGGCGCTGGTCACGCAGATCGAGATGACGCGCGAGCACAAGGTCCCGGCGGAGCGGAGCTTCGGGTCGACGCTGCTGGCGGTGGCGACGTCCACGGCGTGCGGGCTCGCGGTCGCGGCGGTGACGCTGCCGCTGACGTCGGCGGAGGCGCGCGAGAGGTTCTGGTGGCTGTTCCTGCTGGCGCCGGTGCTGCTCGCGGCGCTGCATCCGAAGATCGTCACGTGGGCGCTGGGCGTGATGCTGAAGCTGCTGCGGCGGCCGCCGCTGGAGCGTCCGGTGAGCCTGGCGGTGACGCTGCGGGCGATCGGCTGGACGGTCCTCGGGTGGGTGCTGTTCGGCGTCCACCTGTGGCTGCTGTGCGCGGGCGTGGACGGCGAGGGGACGCGGCTGCCGTTCCTCGCGACGGGCGCGTACGCGCTGGCGTTCGTGGTGGGTTTCCTGGTGTTCATCGCGCCGGGCGGGATCGGGGCGCGGGAAGCGGCGCTGACCGTGGTGCTGAGCCCGGCGCTCCCGGGGGGCGCGGCGGTCGTGGTGGCGATCGCCAGCCGCGTCCTGCTGACGGCCGCGGATCTGCTCATCGCGGGCGCGGCGTTCGCGCTGACGAAGCCGCCGAAGGGCGCGGTAGTGGACGACGGCGGGAATGATCGGCCGCGCGCGGGACTTGTGAACGGTACGCACCCGACGAAGGAGGCCCCGTGACGACTCCGGTCACCGTGACCGACGCGACGTTCGACGACGAGGTCGTCAAGAGCGACATCCCCGTGCTGGTCGACTTCTGGGCGGACTGGTGCGGTCCGTGCAAGATGATCGCCCCCGTCCTCGACCAGATCGCGGCCGAGCTGGACGGCAAGCTCAAGATCGCGAAGATGAACTACGACGAGAACCCGCGGACCCCGGGACAGTTCAGCGTCCTCGGGCTGCCCACGCTGCTGCTGTTCAAGAACGGCGAGGTCGTGGAGCAGGTCACCGGCGCGAAGCCGAAGCGGGCCTTCCTGAAGATCATCGAACCGCACCTGTGAGCGCCGCCAGGTAGGCGTCCCACAGGGGGCCGTGGTCGGCCGGGCGGACGCCGGAGCGGAGACGTTCCGGCTCCCCCGGTGCGTAGAAGCGGCCGAGCGCGGATGTCAGGGACGCGACGTCGCCGGGCGCGCAGATCAGCCCGTCCTCGCCGTCGCGTACCTGGCCGGCGAACCCGCCCACGTCGGTGGCGATGACCGGGACGCCGTGCTCGTGGGCCATCCACACGTTCTGCGAGGCCGTGGCGGTCCGGTAGGGCAGGACGAGCGCGTCCGCGGCCGCGAACAGGCCGGGGACGTCGGCGGCGGGCACGTACCCGGGCCGCAGCTCCACCCGGGAGGCGAGGCCGAGGTCGCCGATCAGCTTCTCGGTGTCCTCGACGCCGCCCCAGAACTCGCCCGCGACGGTCAGCGCGACGTCGTCCGGGCCCGCGGCGAGGGCGCGCAGCAGGACGTCCAGGCCCTTGTACGGCCGGACGATCCCGAAGAACAGCAGCCGGCGGCGCACCCCGTCGTCCCGCGCGGTGGCCGGGGCGGCCGGGAGGTGCGCGGGCATCTCCGCCACCCGGACGGGACGCGCCGTGAGCCCCCGCGCCAGTTCGGCCTGCGCGTCCGAGTGGACGAGCACGCCGTGCACGCGCCGCAGGAGGCGCCGCATCAGCGGGACGTCGTAGGGCTTGCGTTCGTGCGGCAGCACGTTGTGGCACAGCGCGACGACCGGGGCGCGGCGGCCGAGGCCCGCGAGGATGCCCAGGTAGGCGGGTACCTGCACGGGGCTGAGGACGGCCAGCACGGTGAGGTCGCGCGAGCGCAGGGACCGGCCGGTGCGCCACCAGCCGTCCGGGCGCCGCCAGTCGAGCCGGTGCCGGGTGCCGGGGAACGGCTCGCCCTCCGGCTCGGAGATCGTCTGCTGCCCCGGGTACAGGAACGACGGGTACTGGGCGCGCCACGACTCGATGGCGACGTCGTGCCCGGCGGCGGCGAGCCGGTGCGCCAGCTCGGTGGTGTGGTGGGCGCCGCCCCCCTTGTAGGGGAACGCGGGGCCGACGACGGAGATGCGCATCGCGGTGGTGTTCGGCGCGCCCACGCTAGGCGTCCACGCGTGATCGGACGATCAGGTCGGCGAGCAGCGCCAGCGACGCGATGAGCAGACCGGTCACGAAGATCATGATCGTGTTGTTCGCGAAGTACCCGAAGTGGACGATCATGTCGAAGACGCCCTTGCCGAGGCCGATCAGGATCAGCCAGAGCGCCGGGGGCATCAGGACCTTCAGCGGGTTGAAGTACATGACCATCCGCAGCACCTGCAGGATGTAGCGGTAGGCGTCCTTGGTGAAGTGGAACTTCGACTTCCCGGCCCGCTTGGCGTACTCGATCGGCTCGTAGTGCACCGGGTGCTGGTTCGACAGGAACGCGATGGTGATCGTGGTCACGCAGGAGAACCCGGGCGGCAGCAGCCGCAGGTAGGGCAGCGACACCTCGCGGCGGAACGCCCGCAGCCCCGAGTTCAGGTCGGGGATCTTGGAGTTGGTGAGCCGCTCGGCGACCTTGCGGATGAACCACTTCGCGGGCACCCGCAGCGCCTTGTGCGTCCCCTCCTCACTGGTCCGGGCCCCGACGACCTGGTCGATCGCCGGGTTCTCGTCGAGCATCTCGACGAACTCGGGGATCCGGTCGTTCGGGTAGGACATGTCGGCGTCGGTCCACACGACGATGTCGCCGCGGGCCTGCTGCGAGCCGATGCGCCGGACGGTCCCCGAACCGCTGTTGTGCTGGAACGCCATGATCCGCATGTTCGGGAACCGCGACTCGGCGTCCCGCAGCCGAGCCAGCGTGTCGTCGGTCGAGCAGTCGTCCACGGCCAGCAGCTCGTAGGTCTTGCCGCTGTTGTCCATCGCCTTGCAGATGCGCTCGACCTCGTCGATCACATGGTCCTGCTCGTTGTAGCAGGGCAGGACGATCGTGACGTGGACGTGTTCGGCCGCGGGATCGGCAGGCTGGGTGCTCACGCAGGGCGAGGATACTCGCCTCAGCCGCCCGACCCGCCGTCATCGGGACGGCCGGGGCCGGTGGGACGCGACATCCACACGTCGATCGAGAGGCCCCAGGTGCCGCGCGGGGGCTCGTTCAGCGTGCGTCCGTCCTGCTCGGTGCGCACGCGGACGACCTGCTCGGCCGTCCCGTACGGCGCGACGTCGGCGCGCCGCGCGCCGAGCAGGACCGGGGTGCGGCCCGCGGCGCGCACCTTCCCGATGACCCGCCGGACGTCGCCGGGCGTGGCGCCGTCGGCCGTGCGGGCCGTCGGCACGCCGCACATCCCCCGCACGACCTGCAGGAACCGGTCGGCGGTGGCGCGCTCGACGGCGATCACGGACGCGTCGTCGCCGAGCCGGTCGCACAGCCCGCGGACGGCCGCGACCTCGCCCTGCTCGGTCCGCGACGCCAGGTAGGGCGCGGAGACCAGCACGATCGGCACGAGCATCACGACGAACCCGGTGCCGACGCCCCAGCGCAGGACGCGCGGCGAGTAGCCGAGGCGCCGCACCCGCCGGGCCGTCCACGCCGCCCCGAACAGCGCGAACAGCAGCAGGCCGGGGACGACGAGGCCGATCAGGCGGCGGGACGCCCACGGATGGTCGGGGGTGATGCCCGGCCGGACCAGGACCTGCGTCGTCGTCCACACGATCACGGCGTACGCGGGCAGCCACGCCGCGGACCGGCCGCGCAGCAGCCGCCGCCCGAGGACGGCCGCGCCGACGACGGCGAACAGCAGCGCGGGCACGCCGATGTACCAGGCGACCCAGTACAGCGACAGCTCGGTGTACTGCCGGGTGCCGTCCACCGGCATGCCGTTGATCTTCTGGACGGCCTCGATGAACTGCGCGTTCAGCCGGTCGTCGGGGTTGTCGGGGACGCGGACGGCGGTCTGGAACAGCGGCCGCGCGGCGAACGCGAGGAACGCCGCGACGGTCAGCGCGGCGAGGACGTCGGGGAGCCGCCCGTGCCGGACGGCGCCCGCGAGCGCCCGCAGGCGCGCGTTCGTCCGGTCGAGCCTCAGCAGGACGGCCAGCAGGACGGACGCCGCGACGACGACCGCCGCGATGGCCAGCAGCGGCAGCACCGAGCCGCGCAGGTATTCGAGGTACGGGCGGGACAGCGCGACGCCCTCGGTGAGCCCGGCGGCGACGCCGAGCAGCAGCCCGCCCGCCAGCCAGTACCCGGCGCGCGCCGGCAGCCCGACGAGCAGGCCCGCGAGGGCGACGAGCGGCAGCACGTCGCGGAGCCCGTCGATGCGGACGAGCACGATCAGGCCGAGCGCGAGGCCCGCGAGGAAGTACTTGGCGTCGACGGTCGCGGTGCGGCGCCGCGCCGGGCGTCGCGGCGGGCGGTCGTGGATCAGCGACAGGCCGCCGAGCAGCAGGATGATCGCGGGCAGTTCGCTCAGGGTGTTGCGGGACGCCCACAGCATCGGCAGGCACACGGCGAGCAGCAGCGCCCCGGCGGGCGCCCAGCGGGGGGCCGGACCAGCCGCGCGACGAGCCCGGCGAACGCGAGCACGCAGCAGGCGCCCAGCAGCGGCGCCGTGAGCAGGATGCCGGAGGCGCCGGCGAGCCAGCCGCCGGGCGTCAGCACGATCGGGAACCCGGCCATGAACTGCGGGACGATCGCGCCGCCCTCCGCGTAGAACGCGGGGCTCTCGAACCCGAGGGCGGGGTCGGCGCCGCCGAACGCCCAGAGCGACTGCGGGATCGGCAGGGAACCGTGCTCGGCGAGCCACACCGCGAACTGGACGTAGGAGGCGGGGTCGCGGCGGACGATGATCTGCTCCGAGAGCATGAACACCTGGTAAACGGTGAAGACGGCGACGACCGCCAGCACGCCCGCGAGGGTCCGCGGCGTCGCACCGTCCGGACGCCCGGCTCGCCCGGCTCGCCCGGGTCGCCGGCCGGTCCGTCCGGCGCGTCGGCGCGCGGCCCGGAGCGCAGGCCGTACCGCAGTGCCAGCGCCGCGACCGGCACGAACAGCGCGATCGCCGGGGCGGGGTGGAACACGCCCGCCAGCAGCAGCGGCAGCGAGACCGCGAGCCAGGCCGCGACGATCAGCGCGGGCGCGATGGTGATCCGGGCGAGCACCCGGCCCGCCGACGTACTCGTCCGCTCGTTCATCTGTGCGGAGCGTAGCGGCACCGGGCGCCCGCCGATGCCGATGAGACGTTGCCTTGACCCGTGATCGTCCCGGCAGGTTCTACGCTCGGCTGCATGAGCGAGAGCAACACCGGGCCGGTGGAGCTGCTGCGGCGGCGGGTCGCCGACGACCCGTCCCGGCCGCTGGTGACCTTCTACGACGACCGGACGGACGAGCGCGTCGAACTGTCGGCGCGCACGTTCGACAACTGGGTCGCCAAGACGGCGAACTTCCTGGTGGACGGCCTGGGCGTCGAGCCCGGGACGCGCGCGGTGCTCGCGCTGCCGCCGCACTGGCAGACGTCGGTGTGGCTGCTGGCCTGCTGGTCCGCGGGAGTGGTCGCCGAGCCGGTGACGCCCGGCTCGCTGGAGGCGCGCTCCGAGGACGGCGCGGCCGAGCCGTTCGGGGCTTCCGAGCCGTACGTCCTGGCGACGTCGGAGGAGGCGCTGGACGAGGTCCTCGCCGACGCGGACGCCGAGGAGATCGTGGGGCTGTCGCTGCACGCGCTGGGCGCGCCGCTCGGGCACTGCCCGCCGGGCGTCGTGGACTACGCGGCGGAGGTCGCTCGTACGGCGACCGGTTCGCGGCGGGGCCGGGGGTCACGCCGCGGTTGCCCGCGTTGAGTGTGACAAACGCCACACTCAGCGGTGCGGATCTGGTGAGCGCGGCGCACGCCGCCGTCGAGAAATGGGAGCTCGACGCACGGGACAGGCTTCTGGTTGACATGTCGTTCGCCACACTCGACGGGGTTCTGGCCGGACTGCTCGCACCACTAGCCTCGGGTGCTTCCGTCATAATCCAACGAAACTTCGACAAAACCGCCGTAAATAGGCGGGTGTCGGTGGAGCATGTGACGGCGGTGGCCGGACTCCCGGGCTGGAATGACGCAACCGGGTCCGTACGTCGGCTCGCCTGACTACGCTTCCCTTGCGTCCGTCACGCCCCCTGCCCGCCCGCCGCCCCGTCCCCGTACGCCCCCTCCGCGCACGACGAATCCGCCCATCGTCCACGTCCCGACCTGTGAAAGCGGGCCCACCGGAACCACGGAGCCGATGAACAGCAACCCGATGTACATGGAGTACGTCGATGACGCCGACCCTGAGGAACCGGCGCCGCCCCGGCGCGGCTGGCGAATCCTCGGCTGGGTGTGCATCGGCCTCTCGGCGGTCATGGTGCTCGGTTCTCTCACGGCCTACGGCCTATACCGGCAGGCGTTCGGCAACATCGCGCACGAGGACGTCAACGCCAAGCTCGGGCCCGACCGGCCGGAGAAGCTGAACGAGGCGATGAACATCCTGCTCCTCGGGTCCGACACCCGCGAGGGAGCGAACGCCAAGTACGGCGCGCAGATGAAGAACGAGCTGCCCCGCTCGGACACGATGATCCTGCTGCACCTGTCGCCCGGCGGCGAGCAGGCGATGGCGATCAGCTTCCCCCGCGACCTGATGGTGCAGCGTCCCGAGTGCGAGGACCGCGAAGGCAAGACGGTCGCGGGCTCGGGCCGGGTGCAGATCAACTCGGCGTTCACCGTCGGCGGCGCCACCTGCGTCATCAAGACGCTGGAGAGCATGACCGACATCCGCATCGACCACTTCGTGCAGGTCGACTTCAACGGCTTCAAGAACATCACCAAGGCCATCGGCGGCGTTCCGGTGTGCCTCAACAAGGACGTCGACGACAAGAAGTCCGGGCTGAAGCTGAGCAGGGGCGAGCACGAGATCGAGGGCGAGGTCGCGCTGGCGTACGTCCGCGCCCGCTACAGCCTCGGCGACGGCACCGACACCAGCCGGATCAAGCGGCAGCAGAAGTTCCTGGGGGCGCTCGCCAGCAAGGTGATGAGCGCGGGCGTGCTCACCAACCCCAAGGCGCTGCTCAGCCTGCTCAACGCGACGACCGAGTCGCTCACCACCGACAGCGAGCTGTCGGTGACCGCGATGAGGGACATCGCGCAGGGCATGCAGGGGCTGTCGTCCGGCAAGCTGCGCTTCGTGACCGTCCCGAACGGCCAGGACCCCCAGGACAAGAACCGGCTCATCCTGTCCCCGAACGCGGACGCGTTCTTCAAGTCCGTCCGCGAGGACAAGAAGCCGCCGGAAGAGGAGAAGAAGAAGACGACCGGGGGGACGCCGAAGCAGGCCGCGCCGACGATCCCGCCGAAGCAGATCCGCGTGCGGGTCTTCAACGGCAGCGGCATCAACGGCCAGGCGTCGCGCGTCGAGACCTCGCTGGAGGCGCAGGGCTTCCAGGTCACGGTCGGCGGCAACGCCGAGCGGACAGAGGCCACCAAGGTGCTGTACGGTTCCGGTGCGGAGAACCAGGCGAAGAGCCTGGCCGCCCTCATCCCGAGCAAGCCGACGGCGGCGGCGCAGACCGGCGACGCCCAGCCCGGCGTCGTCGACCTCGTCATCGGGACGAACTGGACCGACCTCAAGGGCGGTCAGCAGGGCATCCCGGAACAGCAGGGCGAGATCCGCGCCAGCGACGACATCTGCAGCGAAACCTGATCCGCGAAGGATCGATCGGGGCAGGCGCATGACCCACAGCACGTCCACATCGCAGTCGGCGGAACCGGCGACGGGAACGGTCCCGCCGCCGGACGCCACCGGGCCGGACGGTCCGGACGGGACGAACGGGCCCGCCGCGGCGACCGTCCCCCCGGCACCCGGCACGGCACCCGGCACGGCGGAGGCCGCACCCGCGGCGACCGTCCCGGCGCCCGCCGGCCCGCCGCCCGCGGCGAAGCCGCGCAAGCAGCGCGACCCGTTCTTCGACAACGCGAAGTACTTCGCGATCGTCCTGGTGGCGATCGGGCACTCCGTCGCCTACCTGCAGAACGTGCCGCTCGCCAAGGGCCTGTACCTGTTCATCTACATGTTCCACATGCCGGTGTTCATCGTGCTCACCGGCTACATGTCGCGGAACTGGACGTTCTCGGGCGGCAAGGCCCGCCGGCTCATCACGGCCGTCGGGGTCCCCTACGTGGTGTTCGAGGTCGCCTACTCGCTCTACGACTGGGTCGGCACCGGGCGCGGGCGGCTGGAGGTCAGCCTCCTGGAGCCCTACTACCTCACCTGGTTCCTGCTCGCGCTGTTCATGTGGCGGCTGTCGACCCCGGTGTGGCAGCAGGTCCGCTGGCCGGTGGCGCTGTCGCTGGTCATCTCGCTGCTGTCCTACACGGGCGAGCTCGGCTCGACGCTCAGCCTCCACCGGGTGCTCGGGCTGCTGCCGTTCTACGTCCTCGGGCTGGTGCTGCGGCCGGAGCACTTCGAGGTGCTGAAGCGGCCGATCGCGCGGCCGATCGGCGCGGTCGTCCTGGCCGGCGGGCTCGGCTTCGCCTACCTGGCGATGGACCGGATGAACATCGACTGGATCTTCTGGCGGCACACGCACGAGGAACTGGGCGTCAGCAACGTCACCGGCACGGTGATGCGGGTCGCGATGTTCGCCGCGGCGTTCGTCCTCGTCGCCGCGTTCCTGGCGATCATGCCGCGCCGCAAGCACTGGTTCACCGGGCTCGGCGCCGCCACCCTGTACGGCTACCTGCTGCACGGCTTCCTGACCCGGGCGATGAACTTCACCGACGGATGGGACATCGGCTGGATCAACACCGAACCCGGCGTGCTCGGCGTCGCCGCGATCGCCGCCGTGGTCGTGACGGTGCTGTGCACCGCGCCGGTCGTCCGGGTGATGCGGTGGGCGCTGGAGCCCAAGATGCCGTGGATGTTCACCCCGCTCAGGCGTCCGGCCAAGGCGAAGAAGTAGCCCGGCACCCCCACTACAGTGACCGTGTCGTTACTCCCATGCCACTCCCACGACACCGTGACGTCTCCCCTTCGGAATTATGGTTGCCACTTCCACCTCCCCCAGTTCCCCGTCACCGGCGTCCGGGACGGACGCGCCGCAAGGCCCCGCGGAGCCGCCGGGCCGTCCGTCCGGGCGGCGGGACGCGTACTTCGACAACGCCAAGTTCTGCGCGGCCGTGCTCGTCGTGGTCGGCCACGTCTGGGCGAACTTCGGTGAGAGCCACGCCGTGGCCGCCGCCTACACCGTGCTGTACGCGTTCCACATGCCGGTGTTCGTGTTCATCTCCGGCTTCTTCTCGCGCGGCTTCATGCGGTCGACGGACAAGTTCCGCAGCATCCTGCCGACGCTCGTCGTCCCGTACCTGATCTTCATCGTCCCGTACCGGCTGCAGCTGATCTTCATCAACGGGGCGGACTTCGATCTGCACGAGCTGTTCCGGCCGCACTACCTGATGTGGTTCCTGGTCGCCATGGTGTTCTGGCGGCTGAGCGCGCCGCTGTGGAGCCACCTGCGGCACCCGACGGCCGTGTCGGTGGTGCTGTGCCTGATCGCCGGCAGCTGGACGTTCAACGCGGACGGGACGGTCGCGCGGACGGTCGGGCTGCTGCCGTTCTTCGTGCTCGGCCTGACGATCGACCCCGCGCGCATCCAGTGGCTGCGCGCCCGGTGGGCGCGCTGGGCGGGGGCCGCCGTGCTCGTCGCGGCGCTGCCGATCGCCTACCTGTGGCAGCTCGGCACGATCGTCCCGGAGATCAACTCGGACCTGCTCTGGTGGAACCGGGGCTACGAGGCCATGGAGTACTCGGCCCTGGAGGGCATGGGGCTGCGGTTCGCGGCCATGGTCGCGGCGCTGCTGCTGGGCGCCGCGTTCCTCGCGGTGATCCCGCGCGGCACGACCTGGTTCACCGCGATGGGCGCCCGCACGATGTTCATCTACCTGCTGCACGGGCTGTTCGTGAAGGTCCTCGACTACGGCGGCTACTTCGAGAGTGAGTCTCTGCACACCCCGGCGGGGATCGTGGCGGTGACGCTGGGCGCGGTGGCCCTCGGTGTCCTGCTCGGCACGTCGCCGGTGCGCCGCGTCACCCGCTGGGCGGTCGAGCCCCGTGTCGACTGGCTTCTCAAGACACGGCAAAGCAGGACGTAGTATCGATCTACGCTAGCGGCTACCGTTCCTTCGTCTCTCGTTAACCGATTGGCCAGCGCGTGAGCAGTGAAAACAACGACGTCTCTTTGAGCATCATCGTTCCGGTGCACAAGGTGCAGGGCTACCTGCGGCAGTGCATGGAGTCGATCCTCGAGCCGGGCGTGCCCAACCTCGAAGTGATCGCGATCGACGACTGCTCGCCGGACGCCTGCGGGCTCATCCTCGACGAGTTCGCCGAGCGGGACTCGCGGGTGCGGGTGCGTCACCTCACCGAGAACGTCGGGCTCGGCCAGGCCCGCAACGTCGGGCTCGACATGGCGACGGGCGACTACGTCTGGTTCTTCGACAGCGACGACTACGCCACCGAGGGGGCGGTCCGCGCGATCCTCGACCGGCTCGCCGAGACGCGCCCGGACGTCCTGATGTTCGACTACGCGCGCTCGTACTGGAACGGGCGGGTCAAGCGCAGCATCATCAACCACCTGTTCCGCGAGCCGCCCGCACCGGACGTGTTCACGCTCGCCGAGCGTCCGCAGTGCCTGGAGATGTTCACCTCCATCTGGAACCGGGCGATCCGCCGCGAGTTCCTGATCGGGACCGGGCTGCGCTCCAACAGCGGTTACTACGAGGACGTCAGCATCACCTACCCGGTCCTCATGGCGGCCGAGCGGATCAGCCTGCTGGACCGGGTCTGCTACATCTACCGGCAGCGCCGCCGCGGCGCGATCACCAAGACGGCGAGCGCCAAGCACTTCGACGCGTTCGACCAGTACGACCGCATCTTCGCGTTCATGGACCAGATCGGCTCGTACGCGGACCAGTTCCGGTCCACGATGTTCAACCGGGCGATCTGGCACCTGCTCGTCATCATCGAGCGGCCCGACCGCATCGTCGCGTCCGAGAAGCAGCGCTACTTCACCGAGATGTCGAAGTGGTACAACCGGTACAAGCCGGCCGGGCACGTGCCGCCGGACGACGAGCCGCGCCTCGCCGACAAGCACCGGGCGATCGAGCGGAACGACTTCCGCGCCTGGGAGCGGCTCAGCTCCCCGACGCTGACCGCGAAGGCGAAGAAGGGCACCCGCAAGGTCCGCAAGCTGCAGAAGCGCGGCGTCGTCCGCTCCAAGGAGCTGGCGAAGGAGCGCTATTACTACCAGATGCGGCTGCGGATGCCGATCGACGAGAACCTCGCCGTGTTCGGCGCCTACTGGTACCGCGGGTACGCCTGCAATCCGGCCGCGATCTACGAGAAGGTGCGCGAGCTCGCCCCGCACATCCGCTGCGTGTGGGTGGTGAAGAAGGGCGGCCGCAAGGACATGCCCGAAGGCGTCGAGTACGTGGTGCCGGGGTCGGCGGAGTACTACCGGACGGTCGCCGCGGCGAAGTACTTCGTCAACAACGTCAACTTCCCCGACCACATCGTCAAGCGGCCGGGGCAGGTGCACCTGGAGACCCAGCACGGCACGCCGCTGAAGAAGATGGGCCTCGACCAGATGGAGTACCCGGTCGGCGCCGCCGACATGGACTTCAAGGCCCTCATCGAGCGCTGCGACCGCTGGGACTACCTCGTCTCGTCCAACCCGCTGTCCAGCGAGGCGTGGGAGCGGGCGTACCCGTGCCACTACGAGATGCTGGAGATCGGGTACCCGCGCAACGACCGGCTGATCCGCGCCACCGAGAAGGACCGGGTGCGGCTGCGCGCCGACCTCGGCGTCCCCGAGGGCAAGACCGCGATCCTGTACGCGCCGACGCACCGCGACTACCAGCGCAACTACAGCCCCATGTTCGACATCGGCCGGGTCGTCGAGCAGCTCGGCGACGACCATGTCCTGCTGCTGCGCGCGCACTACTTCTACAAGCTCAAGGACATGGCGGCCGACCTCGGGTGGCCCGAGGAGCGGGTGATCGACGTCTCCAAGCACCCGTCGGTCGAGGACCTGTCCGTCGCGTCGGACGCGCTGCTCACCGACTACTCGTCCGTCATGTTCGACTACGCCAACCTCGGCAAGCCGATCGTGATCTACGCCAACGACTGGGAGACCTACCGGCTCACCCGCGGCGTCAACTTCGACCTCACCGAGTTCCCGCCCGGCGTCGTCGCCCGTACCGAGTCCGAACTGGTGGACGCGTTCGTGTCCCGGTCGGCGTGGGGCGACGCGGCGGAGAAGAACCTTGAGGCGTTCCGCAACCGTTTCTGCCCGTGGGACGACGGGAACGCCGCCGAACGGGCCGTGCGCCGCGTCTTCCTCGGCGAGAAGCTCCCGCCGGTGGCCGCGCCCGCGGAGTCGGCGAGCAGCGGCGCGTCCTGAGGGCGGGCACGACTCCGCGGCGGCGGCGCCCCACCGGGCCGTCGGCAGTACCCCCTGACCGTCCGCGACCGGACCGTCGTTCCGGTTCGCCAGCTCACGAAGGAGTGGGCATGCCCGCTCGCATCAGCGTCATCGTGCTCTCCCACGCGGAGAAGACCTCGGCGCCGTACTGGAGTCGCTCGCGGTCCAGACGTACCGCGACCTTGAGGTCCTGGTCGTGGACGACGGCACCGGCACCGCCGCGGGCGCGGCCCTGCCGGACGACCGGTTCCGGCTGATCCGCAAGGGCGCCCCCAGCCGGGGCGCCGCCCGCAACCTGGGCGTGGCCGAGAGCGGCGGCGAGTTCCTGCTGTTCGCCGACTCCGGAGACGCACTGCCGCCGGACGCGGTCGAGGCGCTGCTCGGCGCGCTGGAGAAGTCCGGCGCGGAGCTGGCGAAGGGCCCCGACGCGTCCCGCAAGTGGACCGGGCAGGTGTCGCAGTGGAAGGCGCGCGGCGACACCGCGGCCCCGGCGACGGGCACCGACCTGCACCGCAGCCCCGACCTGCTGACCGACCGCAAGATCGTCGGGACGCTGCTGCGGCGCTCGTTCTGGGACGCCTGCGGGCTGGAGTTCCCCGACCTCGCCCGCTACGACGACCTGCCGGTGATGGTGCGGGCGCTGCACCTGGCGAAGTCCGTCGACGTCGTGCCGGACATCGTCGTGCACCGGCGGTCGCGGCGGTACGCGCCGACGACCGAGCTGCAGGAGATCGCGGACGGTTTCGCCGCCGCGAACCTCGCCACCGCGTTCGTCGCCGAGCGCGGCGACGTCAAGGAGCTGCGGCGGCTGCAGCTCGCGCTCGTCACGACCGAGCTGAAGACGTTCCTGGACGCCCTGCCGGACCTGTCCGGGGACGAGCGCGAGCAGGTCATCGCGCTCGCGGCGGCGTACGCGAACGGCGTCTCGGCGAAGGTGTTCGGCGACGCGCCCGCGCTGACCCGGCTGAAGTGGCACCTGGCGACCAGCGGCCACACGATGGAGCTGGTGAAGGTCGTCCGGTACGAGCGCGGCAAGTCCTCGCCGTCGATCGTCCGGGACCCGCTGCGCCGCTACGTCGTCTACCCGTACTGGAAGGACGCCAAGGTCGACGTCCCCCGCGACGTGTACCGGGCGCGCGACGAGGTGAAGATGCGCGGCCGGACGCACGCGGTGTCGTGGGAGGACGACCGGCTCGTCGTCACCGGCGAGGCGTACATCAACTCGGTCAGCTCGCGCCGCCGCTGGACGGCGATCAAGACGGTGACGCTGCGCAACGGCGGCCGCAAGGTCACCGTCCGGGCGCGGCAGACGCCGAAGCCGGGCAAGTCGTCCGGCGGCTGGACCGGGTTCGAGTTCGCGCTGGACGCCGCGAAGCTGAAGGAGCGCGGCGGGTGGGCCGAGGGCACCTGGGAGGTGCACGCCTCGGTGCTGAACGCGGGCGTGTTCCGGCAGGGCCCGGTGCGCGGCGGCGGCTCGGGGACGGGCGCGAACCCGCCCTACCGGTACGTCGCCGACGACGTCCGCGTCGTCCCGAAGGTCGTCGAGGGCAACCTCGTCGTGCGGGTGGAGCGGGTCCGGGAGAAGGCGACGGCGCTGCGCTGGGACGGGCAGGCGCTCATCGTCGAGGTCGAGTCGGCGAGCGGGTCGGCGAGCGAGGCGCCCGCCGAAGCGGTGCTGACGCTCGGCGACTCGCGCGTCCCCGTCCCGGTGACCGCCCGGCCCGGCGGCTGGACGGTGCGCGTCGACCCGGACGCGCTCGACGTCGACATCGACCCCGACTCGATCGACGACACCCGCGACTGGGCGCTGTCCGTGGCGTCCGGGGACGGCGACGACCGTCCGCTCGTCCTCGCGGAGGGCGTGCAGGAGGCGGCGCGCACGTTCGGCGCGCTGGAGGTGAGCGCGGGCCGCGGCCCGAGCGGGTACGTGCGGGTGCGGCGGGCGACGACGCGGCTGTCGGTGGACGACTGCGTGTGGCGTCCCGACGGGACCCTGTCGCTGGCCGCGACGCACCCGGCGCACGAGTCCGGGCAGATCGTCGTGCGCAGCCGCGGACGCCGCAAGGAGTTCGCGTTCGACCTCGTCCGGGACGGTTCGGGGGTGCTGCGCGCGGAGGTCCCGGCGGCGGCGGTGCCGAGCGTCGCGGGCGTCCTGCCGCTGCGGCCCGGCCGCTGGGACGTGCTGTTCCGGCCGCCCGGCGAGCGGGCGCTGACCGTCCGGCTGGCCGACGCCGCGCAGCGTTCGCTGCCGGGGCCGCTGGAGGTGGCGCGGCGCGGCTACGAGCTGGAGACCAAGAACGGGCGGCTCGTCGTGGCCGTCACCGGCGACGTGTCGAGCGAGGAGAAGAGCGCGGGCGGCAAGTACCGGGAGGAGGCCCGCAAGCGGGTCGCCCGCGACGGGCTCCGCGACGCCGTGCTGTTCTCCTGCTTCAACGGGCGCCAGTTCTCCGACAGCCCGAAGTCGATCCACGAGGAGCTGCTGCGGCGCGGCTCCGACCTCGAACAGCTGTGGGTCGTCAACGACGCGCAGGCCGAACTGCCCGACACGCTGAACGCCGTCCGCCTGAACGGCAAGGAGTGGCAGGAGGCGGTGACGACGTCGAAGTACATCGTCACCAACCACCGGCTCGGCGACTGGTTCCAGCGGCACCCCGACCAGATCGTCGTGCAGACCTGGCACGGCACCCCGCTGAAGAAGATCGGCCGGGACGTCAAGGAGGTCCACTTCGCGTACGCGCCGGGGATGAAGTCCGCGCTGCAGAGCAAGGACAAGGGCCCGGCGGGCCCGAAGGTCCCCGAGTGGAGCCACCTGCTGTCGCCGAACCCGTTCAGCACCGAGATCTTCAAGCGCGCGTTCGCGTTCAAGGGCGAGATGCTGGAGGTCGGCTACCCGCGCAACGACCTGCTGCACAGCCCCGACGCGGACGCCGTCGCCAAGCGGGTCCGGGCCCGGCTCGGCATCCCGGACGGCAAGCGCGTCGTGCTGTACGCGCCGACGTGGCGCGACGACCAGTACTACAGCCGCGGCCGGTACAAGCACGACATGCGCCTCGACCTGGACCGCGCGCGCGCCGCCCTCGGCGACGACCACGTCCTGCTCGTCCGGCTGCACAGCAACGTCGTGGACGGCGTCCAGGAGGACCCGGGCGGGTTCGTGCGGGACGTGTCGCTGTACCCCGACATCACCGAGCTGTACCTGATCTCCGACATGATGATCAGCGACTACTCGTCGTGATGTTCGACTACGCCAACACGCGGCGCCCCATGCTGTTCTTCACCTACGACCTGGCCGACTACCGGGACCGGCTCCGCGGCTTCTACTTCGACTTCGAGGCCGAGGCGCCCGGACCGCTCGTGGAGACCTCCGACGACCTGATCGACGCGATCCGGGACGTCGAGACCGCCACGGCGGGGCACGCCGCCCGCTACGACGACTTCGTCGCACGGTTCTGCCCGCTCGACGACGGCCACGCGGCGGCCCGCACGGTCGACCGCGTCTTCGGGTCGGCCGGCTGACGCCGGGCGACGACATTGAAGGAATCCATGTGACATCCCCCGATGGCGGGCTGCCCAAGATCAGCGTGATCGTGCCCGTTTACAACTGCATACCGACGGTGGCCGAGTCGCTGGAAAGCGCCCTCGACCAGACGATCGCACCCGAGTCCGTCGAGGTCATCGCGGTGGACGACGGGTCCACCGACGGCAGCGACAAGGAACTGGACCGGCTCGCGGCGCTGCACCCGCGGCTGACGGTGCTGCGGCGGGCGAACTCCGGCGGCCCCGGCGGCCCCCGCAACCTGGGCATCGAGCGGGCCCGCGGCGAGTACCTGTTCTTCCTGGACGCCGACGACCGGCTCGGCCCCGAGGCGCTGGAGCGGATGCTCGCCGCCGCCGAGGCGAACGGCACCGACATCGTCATCGGCAACTACGTCGGCGTGGGGCGGGGCGCGGCGCGCTTCGACCGCAACATCGCGCACGTCACCGTGGACGACCCCGACTACGACGTCTTCCGCCGGTCGCTGACCGCGCAGAAGCTGTTCCGCCGGACGCTGGTCGACGAGCACCGGCTGCGGTTCCCCGAGGACGCGCCGTCCGGCCAGGACAAGGTCTTCACGGTGCACGCGCTGCTGCACGCGTCCGGCGTGTCCGTCGTCGCCGACTACGACTGCTACTACCTGGTGGAGCGGGAGGACGGCACCAGCATCATGCAGCAGGGCGGCGCGCCGCCCGAGATCTACTTCGCGCGGGCCGCCCGGCCGCTGCTGGAGCAGGTCGTGTCGCACCGCGACCCCGGCCCGATCCGCGACCGGATGCTCACCCGGCTGTTCCACCGCGACGTCCTGCACCGGTTCAACGACCGTTACCTCCTGCTCGACGAGGACGCCCGGCGGCGGACGATCGAGGGCGCGCGCGGCCTGTGCGAGGAGTTCCTCACCGACGCGTCCTGATGCGGATACCGCCCAAGTTCCGGCTGTTCGCGCACTGCGTCCGCAACGGGCTCCACGACCTCATCGTGGAGATCATCGAAGCCGATCTCGCGGACGCGCCCGTCCCGGTCGCCGTCGCGGGCGACCGCGCGCACGTCCGCTACCCCGGGTACGGGGACGGGTCCGCCGCGATCCCGGACGCGTGCTTCGACGTCACCGACCGGCTCCCGCTGCGGCGCGAGCTGACCGGGCTGGAGTGGTACGGGGACGTGCTGCGCCTGGACGGGACCGCCGCGATCGACCGGCTCCCCGCCGACGACCGCGCGGTGACGCTGCCGCTGCGCACCCGCAAGTCCGGCGGCGAGCACCTGCTGACCGTCCGGACCCGCGGGACCGCGTTCACCGCCGAACTGGACGCGGCGACGGCCGCGTCCGGCGGGCCGCTGCCGGCCGGCGCGTGGGACCTGCACGTCCGGGTGGCGCACGACGAGCTGGTCAAGGAGGCCCGGGTCGGCGCCGACCGCTCCCCCGGCCTCGAACCGCCCGAGGGACGGCTCGTCGCGTACGGGAACGGGTCCGCGGCGGCGGTCGTCCCGTACTACACCCGCCCGTACGGCAACCTGTCGTTCACGGTCACGCCGGGCACCGCCGGGTTCGGGCGGCTGGTGCGGTTCGACGAGGTCGGCTGGGGCGGCGACGGGCGGCTGCGGGTCCGCGGCCGCATCGCGGCGACGTCCGCCGCCGGGGCCGCCGTCCGGCTCGGCTTCGCGCTCGACCACCGCAGCCAGGGCACCGCCCGCACCGGCGAGGTCCGCCGCGACCAGGACGGCGACCTGCTGGCGTTCACCGCCCTGCTCGACCCGCAGGGGCTGGCCGCCGGGCGCTGGGACGCCTGGCTGGAGGTCACGGTCGGCGCGGAACGGACCCGGACGCGGGTGCCGATGACGGCGCCCGGGCGTTCCCCCGCCGTCCCGTGCGCGCCGCTCGGGCTGCGCAGCGCCGCGTTCTACCGGACCGAGGGCGGGAACCTGTCGGTCGAGGTCGTGCCCGGAAAGGTACCCGCGCTGGCGCGTTCCGCGAAGCGCCGCATCCGCGCGGAAACGAAGAAGCGGCAGCGGGCAACATCCAATAAAGACACACCGAACGGGGACTCGTCA
Source organism: Actinomadura sp. CNU-125 (assembly GCF_001942465.1). Lineage (GTDB taxonomy): Bacteria > Actinomycetota > Actinomycetes > Streptosporangiales > Streptosporangiaceae > Spirillospora. The sequence goes on from NZ_MKJY01000011.1 coordinate 81,114, forward strand.
CAGAAGCCTCACTCGTGACGAACGCCCCCGGCGGGGTTGATAGCATGCCCCGTCCACTTCGGGGAAGGGCCGCATCTTTGGCAACCGTGGCGAACCACGTCCGGATCGGCGCCGACGACACCCTCACGATCGGCTGGGACACGCCCCTGCCCGACGGGGAACGCGTCGTGCTGCGGCACGCCGCGTCCGGCGCCGTCCGCTCGGGGTCCGGCGGGGGCGGCGGGCGCCGCTGGCGGCTGCCCGTCGCCGACCTCGACGTCGGCGACTGGGAGGCGTGCCTGGAGGCGGGCGGCATCGCCCGTCCGGTGCTGACCGACGACCCCGGGTTCTCCCTCGACGGGCTCCTCGCCTACGCCGACCGTCCCCGCGACCGCGCCGCCCGCGTGACCCGCGCCCCGGACGTCCGCGTCGCGCTCGCCGTCCGTCCCGTGCGACCGCACGCCGAGGTCGTCGCGGTGCATCCCGGCGGCGGCGAGATCCGCGTCGCCGGGCGGCTCGCCTACACCGGGCCGCGCGCGGGCGCCGCCCGCCTCGTCGCCGTCGCCCGCGGCAGCGGCTGGCGGGTCGCCTGGTCGGCCCGCGTCGAGGGCACCGCCTTCGAGGTGTGCGCGGCCGTCGACGTCCTGGCCGCCGAACCGCCCGCCCTCTGGGACCTGTGGCTCGACGTCGCCGACGTCCACGCGCGGCTGGCCACCCGCCTCGACGACGCCCCCGGCAAGCGCGGCAAGGTGTCGTACCCGCGGCAGCTCCACGGGGACCGCTCGATCCGCCCCTACTACACGGTGCGGGACGAGCTGGCGTTCGCCTGCGGCCCGAGTGCGGGCGAGGCCCGATGAAGATCGTCTTCATGCTGCTGGAGTCGTCCGCGCTCGACGGCACCGTGCGCAGCACGTTCACCCTCGCCGACGAGCTGTCGCGGCGGCACGACGTCGAGATCGTCAGCGTGCTGCGCAACACCGACGGCCCGGCGTTCCCGCTGTCGGACCGCGTCCGGCTGCACCACCTGATCGACCGGCGCGACGACGTGCGGCTCGCGCGGCTGCGGCCCGGCCGCGCCCGCCGCCTCCTCGACGAGCCGAGCGCGCTCGTCCATCCCGAGGAGCGCTCGTACGTCAAGTACTCCGCGCTGACCGACGAGCGCATCCCGCGCGCCCTGCGGCGGCTCCGCGCGACGTGCTCGTCACGACCCGCGCGGGCCTGAACATCGCGGCGGCCCGCTTCGCGCCGTCCGGCGTCGTCCGCATCGGGCAGGAGCACCTGCACCTCGGCATCCACAAGCCGGGCATCCTCGCCGAGATCGAACGCTGGTACCCCGGGCTGGACGCGGTCACCACGCTCACCGACGCCGACCGCGAGAACTACGAGCGGCTCCTGCCGGGCACGCGCGTCCGCACGCTCCGCAACGGCCTGCCCGAGCGCGTGTACCCGCGCTCCCGGCAGGAGAACAAGATCGTCGTCGCCGCCGGACGGCTCGTCTGGATCAAGGGCTACGACATGCTGATCACGGCGTTCGCCCGGGTCGCAGAGAAACACCCGGAATGGACGCTGCGGATCCACGGCAAGGGCCCCCGGCTCGAACAGCTCCGCCGCCGCGTCACCCGTCTCGGCCTCTACAACAACGTCATGCTGATGGGCCCGACGGACGACATCGAGGGCGAGTTCGCGAAGGCGTCGCTGCTCGCCGTCCCGTCGCGGGCCGAGGCGTTCGGCATGACGATCGTCGAGGGCTTCGCGTGCGGGCTGCCCGCCGTCGCGTTCGACTGCCCGCGCGGCCCCCGCGAGATCATCACCCCCGGGCACGACGGCCTGCTCGTCCCGCCCGGCGACCCGGCCGCCCTCGGCGACGCGCTCGTCCGGCTCATCGACGACGAGCGGCTGCGCCACCGGATGGCCGCGGCGGCGCCCGAGACCGCCCGCCGCTACGCCGCCGCCGACGTCGCCGCCGACTGGGAGACCTTCCTGACCACCCTCCACACCTAGCCGCTTCGTTGTTGATCTGCGGCGTGTTGCCCTAACTCGGGCGCCCATAAGGGCAACACGCCGCAGGTCAACGTCAGGACGGGGGCGGGCGTTCCGGCCTCCGGGTCAACGAACCTTGGGGCGGTAGTCCGGGAGAATGCCGGAGGCCACTTCCGGACAGTCGCTAGCATCGGAACGGCCCTGACGACGAAAGGAACACCACCCATGGCGAACTTCACGCTCGACGACGTTCGGCAACGGACGTACAAGGCGCGTGACGCGTGGTGGACGGTGCTGCTCGTCGACCCGCTCGCCGCGCGGCTGGTGAAGTTCACCGCGAACCGCACCCGGATCACGCCGAACCAGCTCACCGTGGCGGCGCTCGTGCTGGGGCTGGCGGCGGCCGCGTGCTTCGCGATGGCCGACTGGCAGTGGCTGCTGGCGGGCGCGCTGCTGTACCACCTGTCGTTCACGCTCGACTGCATGGACGGCAAGATCGCGCGGCTGAAGGGCACCGGGTCGGTGTTCGGCGCGTGGCTCGACTACATCTTCGACCGGCTGCGGGTGCTGGCCTGTGCGATCGCGCTGATGGCCGGGCAGTACGCCGCGACCGGCAACGTCGCCTACGTGTGGACGGCGCTCGCCGTCGTCTTCCTCGACATGCTCCGCTACATGGACTCCCTCGAGATCTTCAAGGTGCGGGCGCAGATGCGGTCGACGCTGGCGAAGGCGCGCCGGGAGGCCGAGTCGCTGGAGCTGGCGGAGCTGCGCGCCGCGGGCGCCGTGCCGGACGAGGTCGACGCGCGGCTCGCGTCGGCGGAGCGCACGCTCGACACCGACGCCGCGGACGACGAGGACCGCGTCGTCGGCGAGGAGGCCGCCGAGAAGGCCGCCGACGCCGTCATGCAGGGCGGCCTCTACCAGCGTTTCCCCTGGTACACGGGCATCCGGGACGTGCTCATGCGCGGCCGTATCCGGCCGCACCTGTTCAGCGGCATCGAGTTCCAGATGGGCGTGTTCATCGTCGCGCCGGTCGCGGCCGCGATCGTCTCCGGCGCGATCATCCCGGTCGTCGCGGTCAGCGCCGCCGGGATGCTGTTCTTCGAGCTCGTGGTCATCTACAAGTTCTGGATGGCGACCAACGCCTACAACCGGAACATGGCCGCGATCGAGGAGAAGATCGAGGGGCACCGCCGCACGCTGCCGGTCGAGGAGTTCGAGCGGATCCAGGCGGGTGCCGGCACCAGCGCCGGCTGACCCGCCCTTCCCCCGGCGGCGCGGTCAGCGTTTGATGAATTCGAGCAGGTCGCGGTTGAAGCGCTCCTTGTCGCCGGGCACCATCGCGATGCCGTGCGAGCCGCCCTCGTAGACCTTCAGCTCGGCGTCCGCGATGATCTGCGCGGACTTGCGGGCGGTGGCGTCGATGGGGACGATCTGGTCGTCGTCACCGTGGACGATCAGCGTCGGGACGTCGAAGGCGAGCAGGTCGTCGGTGAAGTCGGTGCGGGCGAACGCGTCCACGCACGCCACCCCGGCGTGGACGTTCTCGTGCATGGCCATGAACCAGAACGCTTCCCGGTTGCCCAGCGTGGCCTTGCTCTCCGGACGGTTCGCGGAGAAGAACCCCTCGGAGGCGTCCATCCAGTACTGCGAGCGCTCGGTGAGGATGCCGCGCTTGATGTCCTCGAAGATCTGCGGGGGGACGCCTTCGGGGTTGCCCGGTCCCTGGATCATCACCGGCGGGATGGCCGACAGCAGGACCGCGCGGGCGACCCGTCCGGTGCCGTGGCGGCCGATGTAGCGGGCGAGTTCGCCGCCGCCCATGGAGTGCGCGACGAGCGTCGCGTTCCGCAGGTCGAGGTGTTCCATCAGGTCGTGCAGGTCGTCGGCGAAGGTGTCGAAGTCGTAGCCGGTGAACGGCTGGCTGGACCGGCCGTGGCCGCGCCGGTCGTGCGCGATGCCGCGGAAGCCGTTCATGGCGACCGTCCGCATCTGGTCGTCCCAGGCGTCGCCGTTCAGGGGCCAGCCGTGGATGAACACCACGGGGTCTCCCGAGCCCCAGTCCTTGTAGAAGATCTCTTCGCCGTCCCTGGTCTTGACGTACCCCATGCCTTCGCCTCCTGATCTGTCCCAGATCCGCACTTGTGGCGAACCTTCGGACGTTCCGTCTTCGGCGGGCACTTCCCGGCGGTCAGGGGCGAGTAAGTCACCACGGGGCCAAAACGTCTTTACGGACGAGCGCGAGAGGGCGTCCCGCGAGAGGGCGTCCCCGCGAGAGGGCGTCCTTCGCCGCAGGCCGGGAGGGGGAACTCGGCCTGCGGCGAAGGACCTGGGAGGGCGGCTACTGGACGGCGGGCGCCCCGGTCCGCGCGTCGGTCCGCGCGGGGGGCTGCGCGAGGAGGTCCGTCCACCGGCGGCAGACCTCGTCGAGGCCGTACGCCGTCCGGACCTGCTCGCGGGCGTCCGCCGCGTCGCTCTCGAAGCGGCCGAGCGCGACGGTCGTGGCGATCGACGCGGCCATCGCGGACGGGTCGTCGTGGATCCACCGCCGGTCGTAGATCGTGTCGGAGCCGGGCCACGGGAGCAGCGCCGGGATCGCGCCGGACGCCATGCCCTCGGCGGGCGCGAGGTGGAAGCTCTCGTCGTCGCTGGTCGACAGGACGAACCCGATGCGGCGCAGCCAGGACGCGACGTCGCGTCCGTAGGAGTCGAAGACCACGGCGCCCGCGAGGAGCGGCGAGCGGCGGATCCGGCGGAACAGCTTCTCGTAGTGCTCGCGCTCCTCGTCCTTCTGCCAGATCCACCAGTACTCCCACGGGAGCTTGGACTTGACGAAGAGGGTGAAGCGCGGATCGTCGCGGCGGAGCTCCTCCAGGACGTCGACGGCGAGGTCGAGGCGCTTGCGGGACGGCGCGATGCCGATGACCCCGAGGTGGTGCTGCGCCCCGGGCAGCTTCGGCCGGTCGAGCTGCCGGTCGTCCACCCAGTTCGGGACGGTGACGACCTTCTCGGCGGGCCAGCCCGTCATCTCCCGCGTCAGGTCCGTGTAGTGGGGGCTGACGCAGATGACCTGGTCGACGGCTTCGATGTCGAGCTGCTTGGGCCACGGCGCGTACAGCTCGAACCGGTGCAGCCGGACGACGAGGCGCTGCCCCTCGCGCTTGTTCTTGGCGTACCAGAGCGCGTTCGGCCCGCACCATTCGCAGATGACGACGTCGGCCCATTCGACCATCTCGCGGCTGCGGTCGGCGTCGTGGGCCTTGAGCGCGGCCCAGTGGTCGACGCGGATCTCCATGTCGGGGCGCGACCGCAGGTAGTCGAGGAGGCGGGTGAAGAACTTCAGGTCGTGCCCCGCGACCCCGACGCGCAGCTTCCGCTCCCCCGGACGGTACGCGGCGGCGGCCGCCGCGACCTGCTCGACGGGCGCGGGGAACGTCTCGGCGAGGTAGCCGGTGAGGCGTTCGGCGGCGGCGTCGAGGCCGAACCCGGCGGCGGCCTCGCGGCAGCGGTCGGCGGCGAGGGTGAACACCTCGGGGTTCTTGCCGATGAGCGTGAGCGCGTCGAGGACGTCGGCCTCGGTGGCGGCGAACAGCGGGTAGTCGGCGCCGAACAGCCGCTCGTGCATGGGCGTCCGGTTGAGGACGACCGGGACGCCGAGCATCCCGCATTCGAGGAGCTTGGTCGACAGTTCGAGGCTCGCGTCCATCTCCGGGTGCCGCCACGACAGGCCGACGTCGCAGCCCGCCGTGAGCCGCATCGCCTCGGCGCGCGGGTGGCCGCCGTGCCGGACGACGCCCTCGCCGCTCTCCAGCGCGGTGCGCATCCGGTCGGCGTAGCCGGGGTCGTCCGGGTCGTCGTGGATCTTGTCGCCGACCATGTGGAGTTCGGCGTCGACGCCGCGCTGCCCGAGCAGGCGCGGCAGCGCGCACATTTCGAGGGTGTTCCAGCGGGGCGCGAACTTGCCGGTGTAGACGAGCCGCAGCGCGCGTCCGTCCGGGGTTCCGGCGGGGCGCGGTTCGAGGCCGTCGGGGAGCACGACGACGGGCGGGAACAGGACGCTCTTGCCCGCGGTGGCGGGGACGGCGGCCTCCAGGAAGCCGCGCAGTTCCTCGGTCTGGCAGAGCAGCAGCCGGGACGCGTCGGCGATGCGCCGCAGCTCGCCCTTGGCGCCGTTGTCGAACTGCCCGGCGGACTGCGGCACGTCGGTGAGGTAGGTCCACAGCCGCCCGGCGAGGGCGGTGTGGGACAGCTTCCCGGCGAGGCGGCGGCCGCGCACCACGGCGAGGTCGAACGGGCGCTCGGCGTCGACGCGGCCGAGGATCACCGCGGCCGTCTGCGGGTTCATCGGAACCTCGGAGTCGATGAGCCGCTCGGTGTGCGGGCTGCGGACGGTGACGCCGGGCAGGCCGCGCAGCGGGTCGACGAGCCGTCCGGTGCGCACCGGCGCCTTCAGGACGAGCGTCACCTCGCAGCCCGCGCGCGACAGCGCCTGCACCATGCCCTGGACCCAGATCGCCGACCCGTCGATCAGGTTCAGGTCGACGTCGCCGTAGACGAGAGCGCGTGGCTTCACGTGCAGGTCTCCTTTCAACGGACCGGCTCCAGCGGAGTCTCCAGCAGCTCGGCGAGGCGGCCGGGCGTCGCCGCGACGGCGTCCCAGTGCAGGGTCGCGAGCGTGGCGGGCACGGCCCCTTCGCCTGCCGCGTTCCACAGGACGAGCGGCAGGTCGCGGGCGGCGGCGAGGGCGCGGACGTCCGCGAGCGCGCGATCGCGGTCGTACATGCCCGGGACGCCCAGGTACGCCCAGGCTTCGCCGGGTTCGCCCGCGGCGGTGTCGACGACGAGCAGGTCGGCGTCGGCGTTGTCGAGAGCGATCGCCGCGTCGTGCGGATACAACCGGATGACCTTGGCGTGCGCGGCGAGAGTCTCCGCCGCGCGCGCGCCGAGGATCCCCGCGACGACGATGCCCTCGTAAGGCGCGGCGACGAGCAGGCGGTCCTCGCTGCGCGTCACCGGGTCGAGCTGGACGCGCCCGGCGTCGGTCGTCTTCGGCGCCGCCACCGGGGCGCTGCGCGTCCGCCAGAGCCGGTACAGCTCCTTCGGCAGCCGGGTGCCGCGCCGCTTGGGGTTGCGGGCGGCGCCGGCGACCAGCCGGCCGAACTGCACGGTCGTCGAGCCTTCCAGCGCGGCGAGCCGCCGCTCCAGCTCCTGGACGCGGGCCTCCCGCTCGCGCAGCGCCGCGCGCAACCGCGCCGCCTGCTGCTTCGCCTTGGCGCCGTCCTTGGCGGCCCGGGCGTTCGCGGCGGCCCGGGGGTCGTCCCCACCGTGCCGGATCGGGTCAGTCACCGATGAACTCCATGATCACTTCTGCGCAGCGGGGGCCGGCCGCACCGTCCCACAGCGGCGGCTTCCGCGCGTTCTCGTACCGGGCCGCGGCGTCCTCCCCGACGGCCGCTTCCAGAACCTTGCGCACCTGCGGCACCAGCTCCTCGAACGTGACGAGCCGGTTGGTGCCGTGGGTGACGGTGATGGGCCGCTCGGTGTTGGGCCGGACCGTCAGGCACGGCACACCGAGGATCGTGGTCTCCTCCTGCAGCCCGCCCGAGTCGGTGACGACCGCGGCGGCGCCGCGCACGGCCCCGATGAAGTCGGTGTACCCGAGCGGCTCCAGGACGTGCACGCCGTCGTGGTCGGCGAGCCCGGCGGCCAGCAGGGTCGCGCGGCCGCGCGGATGCACCGGGATGACCAGGTCGGCGAGGTCGGCGATGCCGTGCAGCCGCCGGACGAGGTCGGCCGCGGTGTCCGGCGCGTCCACGTTCGCGGGCCGGTGCATCGTCGCCAGGACGTACCGGTCCGGGAGCCCGTGCTCCGCGCGGACCCGCGCGGTGTCGAACGCGTCCAGGTTCGCCAGCAGCGTGTCGATCATCGGGTTGCCGACCAGGTGCGCGCGCTCGACCGGCACGCCCTCGTTCGCCAGGTGCCCGATCCCCTCCGGGCTCGTGACCAGGCAGATGTCGGACAGCTGGTCGGTGAGCCGGCGGTTCACCTCCTCGGGCATCGTCATGTCGAAGCTGCGCAGCCCGGCCTCCACATGGGCGACCGGGATGTGCAGCTTGGCCGCGACGAGGGCGGCGGCGATCGTCGAGTTCACGTCGCCGTACACGATGACGACCGAGGGTGAACGGCTCGTGAACTCCTCCTCCAGCCCGGTCATCAGCGCGGCCGTCTGCGCCGCGTGCGAACCGGAGCCGACGCCGAGGTTGACGTCGGGCTCGGGAAGGCCGAGCTCGTCGAAGAAGACCTCCGACATCCGGGCGTCGTAGTGCTGCCCGGTGTGGACGACCGCCTGCTCGGCGCCCGCGGCGTCCAGCGCCCGGATCACCGGGGCGGCCTTGACGAAGTTCGGCCGCGCCCCGAGGACGTGCACGATGGGTGCCAACACAATTTCCCTTCTGTTCATCGGGTCTGCCTACGCTTCCCCGCCGTG
>NZ_MKJY01000012.1 GCF_001942465.1 Actinomadura sp. CNU-125
GCGCGGACGTCCTGGACGCCGACCTGCCGCTGCGCACGGCGGCCCCGGGCGGCGCCGCGGTTCCGATCGCGGCGGGCCGCCGAGCGCTCGGCTGGTGGCTGGCCGGGACGGGACGGGCGATGCTGCGGCTCGCAGTCGAGTACGCGCTCGACCGCACGCAGTTCGGCCGTCCGATCGCCTCGTTCCAGGCCGTCCGGCACCGGCTCGCCGAGACACTGGTCGCGCTCGACGGCGCCGAGGCCGCCCTGGCCGCCCCCCACGACCCGGCCGACGCGGACCTGGCGGCGCTGCTGGGCAAGGCGGCGGCCGGACACGCGGCGCTGACGGCGGCGCGGCACTGCCAGCAGGTGCTCGGCGGGATCGGGTTCACCGAGGAACACGAACTGCACCGGCACGTGCGGCGCGCGCTCGTCCTGGACGGGCTGCTCGGCAACGCCCGGGAACTGACCCGGGAGGCGGGGCGGATCCTGCGCGCGGACGGAACGGCGCGGCGGCTCGTCCAATTGTGAGCGGTAACGCGACGCGGAACCGTTGGCTATGACACTCTTGAGTTAGGAAAGTCATAGTCTCGATATCGCGTGCGCCATAGTGCGGCACCGGTTCCGATGACTGCCGCTACCGTGCAGTAAGGTTCTACACATGGTGCAGAAGACGGATTCGACGGCGGACACGCCGACCCACCGGCCGGCCTGGAAAGACCGTGCGGTCGAGCGCTCCACCAAGGCGGCGCGGCTGCGCGCCGAGCAGCGGGTGGAGCGGTTCCTCGACGCGGCGCAGGCGATCATCGCGGAGAAGGGCAGCACCGATTTCACCGTGCAGGAGGTCGTGGACCGCTCCCGCCAGTCGCTGCGCAGCTTCTACCAGCATTTCGACGGCAAGCACGAGCTGCTGCTCGCGCTGTTCGAGGACGCCCTGCGGCGGTCCACCGAGCAGATCCGCGCGGCCGCGGGCGGGCAGTCCGACCCCTTTGAGCGCCTCAAGGTGGCCGTTCAACTGCTGTTCGAGCTGTCGCGCCCCGACCCGTCCGCGCAGCGTCCCCTGTTCACCGACTTCGCGCCGCAACTGCTGGTCAGCCACCCGGCCGAGGTGAAGTCGGCGCACGCGCCGCTGCTCACGCTGTTCACCGAGCTGCTGGAGCAGGTGGAGGCGGCCGGGCGGCTGCGGCCGGGCGTCAAGCCCCGGCGCGCGGCGGCACTGGTGATGCAGACCGTGATGTTCATCGCGCACAGCGCCCCGGTCGACGAGGACGCGCACCCCATCACGGCCGACGAGCTGTGGGAGTTCTGCTCCACCGGCTTCGGCGCCGTCGCCGCCTGACCGGCGGCCCACCTTGCCGGGGAGCCGCCGAAGTGCCCCAGATGATCCGAGAACAGCATTCTCATAGATCGGTCATCTGATTTACACTGGTGGTATGCCCACTTCCGTGACAGATCTGTGGAGCGACCTCCTCGCCTGCCTGGAGCTGGAGGGCCCCGCGCCGACTCCGGGCGGCGGCCCCGGCTCCGCGAGCCTCGCCGGACGCAACCAGCGGCTGACCTACCACCGACTGTTCGGCGGTCAGCTCCTCGCCCAGTTCGTCCGGGCGGCCACCGCCGTCTGCCCGGACAAGTCCGTCAAGTCCCTGCACGCGCTGTTCCCCCGCGCGGGCGGCTCGGACGAGCCCGTCCGGTACGAGGTCGAACGCCACCACGAGGGCCGGGCCTTCGCGACCGTGACGATCACCGCCCGGCAGGAGCCCGGCGTGATCGCCACGGCGTCGGTGTCCCTGCACGCCCACGAGGACGGCGCCGAACTCCAGACCGTCCCCGGCGTCCCGCCGGTCCCCGGCGGGGAACACGAGGTGAAGCTCGACCTGCTGCCGTGGGAGACCCGCTCGACCGGCGGGCTGGACGCGGCGGCCGCCGGACCGCCCGAGTACGAGCTGTGGATGCGCACTCCGGCCGTCGCCCCGGAGCTGGCGCCCGCCCTGGCCGCCTACGCCACCGACCTCACGCTCATCGGCACGGCGCTGCGCCCCCTCGACGGCGTCTCCCAGAACGACGCGGGGAAGGCGTTCACGTCGGCCGTCACCTCGCACAGCCTCTGGTTCCACCGGCCGTTCCGCACCGACGACTGGCTGCTGCTGCGCCAGCACAGCCCGATCCTGGCGCACGCCCGCTGCTTCGGCCGGGGCGATCTCCTGACGGGCGACGGCTCGCTCGTCGCGTCCTACGCGCAGGAGGCCCTCCTGCGTCTCAAGGACGCCTGAGCGGCTACGAGGACTCCTGTTCCTCCGCCGTTCCGCCGGGCTCGCGGTAACGGCGGAGGAGCAGGTCGGCCGCGGTGTAGGCGTCGTGCCGGCCCGCCGCCACCGCGGCGGCGAGCGCGGCGAGGCCGGGATCGGCGCGCAGGCGCGTGTGGGCGAGCGAGAGGATCTGCGCGTGCGCCCGGGACGCCCGCCGCTCCGCGCCGTCGGCGCGGTGGTGGTCGTCGATCGCCTCGACCAGCTCGGGCAGGCCCGTCCCCTCGGACGCGACGAGGGTGAGCACGCGGACGCCGGTCTCGACCCGCAGCTCGCGGACGGTCCGGGCGGCGCCGTCGCGGTCGGCCTTGTTGACCACCAGCAGGTCGGCGACCTCCAGCAGCCCCGCCTTGGCCGCCTGGACGGCGTCGCCCGCACCGGGCGTGAGGACGACGACGGCGGTGTCGGCGACGGCGGCGACCTCGATCTCGGACTGCCCCACGCCGACCGTCTCCACCAGGATCAGGTCGAACGACAGGGCGGTCAGCAGCCGGACGGCCGCGGGCACGGCCGCGGCGAGGCCGCCCAGGTGCCCGCGCGTCGCCAGCGAGCGGATGAGCACCCCGGGGTCGCCGGTGTGCGCCGCCATCCGGATCCGGTCGCCGAGCAGCGCGCCGCCGCTGTAGGGGGAGGACGGGTCGACCGCGAGCACCGCGACCCGCAGGCCGCGCTCGCGGTAGGCCCCAGATGAGCGCGGCGACGGTCGTCGTCTTGCCCGCGCCGGGCGGGCCGGTCAGCCCGACCACCCGGGCGGCCCCCGCTCCGGAGGCAGAAGCGGGGGCCGAGTCCGCGGCCCCGCCCAGGGACCCGTTCACGGACCGGCCCACGGCTTGCTCCGCGGGCCGTCCAGGGGCCGGTCCGCGGCCGGGCCTTGGACCTCGTCCCGAGGGCGGCCCACAGCCTGGCCCACGGGCCGCTCCTCGGCCGGGCCCTGGAGCTCGTCCCGAGGTCGGCCCACGGCCTGGCCCAACGGCCGGTCCGGGGGCTGGTCCGCGGGCCGGTCCGCGGCGGCTGCCGGGGGGTGGTCCGTGGGTCGGGTTCGGGGGTCGGAGGGTGTCCAGGGCGGCCAGGACTTCGGCACGGCGGTCGCCCTCGACCAGGGTCAGCAGCCGGCCCGCCGCGCGGGGCGACCCGCGGCGGGCCGCGGCGAGCAGCCCGCGCACGTCCGTCACGGGGCGGGGACCTCGATCACGGTGGCCGAGCCCATCCCGCCGCCCGCGCACATCGCGGCGACGCCGACGCCGCCGCCGCGGCGGCGCAGCTCGTGCACCAGCGTGACGATCATCCGCGCGCGCCGGTCGCGGCGACCGGGTGGCCGAGCGAGCAGCCGCTGCCGTTGACGTTCACCCGGTCGGGGTCGAGGCCGAGCCGTCCGACGGTCGCGACGCACATCGCCGCGAACGCCTCGTTGATCTCGAACACGTCCACGTCCGCGGGCTTCATCCCGGCGCGGGCCAGCGCCTTCGGGATCGCCTTCACGGGCGCGAGCCCGGTGATCCGCGGGTCGATGCCGACCGACGCCCAGGACCGGACGGTCGCCAGCGCGGGCAGCCCGTGCTGGCGCGCGAACCGGCCGTCCGCGACGACGAGCGCGGCGGCGCCGTCGTTGGCGCCGCAGGCGTTGCCCGCGGTGATGCTGAACCCCTCGATCTCCGGGTGCAGCGGCTTCAGCGCGGCGAGCTTGTCGAGCGTGGTGTCGCGGCGCGGGTGCTCGTCGACGGCGAACGTCCCGTGCGGGGTCTCGACCGGGACGATCTCGGCGTCGAACCGTCCCTCGTCGATGGCGCGGACGGCGTTGCGGTGCGAGCGCAGCGCCCAGGCGTCCATCTCCGCGCGGGACACGCCCGCCTCGACGGCCGCGTTCCAGCCGCGGTGATCGACATGTCGCGGTTGGGGGCGTCCGGCCGGTCGGGGTGGGTGGGCGGGAACCAGTCGGTCCACTCCCCGTCGACCCGGAACGACGACTTCGGCGAGGTCGACGCCGAGTTCACCCCGCCCGCGATGATCAGTTCGTCCATCCCGGCGCGGATGCTCGCGGCGGCGCTCTGCACGGCGGCCTGCCCGGCGGCGCAGTGCCGGTTCTGGGCGAGGCCGGGCACGTCGGTGAGGCCCGCCGTCAGCGCGGCGTGCCGGGCCACGACGCCGCCGCCGTAGAGGCCCTCGGCGAGGATCACGTCGTCGATCAGCTCCGGGTCCAGGCCGGTCGCGGCGTGGGACACGACGTGGTGGGCCAGGTCGAAGGCGGTCGTGTCGCGCAGGGTCCCCTTGAAGGCGGTGCCGATGGGGGTGCGCAGCGCGGACACGATGACGGCTTCGGGGGCGTTCTCAGGCATGTGCGGACTCCAGGTCGGCCAGCAGTGTGCGGCGGAGGATCTTTCCGGTGTCGGTCTTCGGGAGTTCGGGGCGGAACACGATCGCGTCGGGCGTCTTGGACGAGCGGAGCCGCTCCTTCGCCCACCGCCTGATCTCCTCGGCGTCGCCCTCGCCCACGACGACGGCGACGATCCGCTGCCCCCACTCGGGGTCGGGCGGTCCGATGACGGCGACCTCGGTGATCCCCGGGTGGCCGAGCAGGACGTCCTCGATCTCGGCGGGGGCGATGTTCTCGCCGCCCCGGATGATGGTGTCGTCGGCGCGGCCCTCGATGAACAGGTAGCCGCCGTCGTCGAGGCGGCCCCGGTCGCGGGTGGCGAACCAGCCGCCGGCGTCCAGTACGGTGCCGCCGCCGTATTCGCCGGAGATCTGGTCGCCGCGCACGAACACCAGGCCGGTCTCCCCCGCCGCCGCGGGCTCACCGTCGTCGCGGCGGATCTGGAACTCCACGCCCGGCACGGCCCGGCCGACCGACTCCAGCCGCGCCCGCACCGCGGGGTCGTCGGAGGCGAGCGCCTTGCGGTGGTCGTTCGGTCCGAGGACGGCGACCGAGGACGCGGTCTCCGTCAGCCCGTAGGCGTTGACGAACCCGGTGCCGGAGAACACCCGCAGCGCCCGCTCCAGGACGGGACGGGGGGTGCGTGCGCCGCCGTAGGCGAGGGTGCGCAGGGTGGACGCCCCGGCGTCGTCCCCCTCGACCTCGGCCACGATGCGGGCGAGCATCGTCGGGACGACGAGGGCGTGCGTGACCCCCTCCCGGCGGACGGTCGCGAGCCACTCGACCGGGTCGAACTTTGCCATGTAGACGACGCGGCGCCCGGTGTAGATGTTCGTCAGCAGGTTCGCCAGACCGGCGATGTGGTAGGGCGGGACGGCGACGAGCGCCGCGTCGGGCTCCGCGGCGGACGCGAACTCCAGCGTGTTCATGACGTAGGCCAGCAGGTGCCGGTGCCGCAGCACCGCCGACTTCGGGGCGGAGGTCGTGCCGCTGGTGTAGAGCAGGACGGCGATCTCGTCGCCGTCCGGGAGCACGTCGATCTCCTCGCCGGGGGGCGGGTCCGCCGCGTCGAGGAGCCCGTCGAGGTCGTCCGGGCGCAGCACGAGGGCGCCGGGGTGCCGGTCCTGCAGGCCCTGCAGCTGCTCCTCGCCGAGCCGGTAGTTGAGGGGGACGAACGGGACGCCCGCGACCGCCGCGCCGAACAGTGCGACGGGGTAGGCGAGGTGGTTCGTGCCCAGGTAGAGGACCGCCGGGTACTTCCGGAACCGATGCGCCGCGGAGTGGGCGAGGCGCAGGAGCTGTGCGGCGGTGAACGACCGTCCGTCCGCCGCCACCGCCACCCGGTCGCCCGCCGAGACCGCCATTTCCAGGATCATCGCGATATTCATGAGAATGCTATTCTCGCTCAGGTAGATCCGTATTAGCAAGTGAAGGGAGCACTGATGCAGATCAGCGGAAGCTCCGCGGTCGTGGTCGGCGGCGCGGGCGGGCTCGGCGAGGCCACCGTCCGGCGCCTGCACGCGGCCGGCGCCAAGGTCGTCGTCGCCGACCTCGCCGACGAGAAGGGCAAGGCCCTCGAAGCCGAGCTGGGCGTCCGGTACGTCCGGACCGACGCCACCGAGGAGGCCGACGTCGAGGCCGCCCTGGCCGCCGCCGCGGACGCGGCTCCGCTGCGCGTCTCGGTCGACTGCCACGGCGGCCCGGCGAGCGGCGGGCGGCTCGTCGGCAAGGACGGCAGCCCCCTCGACCTGGCCGGGTTCCGCACGACGATCGACGTGTACCTCACCGGCGTGTTCAACGTGATGCGCCTGGCCGCCGCCGCGATGGGCCGGCAGGAGCCGGTGGACGGCTCGCGCGGCGTCATCGTCAGCACCGCGTCGATCGCCGCCTACGAGGGGCAGATCGGCCAGCTCCCGTACGCGGCCGCCAAGGGCGGGGTCGTCGGCATGACGCTCGTCGCCGCCCGCGACCTGTCCCCGCTCGGGATCCGCGTGGTCACCATCGCGCCCGGCACCTTCAACACGCCCGCCTACGGCAAGGCGGGCGACAAGCTGGAGGCGTACTGGGGACCGCAGGTGCCGCACCCGCGCCGCATGGGGCAGTCCCCCGAGTACGCGGCCCTGGTCGAGCACATCTGCGAGAACGACTACCTCAACGGCGAGGTCATCCGGCTCGACGGCGCTCTCCGGTTCCCCCCGAAGTAGGACCGTCGGGAAAGCCCCGGGAGCGTCGCGCTCCCGGGGCTTTCCTCACTTCGCGTTCTTTGCGAGCCGCGCCATGCTCGCCGCGAAGTCGTCGGTCTGGAACGACCGCTCCTCGGCGCCGAGCGCGTAGTCGAGGGTCGCCAGCACGGTCCGTTCGAGCTGGATGTTGAGGATGCGCTTGGTGCTCTCCACCGCGAGCTGCGGCAGGCCCGCGATCCGCTTCGCGCACGCCAGCGCCTCGGCCACCGGGTCCTCGACGACGTGGTTCGCCAGGCCCATCTCCACCGCGCGCCGCGCCGGGATGCGGGCCCCGGTGAACGCGTACTCCTTGGCGAACAGCAGGCTGGTGTGCAGCGGCCAGGTGAGCGGGCCGCCGTCCGCCGCGACCAGGCCGACCTGCACGTGCGGGTCGGCGAGGTGCGCCTTCTCCCCCATGTACACGACGTCGCTGAGCGCGACCAGGCTGCAGCCGAGCCCGACGGCCGGGCCGTTGACCGCGGCGACGACCGGCACCCGGCAGCGCGCCATCCCGAGGACGATGTCGCGGCCGTCCGCGAGCGACTTGGTGCGCAGCTCGGGGTCGCCGCGCAGCTCCTCCAGGTAGGTGAAGTCGCCGCCCGCCGAGAACGCCCGGCCGCGCCCGGTCAGGACGGCCGCGCGGGCCTCGGGGTCGGCGGAGAGCCGCGGCCACAACCGGGCGAGGCCGTTGTGCAGGGGGTCGTTGACGGCGTTGAGGTCGTCCGGGCGGTTCAGCGTGATGATCCGCAGCGGGCCGTCGGCGGTGACCTCGACCTCGTCCGGCATGTCGTACATACGGGGCTCCAGATTCAGACGGGGAGGCGCAGGATGCGCTGGGCGATGATGTTCTTCTGGATCTGCGAGGTGCCGCCCATGACGCTCTGCGCGCGGCTGTAGAGGTAGGCGTGCAGCATCTCGGCGTCGCGAGTGCCCGCGACGGCCAGCGCCGCGTGCCCCACCGACTGCTCGACCCACGTCATCAGCAGCTTGTCGAGCGAGCCCTCGGGGCCGTGCGAGACGCCGTCGAGCCGTTCCGACAGCCGCCGCCGGACGTGCAGCCGCAGCATCTCCGTCTGGACGGCGGCCCACGCCAGCTCGTCCCGCGCGGTGCCGTCCATCGCGGGGCCGTCCGCCGCGTCGCCGTCCGTGCGGGACGCGAGCTCGCGGACGAGCTTGCCGTACCGGGCCGAGAAGCCCAGCTCGGCGGGCTCGCGCTCGTGCCCGACGATGGTCATCGCCAGCGCCCAGCCCTCGCCGGGCGCGCCGACCATCCGGCTCGCGGGCACCCGCGCCCCGTCGAAGACGACCTGGCCGAACTCGGTGCTGACGCCGCTCATCATCGTCAGCGGCCGCTGCTCGATGCCCGGCTGGTCCATCGACACGATGAACCCCGTGAGCCCCTTGTGGCGCGGGACGTCGGGGTCGGTGCGGGCGAGCAGCAGGCACCAGTCGGCGACGTCGGAGTAGCTCGTCCAGATCTTGTGGCCGTGGATGACGAACTCGTCGCCGTCCCGGGTCGCGGTGGTGGTCAGGGACGCCAGGTCCGATCCGGCGCCGGGCTCGCTGAAGCCCTGGCACCAGCGTTCGGTCCCGTCGATCATCCCGGGCAGGAACGAGCGCCGCAGCTCCTCGCTGCCGTGCCGGCCGAGCCCCTGCACGAGGTAGCCGAGACTCGGCCGGGGCGGCGCCCCCGCGCGGGCCAGTTCCTCGTCGAGGATCACGTCGTAGACGGACGGCAGCTCGTGACCGCCGTACTCCTTCGGCCACGACAGGCCGAAGAAGCCCGCCGCGTGCAGCGTCCGGTGCCATTCGCCCGCGCGCCGCCAGTACTCGTCCCCCGAGGTCGGGAACGTTCCGGCGCGCTCGGCCAGCCAGTCGCGCAGCCGGGCGCGGAAGGCGGCCTCCTCCGGCGAGTCACGAAAGTCCAAGGTCGATCTCCTCCAGTCGCACGGGGAACAGCTCGGTGGACGTCAGCGCCCGCCGCAGGTACACGTGCGCGAGGCATTCCCAGGTGTTGCCGATGCCGCCGTGCACCTGGATCGCCGTCTCGCAGACGGTCCGCGCGGCCCGCGCGCAGTAGATCTTCGCGATCCGGGCGGCGCGCAGCGCCTCGTCCGCGGTCAGCTCGTCGACGGCCCAGGCCGCGTGCCGCAGCACGCTGACCGAGCCCTCGATCAGCGCGAGCCCCTCGGCGAGCGGGTGCGCGACGGCCTGGTAGGAGCCGATCGCCTTGCCGTACTGCTCGCGGACCCCGGCGTACTCGACCGCGAGCGCGAGCGCGCCGCGCGCCGTCCCGACGAGGTCGGCGCACGTGACGGCCAGCGCCAGCGCCCGCCGCCGCCCGGCGGTATCCGGGTCGAGTTCGCCCACCGGTTCCAGGCCGCCGACCCGCGCGGCGCGCCGGGTGAGGTCGACCTCCGGGAGGGGTTCGGCGACGGGACCGGCGAGGATCCGGCCGTCCCGGACGACGAGGGCCCGTTCGCGCCCGCGGCGTCCACGGCCTCGACCGTCCCGGCGGCCTTCCCGGTCGTGACGTCGACGGCGATCGTGCACGCCGCGCCGCCCGCGCCAGCCGCGCCGCCGTCCGGCCGCAGGTCGTCGGCCAGGACGGGCCCCGCGAACGGGACGTCGACCAGCCCGCGGGCGAACTCCTCGGCGACGATGGCGACTTCCACGCCGGACGCGCCGTCGGAGCGCAGGGACCGCCAGCCGGTCGCCGCGACCGCCTTCTCCAGCCGGGCGACGCGGTCGGCGTCGGCCAGGTCCTGGACGGATCCGGGGCCGAGGTCGTCCGCCAGCCGTGCGGCCGCGTCCCGCAGCTCGCGCTGTTCAGTGGTCAGTCGCGCGTCCATGACGCTCCTTGAGTACTCGGCGCAGCACCTTGCCGGAGGGCAGGCGGGGGATCTCGGGCACGACCACGACGCGGCGCGGCCGCTTGTACCCGGCGAGCCGCTCGCCGATGTAGGCGATCAGCTCCGCGGAGTCGAGCGGCGCGCCGTCCCGCGCGGCGACGGCCGCGACGATCGACTCGCCGTCGGCCGCGTCGGGCACCCCGAAGACGGCGCAGTCGGCGACGTCGGGACGGCCGTGCAGGACGCCCTCGATCTCGGCGGGCGCCACCTGGAACCCCCGGACCTTGATCATTTCTTTGGAGCGGTCGGTGAGCGTCAGCCAGCCGTCCGCGTCGATGCGCCCGACGTCGCCGGTGCGGTACCAGCCGTCGTCGAAGCCCTCGGCCGTCGCCTCGTCCGGCAGGTATCCGGCCATGAGCGACTCGGCCTTCGCCTGGATCTCGCCGACCTCGCCGGGCGCGACCGGCTCGCCGGTCTCCAGCGACACCGCGCGCAGCGTCACGCCGGGGACGGCGCGGCCCGCGCTGTCCAGCCGCGCGCCGGCGAGCGGGTTGCAGGTGATGACGGGCAGTTCGCTGGCCCCGTACGCGGGCACCCAGCCGACGCCCGTCCGCCGGGTGACGGTCTCGGCGACGCTCGGCGTGACGGGCGTCGCGCCCCACATGATGTAGCGCAGCGAGGACAGGTCGTAGGACTCCAGTCCGGGATGGTTCGCGAGCGCCAGCGCGATGGGCGCGACGGCCATCTCGACGGTGATCCCGTCCTCCCGGATGTGGTGGAGCATCCGGTCGAGGTCGAACCGGCGGTGCAGCCGCAGCCGCGCGCCGGCGCCAGCGCGGTGACGATGTTGAGCAGCCCGAGGATGTGCGAGGGCGGCGTCGTGATCTGGATGCGGTCGCGGTCGGTGAGCGCGAGCGCGTCCCGCCAGTGCCGGACGGCGGCGGCGAACGAGCCGTGCGTGTGCCGGACGGCCTTCGGCATGCCGGTCGTGCCGGAGCTGAACACCAGGACGGCGTCGGTTCCGGGCTCGGGGTCCTTGTAGGAGCCTGTGCCGGGCTCGACGGGCTCGTCGAGGTGCAGCATCGGCATCAGCCCGGCGAGCACCGGATGGTCGCCGACCGCGTGCGCGGGCTCGGTGATCCGCAGGGCGTGCTCGACCTCGGTGCTCTTCCACGCCGGGCTGAGCAGGACGACCGCCGCGCCGAGCTTCCACACGGCCTGCACCGCGACGACGAACTCGGGGCGGTTGGACGACATGAGCGCCACCCGCTGCCGGCCCGCACGCCGCGTTCCGCGAGCGTCGCGGCGAGGCCGTTCGCCAGCGCGTCCAGCCGGGCCACGCTGTACTCGCGGTCGCCGCCACCGGACTCGTTGTCGGCGTAGACGAGCGCGATCCGCTCTCCGGCGTCCGGAGAGCGCATGTCAGGGGACGACATTGAGAGTCTCCCATTCACCTGAAGAGAATTGCATTCTCACCATGTTACGGCGTTCCGCCGTGCTCGCCCAGCCGGGGCGGCGGACGATGGTCCGGTTCGTGGCCCGCGACGCGGACCGGGCAGCGGACCAGCCGGTAGCCGCCCGCGGTCACGATCGCCTCCGGGGTCGCGGCGAGCGCCTCCGGGAGCGTCCGCACCGCCGCCGCCGGAACGCCCAGCGGACGCAGCCGCGCCTCCCACCCGGCGGCGGTGTCGGCGGCCAGGGCCTCGGTCACGGCGTCGAGGACCTCCGCGCGCCGCACCGCCCGCTCCCCCATCGCCGCGAAACCCGCGATCCCGGCCTCCGCCGAGAACGACCGCCAGAACGCGTCGTGGGTGATGAACAGCGCCAGATACCCCTCCGCCGTCGGGAAGAGCTGCGCCGGGACGTAATAGGAGTGCGCGCCGTTCGCCAGCCGCCGGGGCTCGGTCCCCTCGTTGAGGTACGCCGACGCGCGGTAGTTCAACTGCGACAGCATCACGTCGCGCAGCGACACCTCCACCTGCCCGCCGCGCCCGGACACGATCTGCGCGAGCAGCCCGAGCGCCGCCGTCAGCCCCGCCGAGTTGTCGGCCGAGGAGTAGCCGGGCAGCGTCGGCGGCCCGTCCGGATCGCCGGTGAGCGCCGCGATGCCGGTGGCCGCCTGGATCACGTAGTCGAACGCCGGATCGTCCCCGGCGTCCAGGCCGAACCCGGTGACGGCGACGCAGACGATCCGCTCGTTCCAGCGCCGCAGCGCCTCGTAGGTCAGCCCGTACTTGTGGATCGCCGACGGCTTCAGGTTGACCAGCAGCGCGTGCGCGTCCGCGGCCAGTTCCCCGAGCCGCGCCTGCCCCTCCGGCGTGCCGAGGTTCAGCCGGACGCTGCGCTTGCCCCGGTTGAGGCTCGCGAAGTAGGCGTCGCTCACCTGCCGGGAGATGTCGCCGTCCGGCGGTTCGAGCTTGGTGACCTCGGCGCCGAGGTCGGCGAGCATCATCGTCGCGTACGGGCCGGCCAGCATGTGGCCGACCTCCAGGACGCGGATCCCGGCCAGCGGCCCCGCCTGCGGCCCCGCCTCCGGAGCACCGCTCATCTGAGGTCCGCCGCGATCCCGGCGAGCACCTCGCGGGTCCGGCGCTTGGACGCGACGAGCTGCTCGCGGCCCTCGCCGATCGGCAGCAGCCGCACCGACAGGTCGGTGACGCCCGCGTCGCGGAACCGCCGGAACCGCGCCGCGATGGCCTCCTCGTCGCCCGCCGCGCACAGGTCGCCGACGTCCTTGGCCTCGCCGGTGTCCAGGAGCCGCTGGTAGTTCGGGGAGATCTCCGCCTCGCCGAGGATCCGGTTGGCGCGCTCGCGGGCCGCGTCGACCTCGGACGGCCTGCACAGGCACACCGGGATCCCCGCGACGATGCGCGGCGCGGGCCGTCCGGCCTCCTGCGCCGCCTTGGTGATGCGCGGCGCGACGTGGTCGGCGACCGCGCGCTCGTCGGCCATCCACAGGACGGTCCCGTCGGCGCGCTCGCCCGCGATCTTCAGCATCACCGGGCCGAGCGCCGCCACCATGACCGGCATCCGGGCGACCGGGCCGATCCCGAGCGGGTTGTGCACGGTGAACGAGTCGTTCTCGACGTCGACGTCGCCGGGGCCGCGCAGGGCGGCGTCCAGGACGTCCAGGTAGTCGCGGGTGTAGGCGGCGGGCTTCTCGTAGGGCAGCCCGAGCATGTCGCGGACGATCCAGTGGTGCGACGGCCCGACCCCGAGCGTCAGCCGCCCGCCCGTCGCCGCCTGCGCCGACAGCGCCTGCCGGGCCAGCGCGATCGGGTGCTGCGCCTGCAGCGGGACGACCGCGGTCCCGAGTTCGATCCGCCGGGTGCGGGCGCCCATCAGCGACACCGCGATCAGGGCGTCGAAGTCCGTCGGGACCTGCGGGATCCAGGCGGTGTCCAGGCCGGCCTCCTCGGCCCACAGGACGTCGTCGATCATCCGCCCGACCTTCTTGGACGAATCCCCCCGCTCCGGCCCGATCATCACGCCGACCCGCACAATGCCTCCATACGTCTGTGAATGTGTCGTTCGGCCGGCTTCCGGACGAGCGCGCCCGCCGGGGTCCGGCCTCCGGTCAGGCGGGCGCCGCGGTGAGCGCGCGGACCTCCGCCACGATGGCGTCGAGGGCGGTGCCGGTCGGGAAGACGGCCGCCGCGCCCGCCTCGGTGAGCTTCGGGACGTCGGCGGCCGGGATCGTCCCGCCGACGATGACGGCGATGTCGGCCGCGTCGGCGGCGCGCAGCGCCTCGACGGTCCGGCCGGTCAGCGCGACGTGCGCGCCCGACAGGATGCTCAGCCCGACGACGGCGACGTCCTCCTGCACGGCGATCGCCACGATGTCCTCGACGCGCTGCCGGATGCCGGTGAACACCACCTCGAAGCCGGCGTCGCGCAGCGCGCGCGCGACGATCTTGGCGCCCCGGTCGTGACCGTCCAGGCCGGGCTTGGCCACCAGTACTCTCGCGGGCATCAGAACACCACCGGTTGCTGGAACTCGCCCCACACGGCCTTGAGCGCGGCGACCATCTCGCCGACCGTGCAGTACGCGGCGGCGCAGTCGATCAGGGGATGCATGAGGTTGGCGTCGCCCTCCGCCGCGCGGGACAGGTCGGCGAGCCGGGCGCGGACGGCCGCGTCGTCGCGGTCGGCCTTGACCTTCGCGAGCCGTTCGAGCTGCCGCTCGCGGCCCTCCCGGTCCAGCTCGTAGGTCGCCAGCTCGGGCGGCGGCTCGTCGGAGACGAACCGGTTGACGCCGACGATCGGCTTCGTGCCCGCCTCCATCTCCTGGTGGAGGGTGTACGCCTCGTCGGCGATGAGGCCCTGCAGGTAGCCGTCCTCGATGGCCCGCACCATCCCGCCGTGCCGCTCCAGGTCGTCCATGATCTCGACGATCCGGGCCTCGGTCTCGTCGGTGAGCGCCTCGACGAAGTAGGAGCCGCCGAGCGGGTCGGCGACCCGGGTGACGCCGGTCTCGTGCGCGAGGATCTGCTGGGTGCGCAGCGCGAGCGTCGCCGACTCCTCGCTGGGCAGCGCGAACGGCTCGTCCCAGGCGGCGGTGAACATCGACTGGACGCCGCCCAGCACCGACGCCATCGCCTCGTAGGCCACCCGGACGACGTTGTTGCGGGCCTGCGGCGCGTACAGCGAGGCGCCGCCCGCGACGCAGCCGAAGCGGAACATCGACGCCTTGTCGGTGGTCGCGCCGTACCGCTCCCGGACGATCGTCGCCCAGCGCCGCCGTCCCGCCCGGTACTTCGCGACCTCCTCGAAGAAGTCGCCGTGCGTGTAGAAGAAGAACGAGATCTGCGGGGCGAACTTCTCGATCGACATGCGGCCGCGTTCGAGGACGGTGTCGCAGTAGGTGACCCCGTCGGCGAGCGTGAACGCCATCTCCTGGACGGCGTTCGCGCCGGCGTCGCGGAAGTGCGCGCCCGCCACCGAGATCGCGTTGAACTTCGGCACCTCGGCCGCGCAGAACTCGATGGTGTCGGCGATCAGCCGCAGCGACGGCCCGGGCGGCCAGATCCAGGTGCCGCGCGAGGCGTACTCCTTGAGGATGTCGTTCTGGATCGTCCCGGTGAGCTTCTCCCGGGGCACGCCCTTGCGCTCGGCGGCGGCCACGTAGAACGCCAGCAGGATCGCGGCGGTCCCGTTGATGGTGAAGCTGGTGCTGATCTTGTCGAGCGGGATGCCGTCGAACAGGATCTCGGCGTCGGCCAGCGTGTCGACGGCGACGCCGACCCGGCCGACCTCCTCGCTCACCTCGGGGTCGTCGGAGTCGTGGCCGCACTGCGTCGGCAGGTCGAGCGCCACCGACAGGCCGGTGCCGCCCTGGTCCAGCAGGTACCGGTAGCGGCGGTTGGACTCCTCCGCGGTGCCGAAGCCCGAGTACTGCCGGAACGTCCACAGCCGCCCGCGGTACCCGGACGGGTAGTTGCCGCGCGTGAAGGGGAACTCCCCCGGTCCGGGCGGATCGGCGGCCCGGTCCGCCGGTCCGTAGACCGGGCGGAGCGGGATGCCGGACGAGGTCTGCACGATGTCGTTCATCGGTGAATACGTTACTTCCAGAAAAAGAGAATGCCAATACCGCTAGCGAGAATCCGATGATCGCCCGGTGATCGCGTGCTCGATGAGCGTGACGAGGACGTCCCGCGCGGCCGCCCGTCCGCGCACGTCGCACTCGACGATCGGCACGTCCGGATCGACGTCCAGCGCGTCCCGCAGCTCCTCGACGGGATGGCGGGGGGCGCCGTCGAACCGGTTCGCGACGACCACGAACGGGATCTCGCGCCGCTCGAAGAAGTCGATCGAGGAGAAGCTGCTCTCCAGCCGCCGGGTGTCGACCAGGACGACGGCGCCGACGGCCCCGCTGGAGATCTGGTCCCACATGAACCAGAACCGCTCCTGGCCGGGCGTCCCGAACAGGTAGAGCCGCACGCCGCCGGAGAAGGTGATGCGGCCGAAGTCCATCGCGACGGTGGTGGTGGTCTTCGACTCCACGCCGCGCAGGTCGTCCACACCGGCCGACATGTCGGTCAGCGTCTCTTCCGTGCGCAGCGGGCGCACCTCGCTGACCGCGCCGACGAGCGTGGTCTTGCCGACCCCGAACCCGCCCGCGATCAGGATCTTCAGCGTGTGCAGGGGGACGTCGTCGTCCGGCGCCCCGGACGCGGGGGCCGCCGAGAACTCGAAGGTGGGGGAGGTCATCGCGCCGGGCTCACACCCGCCCGCCGGGCACGCCCGGAACACCGGGGACGCCCGGACCGCCGGGGACGCCGGCGCCGCGCGGGGCCGCCGCGAGCTGCCGCCGCAACCGTTTGATCAGCATGGCGGTCTCGTAGGCGACCAGTCCCGCGTTGCCGCCCGCGTCGCTCAGCACCGCCAGGCAGCTGCCCTCCGCCGCCGGGATGACGAAGAACAGCCGCCCGTCCAGCTCGACGAGCGTCTGCCGCACCTGTGCGGCCCCGAAGTGGTCGCGCGCCCCGAGGGCCAGGCTGTTGAAGCCCGACGACAGCGCGGCCAGGAACTCGGCGTCGGTGCGGGTGAGGCCGCCGGACGCGCCCATGACCAGGCCGTCGCGGGACAGCAGCACGGCCTGGCGGACCTCCCCGACGCGGTTCACCAGGTCGTCCAGCAGCCAGTCCAGCTCGCCGGACGCCCGGGTCCCTGCATTCATGATCGTCTCCATCCGTTCCGCGGATCGTCCTCGGCCTCGTCGCCGGGGACGCCCGGTTCGTCCTCCTCGCGGCCGCGCATCCAGCCGGACTGCAGCGAGGCCATCAGCGCGCGGCTCGACTCGGGGTCCGGCTCGTCGTCGTCCGCGGGCTCCCCCCGGTGCCCCGGGCGTCCCGCTCCGGGCGCGACCGCGTGCCGCCCCTGCGGGCGTCCGCGCAGCTGCGGGGCCAGGTTGCGCTGCCGGACCCGCTTGGGCAGCCGCCCGGTCGTCTCGCTCGGCTCGGCGGACGGTTCGTGCACGGGCGCTCCCATCGGCTCGGGCACCGGCTCGGGCATGGGGGTCGGCTCGGGCCGGTGCGGCGGCTCGAACACCGACGGCGCGGGGGCCGGATCCGGCGGGGCCGGGTCCAGCGGGGCCGGGTCCAGCGGGGCCGGGTCCGGCCGGGCCGGCACCGCGGGACGGTGCGGGCGGTCCAGCCGCCGCCCGAAGCGGTGCGGGGCCTCGACCGGGGGCGGTCCCGCGGCCGCCGGGGGAAGCTCCGCCGCCTCGCCGGACGCGATCAGCCCGTTCGGCAGCAGCACGACCGCCGTCGTGCCCCCGTACGGGGACGGCTGCAGCACCACCCTGATCCCGTGCCGCGAGGCCAGCCGGGACACCACGAACAGGCCGAGCCGGTCGGTGTCGTCGGCGAGGTCGAACTCGACCGCGGCGGCCAGCCGCCGGTTCAGCTCGGCCATCTCGTCGGTGTGCAGGCCGACGCCGCGGTCGATCACCTCGACCGCCAGCCCGTTCGCGACCCGCTCGACCTTCACGGTCACCTCGGTGGTCGGCGGCGAGTAGGCGGTGGCGTTCTCGATCAGCTCCGCCAGCAGGTGGATGACGTCGGCGACGACGGAACCGTGGATCGAGCCCGACGACACGGCCGCCACCTCGACCCGCGTGTAGTCCTCCACCTCGGCGATGGCGGCGCGGGCCACGTCCTCGGCGTCGACCGGCTGGTCCCACGCCCGGACGGTCGGCGAGCCCGACAGGATGACCAGGCCCTCGGCGTGCCGCCGCATCCGGGTGGTGAGGTGGTCGAGCCGGAACAGGTTCTCCAGCTCCTCGGGGCTGGACGCGCCGCGCTCCATCTCGTCGAGCAGCCGAAGCTGGCGCTGCAGCAGCGACTGGCTGCGCCACGACAGGCTGACGAAGACGCGGTTGATGTTCTCGCGCAGCTCCGCCTCCCCGACCGCCGTGCCGATCGCGGTCCGCTGCACGGCGTCGAACGCCTCGCCGACCAGGACGATCTCGGTGGTCCGCCCGACCGCCGGGCGGGGCGTCTCGGCGTCGACGTCGACCCGCTCGCCCCGGCGCAGCCGCGCGACGACGCCCGGCAGGCGCTCGTGCGCGAGCTGCTGGGCCGTCCGCTGCAGGTTGCGCAGTTCGTCGGCGATCCGGCGGGCGAACAGCAGGGACAGCGCGACCGACGCCGCCACGGCCAGCAGGCCGAGCCCGCCCGCGAGGTAGAAGCGCAGCATGATCCGCCGGCCCGCCGGGTCGACCTCCTCGGTCTGCAGCGCGATGCCCGCTTCCTCGGCCATCACCTGCCAGGGCGGAAGCGCCGCGTCCACCGTGGACCGCCACTCCGAGCCCGAAGGTGCCCCGCCGTTGCGCAGCACGCCGTTCTCCATCGCCCGATAACGCGTGTAGGGCCCGGAGTCGGCGAACTCCTGGACGAGCCGTGCCGCCTCGCCGTCGACGCCGGTGCGGGCGTTCTCGAAGAGCATCCGGCCCTCGGCCGCCCACCCCGCGAACGCGGCGCGCTCACCCGTCCCGAGCCGCCCGCCGGGCCGGACCGACCGCAGCAGCGCGTCCTCGCGCAGCATGAAGTCGAGAGCCCAGTAGGACTGCAGCAGCGCGTGGCTGTGCTGGTAGATCGAGACCTCGCCGATGCTGGCGAGCGCCGCCACGAGCCGCATGGTGTCGTCGACGACCGCGCTGTACTCCTCGATCACCTGCAGCGGGGCGACCGAGCGCGCCTCGATCCGCGACCGCAGCTCGCTCAGGCCGGCGAACGAGTCGCTGATGGTCCGCAGCCGCCGGGGCAGCATCCCCTCGGACTCGCGCAGCTCCGGCGAGCGCGCCATCTCCTGGAAGCCGGCCACCGTCTCGTCGGTCGCCGCCACCTGCTCGCGGTACGCGCCCGCGGCCTGGTCGCCGCTCGTGAGGAAGGCGACCGCGGCGGAACGTTCGCGCTGCAGCGCCTGGGTCAGGAACCCGGCGGGCTCGCCCACCTCGTCGAGGACCGTGGAGAAGGCGAGCCGCTGCCGGGCGTCCGACAGGGTCGACGCCCCGGCGAACGCCCACAGCGCCAGGAGCGACGCCAGGGGGATCGCCAGCAGTAACGCGATGCGCCGCCTGATCGGGCGCGCGCGGGGCCGCCCGCGGGAACCGTGGGATTGTGTCATTCCAGCTGGTCCTTCATGACCTTTCCGGTGGCGTTGAGCGGAAGCCCGTCGCGGAACACCACGTGTCTCGGCACCTTGTAGCCGGCCATCCGCTCGCGGCTCCACGCGATCAGCGCGTCGGCGGTGAGCTCGCCGCGCCGGACGACGAACGCCTTGCCGACCTGGCCCATCCGCTCGTCCGGCACGCCGACCACGGCGGCCTGCGCGACCGCCGGGTGCTCCAGCAGGAAGTCCTCGATCTCCGCCGGGTAGGCGTTGAAGCCGCCGACGATGAACATGTCCTTCTTGCGGCCGACGATCCGCACGTGGCCGCGGTCGCCGATCGTGCCGAGGTCGCCGGTGTGCAGCCAGCCGTCGGCGTCGATCGCCGCGGCGGTCGCCTCCGGGTCGTCGAGGTAGCCGCGCATGACGCTGTAGCCCCGGACGAGCACCTCGCCGTCGTCGGCGATCCGCACCTCGACGCCGTCGCAGGGCGTGCCGACGGTCGTCGCGATGTCCTCGAACGAGTCGCCGGGCCTGGACGCGGTCGCCGTCCCGGCCTCGGTGAGCCCGTATCCCGTCATGATCGACTGGAAGGGCAGTTCGACGCGGACGCGGCGGATCAGCTCCACCGGGATGTCGGCGGCGCCGGTCACGGCGGCGCGCAGGGACGACAGGTCCCGGTCGCCCTTCGCCTCCAGCAGCGAGTGGTAGAGCGTGGGCGGCCCGGGCAGCATCGTGATCCGCTCCCGCTCGACCAGTTCGAGCACCTTGTCCACGTCGAAGACGGGGACGGGCAGGACGGTCGCGCCGCGGATCATCGACGTGATCAGGCCCGCCTTGTACCCGAAGGTGTGGAAGAACGGGTTGACGATGAGGTAGCGGTCGCCTTCCCGCAGGTCGGCGAGGTCGCACCATTCGGAGTACAGCCGGAGCGTCTGGGCGTGGTCCATCATGACGCCCTTGGGCCGGCCGGTCGTGCCCGAGGTGTAGATGACGTCGGCGATGTCGTCGCCGCGGACGTCCGCCTGGAACGGCGACCCGCTCGACAGGAAGTCCGACTTCAGGTCGATCACCGGGACGCCCGTCCGGGCCGGTGTACTCCTGCCCGAGGAACCCTGCTGGACGAGGACGCCTTGGCGCCGCTGCGCCGGACGATGTCGGCGGCTTCCTCCGCCTTGAAGCGCGTGTTGACCGGGACCAGCACTCCGCCGGCGGTCACCAGGCCGAAGGCCGCGATGATCCACTCGGCGGAGTTCGGTGCCCAGACCGCGGCCCGGTCGCCCTTGCCGACGCCCTGCGCCCGGAACGCCCCCGCGGCGGTCCGGACGCGCTCGGCCAGCTCGGCGAACGTCAGGCGCAGCGGACCGTCGGCGACCGCTTCGGCGTCCCCGAAGCGGTCGCCGGCGCTCTGCACGAGCTGCGGGATGGTCTCCCACTCCATGGTCAGACCGACATCAGCCGTGCGAGGTTGCCGCCCATGATGTCGGCCTGGTCCTTGTCCGAGAGGCGCTTCTTGTCCAGCGCGTCCACGTAGGTGACCGGGTCGGCCAGGCCCTCGGGGTGGGGGTAGTCCGAGCCGAACAGGACCTTGTCGACGCCGATCATTTCGGCGAGGTCGGCCATGTTCTCCTCCCAGAAGGGGCTGACGTGCACGTTGCGCTTGACCGCGTCGACGGGGTGCTCGCCGAACGCCTCAGGGGCCTTCTTGAAGACGCCCGCGAGGTTCTCCAGCAGCGGCTCCACCCAGGACGACCCGTTCTCGATGACCGCGATCTTCAGCTCGGGGAAGCGGGTCAGCAGGCCGTGGCAGGCCATCGACCCCACGGCGTCGGTGACCGGGCGCCACTCGTTGAGCATCCGGAACGCGTTCGTCTTGAACGGCAGCATCTCCGAGTGGGTGCCGTCCCAGTCGTTGGCGTAGCGGCTGTAGCCGCTGTCGGACGAGTGCATCCCGACCACGACGCCCTCTTCCTGGACGCGCTTCCAGAACGGGTCGAACTCGGGGAGGGCGAACGAGCGCGGCCCGCGGAAGCCGGGCACCGGCGCGGGCCGCAGCAGGATGCACTTCACCCCGCGCTCCAGGCACCAGTCGAGCTCCTCGATGGCCTTCTCGACGATCGGCAGGCTGATGACCGGCGTGGTGAAGATGCGGTCCTTGTAGTTGAACGACCAGGTCTCGTGCAGCCACTGGTTGAGCGAGTGGACGACCACGTGGATGAGCTCCGGGTCGTCGCGCATGCGCTCCTCGATGAGGCTGGCGAGCGTCGGGAACATCAGCGTGCGCTGGATGCCCAGCTCGTCCATCAGCTCCAGGCGCGGGGCGGGCTCGCGGAAGGCGGGGATCGACTTCATCGGCTCGCCGAAGATCTCGCGCTTGCTCTTGCCCTCGGGGTTGCCGTGCCGGAAGTACTCCTCCTGGGCCCCGGCCGGGCGACCACGCTGAACGTGGGGTTGGGGATGTACTCGCTGATCTGACCACGGATGGCGATCTTGGTGCGGCCCTTGATGTTCACGTACTGGACGGCGCCCGCGTACTCCTTCGGGAGGTACTTGGTCAGCGCCTCCTCGGTCTCGTACAGGTGGTTGTCCGCGTCGAAGAGGGGATAGGGCAGCTCACGAGACGGCATCAGAGATCCTCCTTTGCGATTGTTGAGAATAGTATTCTCACCTATCATCTCCCGCAATGTTTCTGCGGAGAACGAACTTCTGGATCTTGCCGCTGGGGGTCCGCGGGAAGTCGTCGACCGCGCGGACCTCCTCCGGCCACTTCTGCCGCGCCAAGCCGGCCTTCTCCAGGTGCGCCCGGATCTCGTCGAGCGTCGGCGCGCGCTCCCCCGGCAGCGCCCGGACGACCGCCGCCGCGTGCTCGCCGAGCCGCGCGTCGGGCGCCGACACCACGGCGACCTCCGCCACGCCCGGCATGCCGAGCAGCAGGTCCTCGATCTCGGGCGCGCTGACGTTCTCGCCGCCCCGGATGATGACGTCGGCCTTGCGGTCGGTGATCGTGAGGTAGCCGTCGGCGTCGAGCTCGCCGATGTCGCCCGTCCGGTACCAGCCCTCGTCGTCGAAGACGGACGCGGTGAGCTCCGGGTCGGTGTAGCCGACGCACAGGTCCGGTCCGCGGCTGAGGATCTCGCCGTCGTCGTCCAGCCGGATCTCCACGCCGGGCAGGACGTCGCCGTCGGTGAACAGCCGCTTGGCCGCGGGCGCGGTGTGCCGCGACCCGGTGATCGACGGGTGCTCGGTGCTGCCGTAGGAGCGGAACACCGTGATGCCGAGGTCGGCGAGCCGGGTGGTGACCGCCGCCGGGACCGACGACCCGCCGAGCCCCGCGTACTTCATGTTCGCCAGGTGACCGGGCGTGAAGTCCGGGTGTTCGAGGAGGCTCGTGACGAAGTACGTCGCGCCGCCCCCGACGGTCAGCCCCTCGTCCTTCATCAGCCGCAGCGCCTCGCCGGGGTCCCACACGTCGGCGAGGTTCACGGGCGTGCCGTCCAGCACCGGGATCAGCACGGCGTTCACCATGCCGATGAAGTGGCCGACCGGCGCCGCGGTGAGCTGCCGCCCCCGGTCCGGCGGGTAGAGGTCCCCGCCGAGCTGGCGCGCCTCGAAGCCGAGCGTCCGGTGGCTGTGCACGACGCCCTTCGGGTCGCGGGTGGTGCCGGACGTGAAGGCGATCAGTGCGGGCCCGTCCGGGTCGGTGCCGGTCACCCCGGGCAGCGGGTCCGCGAGCGGTTCGGCGGCGAGCAGGTCGTCGAAGTCGCGGCCCACCACCCCGACGATCGGGACGTTCGCGCACAGGTCGTCCTGGAACTCCAGGCGCCCGAACCGCTCCGCCCCCACGAACACGCGCGGCTCGACGGAGTCGAGGATGTAGCCGACCTCCTTGCGGCCGTAGAAGTGCACGATCGGGACCACCGCCGCGCCGAGGAACGCCGACGCCCAGAAGACCGCGGCGGCCTCCATCCAGTTGGGCAGCTGGAACGCGATCACGTCGCCCGGGCCGACGCCCCGCGCGCGCAGCCCGCCGGCCAGCCTGCGGGCGACCAGCTCGACGTCGCGGAAGGTCCCCGACCAGGGCCGGACGGCCGAGTGGATGCGGAACTCCGCGTCCGGTGCGGCGCGCAGGCCGCGCGCCAGCAGGGCGCCGAGCGTCTCGCGGGTCCACCAGCCCTCGGCCTCGTAGCGCTCGGCCAGCTCCTTGGGGATCGTCCGGGTGGAGATCGGGCGCGCGGGCGGCCGGTTCTCAGGCATGTGATCAGCTCCGATCTTGCTGGGAGAATTGCACTCTCGCAGATTGAGAAGCTAGATTCCATACATGGCACGAGACCATGGCTTCCATCCGGTCCGGATCACGCGGGTCGTCCGGGAGA
Organism: Actinomadura sp. CNU-125; assembly: GCF_001942465.1. Lineage (GTDB taxonomy): Bacteria > Actinomycetota > Actinomycetes > Streptosporangiales > Streptosporangiaceae > Spirillospora. The sequence continues at coordinate 23,211 of NZ_MKJY01000012.1, forward strand.
CCGACGACGCCCGCACCTTCGTGCTCGACGCGCCGTGGCCGTACCGGGCCGGGCAGTTCGTGACGTTCCGGGCGTGCGGCGCGCTGCGCAGTTACTCGATGTCGAGCTCCCCCGACACCGACGGCGAGCTGATGACGACGGTTAAGCGCGTCCCGGGCGGGCTGGTGTCCAACTGGATGCTCGACAACCTGGAGTCGGGCGACGTCGTCGAGGTGACGCGCCCGGCGGGGATCTTCTGCCTGCGCGAGACGTCCGCCCCGCTCGTGGCGTTCTGCGGGGGAAGCGGCGTCACGCCGATCCTTTCCCTGGTCAAGAGCGCGCTCGCGACGACGCGGCGGAACGTCCGCGTGCTGCTCGCCAACCGCGACGCCGACGCGGTCATCTTCCGGTCCGTGCTGGCCGAGCTGTCCGAGCTGCATCCGGACCGCCTTGAGGTCCACCACCACCTGGACGTCCTGAACGGCTTCGTCACCGAGACCCAGATCCGCAACTTCGTGAACGTCGACTCCCACGCCGACTTCTACATCTGCGGCCCCGCGCCGTTCATGGACCTGACCGAGCGCGCCCTCCGCGACCACGGCGCGGGCGCCGACCAGATCTTCGTCGAGCGCTTCGGCTCGGCCGACGCCTCCCCCGCCGAGCAGGCCGAGCAGGCGGAGCAGGCCGAACGGCCGGAGGCGCAGGCCGCGGATGCGGCGGAGGCGGCGCCGGAGGAGCCGAAGGCGGCGGCGGAGGAGCCGCGCGAGGACGGGACGGTCACGATCGTCCTCGGCGGCAAGAAGCACACGGTCCCGCAGCATCCCGGCGAGACGCTCCTGCAGAGCGCGCGCCGGGCGGGCCTCGCCCCGCCGTTCTCCTGCGAGGCGGGCAACTGCGCCACCTGCATCGCCCAGATCACCGCGGGCGAGGCGAAGATGCGGGTCAACAACGCCCTGGACGACGACGAGGTGGCCGAGGGGCTTATCCTCACCTGCCAGGGCGAGCCCGTGTCCGCCGACATCACCGTCGTCTACGAGGACTGAGCCCGTCTCGGGCGGTTGGAGCACGTGCATGGTAGAACTCGAGCTGGACGAGGGCCTGGCGGTCATCACCATCGACCGCCCGGAGGCCCGCAACGCCATCGGCCCGGCCACGATGGACGAACTGGACAAGGCCGTCGACGCGGCGGCGGGCGCCGACGCCCTGGTCGTGCGCGGGGCGGGCGACCGCGTGTTCGTCTCGGGCGGCGACCTGAAGCAGCTCGCCGCGATCCGCACCGAAGAGGACGCGATGGCGATGGCGCTGCGGATGCGCGGCGTCTGCGACCGGCTCGCCGCGTTCCCCGCCCCGGTGATCGCCGCGCTGAACGGCCACGCCCTGGGCGGCGGCGCCGAGTTCGCGGTGGCCGCCGACATCCGGATCGCGGCCGACGACATCCGGATCGGTTTCAACCAGTCGACGCTGGCGATCATGCCGGCCTGGGGCGGCGCGGAACGCCTCGCCGAACTGGTCGGCCGGGGCCGGGCGCTGCTGCTCGCCGGGACCGGGGAGGTGCTCGACGCGGCCGAGGCGCTGCGCGTCGGGCTCGTGGACCGGGTCGTCCCGCGGGCGACCTTCGAGGCGGACTGGCGCGCGCTGGCCCGCTCGCTCGCGCACGCCCCCGCCCGGGAGATCAAGCGGGTCGCCGCGGGCGTGGGCGAGGACGAGGCCGCGCGCGCGTTCGCGCGGCTGTGGGTGGCCGACGAGCACTGGCAGGCGGTGGAAAGGATGAAGCGCCGTGGCAAGTGACACAACGGGAGGCGACGTGCAGATCCAGGCGAGTTCGATCGGTCCCGTCGTACGTCCCGCGGGCCGGGCCGACAAGGTCGTCCTCTACCTGCGCGGGGACCGGCCGCAGCCGTCGGCGGCCACCGTGCTGGAGCCGTACGGGCGCCTCGCGCGGCAGGCGAACGCCATGGTGGTGTTCCCCCGCTACCGCGCCGAGTTCCCCGCCGCGCTCGACGACGTCCACGCCGCCTACGAGGAGGCGCGCGAGTCGGGGCCGGTGATGCTGGCCGGGGACCGGCTCGGCGGCGGGCTCGCCGCGGCGCTGCTGGTCCGGCTGCGCGACACCGGCGCGCGCAGCCCGCCTGCGCGGTGCTGGTCTCGGCGCTGCTCGACCTCACGCTGGACGCGCCGAGCCTGCTGCTGAACGCCGCCGCCGACCCGACGTTCGACCTCGGCGTCCTGCGGCGGCGGGTGGCGCGGCACGCCGGGAGCACGCCCCGCACCGACCCGCTGCTGAGTCCGCTGCACGCCAACCTGCACGGCTTCCCGCCGCTGCGGCTGCTCACGGCCGGGACCGACCCGCTGCTGGACGACTCGCTGTCGTTCGCCGCCCGCGCGGCCCGGTCCGGCGTCACCGTGGACCTGCGGGTGCTGCAGGACGCCGCGGACCTGCGGACGGCGTTCGTCCCGGCCATGGCCGAGTTCATGGACGTGTGGGGCCCGTCGGCCGCTCCGTCAGCAGACGCGCGGGAGCGTGGTTGGCCCACCCGGAGTCCGGCCAGTTGAACCAGCCCGACGACGCGGACGTGCCGCCGTCGGGGTGCAGCGTCGCCCCCGTCATGTAGGACGACAGGTCCGACGCCAGGAAGACCGCGCACCCCGACACGTCCGTGACGTCGCCCGCCCGTCCCATCGGGATGGCGACGCGCAGGCCCGCCTCGGTCGACAGGGCGCCGTCCCCATGGACGAACCGGGACATGTTCGGCGTCGGCGTGTAGTCGGGGGCGATGTTGTTGACGCGGATGCCGTCGGGCGCCAGCTCGACGGCGAGCGTCCGCGCGAACTGCTCCACGGCCGCCTTGGCCGCCGCGTAGACGGCGAAGCCGGGCGCCGCCCGGTGCGCCTCGATCGTCGTCATGTTGACGATGCTGCCGCCGCGGCCGCCCGCCCGCATCCGCGGGATCGCGAGCGAGCAGGCGTCCAGCACGTGCAGCAGGTTGGCGCGCAGCAGCGCGTTCCACCCCTTGGCGTTGGTGTCGGTGAACGGCGCCCGGAAGGTGCCCCCGGCGACGTTGACGAGGGTGTCGAGCCGTCCCCAGCGTTCGTCGGCGGCGGCGAACAGGGCCTCCAGCGCGTCGTGCTCGCGGGCGTCGCCGTGGCGCACGATCGCGTCGTGCCCCCGCGCGGCGAGCGTCCCGCGCAGCCGCTCCGCCGCCTCCCCGTCGCTGTCGAGCACGGCGGTCCGGACGCCGTTGGCGGCGAGGTCGGCGACGATCGCCTCCCCGAGCCCGCCCGCGCCGCCGGTGACCACCGCGACCGTGCCGTCCAGCCCGGCGCGTTCCTCGAACCATCCCACTGCGGTCACCGCCCCTTCATCGCGACAGGTAGGTCGCGCCGAACGCTTCCAGGAAGTCGAGCGTGGCCCGCGGCGTGCTCGTCCCGCTCGACACCAGCAGCCACGTGACGCCCGCCTTCTCGATCTCGGCGAACGCCTCGCGGTGCCGGTCGGCGTCGGCGTCCGGCGTGCCGATGCCCGCGCCCTGGTAGGAGTGCAGGACGTCGATGGGCTCGTCCCGTCCGGCCTCGGCCGCCGCCGCGCGCAGCTCGGTGATCGCCTCGGCCAGCTCGGGGAGCGTGCCGAGCGCGGGGGTGCGGGCGGTGGAGCTGAGCTGCGCGCCGCCCGACATCGGCATCCAGCCCTGGGCCCGCCCCGCGACGCGGCGGCGGCTCAGTTTCGAGTTGCCCCCGATCCAGATCGGGATCGGGTTCTGGACGGGACGCGGCCGCGCGATCACGTCGCGCGCGCTGAAGTGCCGGCCCTCGTAGGAGAACGGCTCCCCGCTCCAGTGCCGCGGCAGCACGTCGAGGGCCTCGTCGAAGAGGGCGTTGCGCTCGTCCATGTCGACGCCGAGCGCGTAGAACTCGCTCTTCTGGTAGCCGGTGCCGAGCCCGAGGATCAGCCGCCCGTCCGACAGCTTGTCGAGCGTCGCCGCGGCCTTGGCCAGCAGGAACGGGTTGCGGTAGGGGGCGACGGCCAGGTGGGTGAGCAGCCGGAGCCGGACGGTCGCCGCGGCGACGTGGCCGAGCGCGACGAACGGGTCGAGCGTCTGGTGCCCGCCCGAGTGCATCCAGCGGGCGCCCGGCACCGGATGCTCGCTCAGCGAGAACCCGTCGAACCCGGCCTTCTCGGCCGCGGCCGCCACCTTGTGGAGCGGTCCGGCGTCGAGGACGTCGCCGTCGGGGCCGCTCGCCTCCGGGTAGTGAAAGACAAAGCGCATGATCTGCCTCCTCGCGCGGCCGCCGGCGCGGTCCCGCGCCCCGCCGCGCCGAGGGGCGGGCGGGGGCGTGCGACCGGCCGGCGGACGGTGTCGTTCGGGCGGGCGGTGTCGTTCGGGCGGGCGGTACGAGCCGGTGCCCGTGCTCAGGACTTGGCGGCGGCCACGGCGGCGCGCGCCCGGCTGCGGTAGCCCTCCAGCTTCTCGGACGGGTCGATGACGCGGTGGCTGCGCGACCGGATCGACACGTCGTGGTCGGCGGACGCGGCGCGCAGCGCCCCGACCGTCGCCTCCGCCTTCGGGACGTGCGCGAACGGGTCGAAGTCGTACCAGCGCATGGCGTTCTCGTGCGTCATCTTGTCGATCTCGTCGTCCGGGACGGCGTTGGCCTCCAGCACCTCGTGAAGCTGCTCGGGCGCACCGGGCCACATCGAGTCGCTGTGCGGATAG
>NZ_MKJY01000013.1 GCF_001942465.1 Actinomadura sp. CNU-125
CGCCACGCACCCGCGGCCACGCCGCCCGCGGCGCCGCGCCCGTCCGACGCGTCCGGCCGTCCGAGACGGCACCGGCGGTGTCCCCGGCGCCCGAACCCGAGATCCCCGAGCACGTCGAGCGCGAGTTCAGGGAACGTTTCGAGCGTTTCTTCGACGAGTCCCGGCCGGGCGACCGCTCGCCGCGTCCGATGCCGTCCGTCTCGTCCGGCGAGGACGACCGCGACGACGACCCGCCGCCCACCCTGCAGGAACTGCGCGACCAGGCCCGCGAACGGTGGAACCGCCTCACCCGTCCCGACTAGGCAGGACGTCCAGCAGCGCCCGCAGCGCGGGCCCGAACGCGTGCTCCGCGGGCGCGGCGTAGCCGACGACCAGGCCGTCCACCGGCGGCCCGGCCGCGTCCGGATGGCGGAAGGCGGCCAGCCCGTCGACGGCGATCCGGGCCCGCTCGGCCGCACGCACCGTCGCCTCCTCCGTCCCGTCCGGCAGCCGCAGCACCATGTGCAGCCCGGCCGCCACCCCGGACGGGCGGACGTGCGGCGCGCGTTCGGCGAGCGCCGCCGTGCAGCGGTCGCGGCGCCGCCGGTACCGCTGCCGCATCCGGCGGACGTGCCGGTCGTAGGCGCCCGACCGCAGGAAGTCGGCGAGCGTCAGCTGGTCGAGCGCGCTCGCCCACGCCTCCCGCTCGCCCTTCGCCGCGAGCACCGCATCGACCAGCCGTCCGGGCAGCGCCATCCACCCGAGCCGCAGCGCGGGCGACAGGCTCTTGCTCACCGAGCCGACGTACACCACCCGATCGGGATCGAGGCCCTGCAGCGCGCCGACCGGCCGCCGGTCGTAGCGGAACTCGCCGTCGTAGTCGTCCTCCACGATGACGCCACCGGACGCCCCCGCCCGCTCGACCACCGCGGCCCGCCGCCGCGGATGCAGCGGGACGCCCGTCGGGAACTGGTGCGCGGGCGTCAGCAGCACCGCACGTTCCCGCAGGTCGTCGATCTGGGCGCCGTCCGCGTCGACCTCCAGCGGCCGGGTGCGGACGCCGGCCTCCGCCAGCAGCCCCCGGTGGAACGCGAGCCCGTACGACTCGACGGCCAGCGGCCCCCGCAGCACCCGCCCGCCGAACAGCAGCCGCAGCGCGTGCGCGAACCCGGAGCAGACGACGATGTGCGCGGCGTCCGTCCGCACGCCGCGCGTCCGCGCCAGGTGTCGGCGAGCGCGCCGCGCAGCTCGGGGCGGCCGCGCGGGTCGCCGGGCCCGAACGGCGCTCGGCGCGGCCGTCCAGCGCCCGGCGCGCCGCCGCCGCCCACGCCGTGCGGGGGAAGGCCGAGGCGTCCGGGCGCCCCTGCCGCAGGTCGTGCGCGTACCGGGGCGCCGCCGGGACGGGACGCGACGCGCCCCGCACGGGACGGGCCCGGTGCGCGACGCGCGTCCCCGATCCCTGCCGCGCGGTCAGCCACCCCTCCGCGACGAGCTCCGCGTAGGCGTCGGCGACCGTGTTGCGCGCCAGCCCGAGGTCGGCGGCCAGCGACCGGTACGGCGGCAGCCGCGTCCCGGGCGCCAGCCGGCCGGACCCGACGGCCTCCCGCAGCGCCCGCGTCAGCGCCGCCCGCCGCCCCCCGCCGGACGTCTCCAGCAGCAGGTCGGCGCCGATCCGCTCGGCCAGATTGACCCAATTTTCCGACATGGAATTGCACCATACAGCCGGTCTTTCGCGCCCTTAGGTTTCTAACTGGACACAAAATATCCAGAATTGAGGACACCATGAACGACCTGCGCTCCGCCGTCCGCGGCCGTGTCCTGCTCCCCGGCGACCCCGCCTTCGACACGGCCCGCCGCCCCTGGAACCTCGCGGTCGACCAGCCCGCCGCCGCCGTCGTCGAGGCCGCCGACGCCGACGATGTCGCCGCGCTCGTCCGGTACGCGCGCGCCACCGGCCGCACGATCACGACCCAGCCCAGCGGACACGGCGCCACCGGCCGCACCGAGGACACGATCCTGCTCCGCACCGGACGCCTCGACGGCCTGCACGTCGACCCGTCCGGCACCGCCCGCGCCGAAGCGGGCGTGACCTGGGGCCGCGTGCAGGCGGCCGCCGCCCCGCACGGCCGCACCGGCCTCCCCGGCAGCTCACCCGTCGTCAGCGTCACCGGCTACACCCTCGGCGGCGGCCTCGGCTGGTTCGGCCGCGCCCACGGCTGGGCCGCCGACTCCGTGACCGCCTTCGACATCGTCGACGCCGACGGCGTCCCCCGCCGCGTCACCCCGGGATCCGACCTGTTCTGGGCGCTGCGCGGCGGAGGCGGCGACTACGCGATCGTCACCGCCGTCGAGTTCGCCCTGCACCCCGCCCCCGCCCTGTTCGGCGGCCGGATCATGTGGAGCGCCGACCGGGCCCCCGAGGTCGTCGCGGCCTACCGCGAGCTGACCGCGACCGCGCCCGACCACCTCACGGCCTGGCTCGACGTCCTGCACTTCCCCGGCTCCGACCCGCTCATCGCCGTCGACGTCACCGTCCTCGGCGACGCCTCCGAAGCCCGCGACCTCCTGCGCCCCCTCGACGCCGTCCCCGGCCCCGTCTCCGACGGCCGCGGGCCCATGGCACCGTCCGAACTCGGCACGATCACCGCCGAGCCCACCGACCCCGGCGCCGGCCTGTCGCGCGGCGAACTGCTGACCGGCCTCGACGACGTCGCCGTCAAGACCCTCCTGGCCGACCCGATCGCCCCGCTCATGAGCCTGCAGGTCCGGCACCTCGGCGGCGCGTTCGCCCGTCCGTCCGACAGTCCGCACGGCCCGCTGACCGAGCCGTACGCGCTCTACATGTTCGGAGTGCCGAACGGCCCCGAGTCGTCCGCCGCCATCACCGCGAAGCAGAAGTCACTGGCCGAGGCGCTCGCCCCGCACCTGTCGGGACGCAAGCCCTTCACGTACCTGAACCCCACGGAGACCGCCGCCGACGCCTTCGCCCCCGCGGCCCTGGCCCGCCTGCGCGACATCAAGCGCGCCCACGACCCCCACGGCGTATTCCGCAGCAACTTCCCCGTCCTCGGATGACCGCCCGGCAGGCCCGCGAACGCCCCCGGCCCCGAGCCGGGAGGTCCCCGAGCACGTCGAGAGCGGTCTCAAGGAGCGGCTCACCGCCTGCCCTCGGGGAACGCCGGGGCGTCGACGTGATCGCGGCCGGTCGGGAGCCGCAGGGTGAACACGGCCCCCTCACCGGCGAGGCTGCGCGCCTCGGCGGTCCCGCCGTGCGCCTGGACGAGCCGGCGGACGATCGCGAGGCCCGGCCCGCTGCCGCCGGTCTGCCGGTTGCGCGACTTGTCGGCCCGCCAGAACCGGTCGAAGACCTGCGGGACGTCCTCCGGCGGGATGCCCGGACCGGTGTCGGCGACATCGATGACGGTCCACGCGCCGTCCGTGCGGCCGCCGAGGACGATCCGCCCGCCCGCGGGGGTGTGCCGGATCGCGTTGGACACCAGGTTCGTCACCGCCTGCCGGATCCGCACCGGGTCCGCGGCCGGCGTCGGGTCGCCGTCCACCCGGACGGCCAGGACGCTGCCCGCCGCCTCCGCCTTCGCGCGGTGCGCGGCGGCGACCTCCACCCAGGCTCCCGTCGCCGGCTTCGCCGGGGCAGTCCTGATCGGGGTCGTCGCGGGCGTCTACCCCTGTGTTCGCGCCGCCCGCCAGCCCCCCACGACGGCCCTGGCCGGCACGTGACCGTCAGTCGTCGCGGCCCTCTTCGCTGTCGATGACGCCGTCGACGTAGCCGCGGGCGTACTCCCACGAGACGTAGTCGACGGGGTCGGGGGAGAGGGCCGGTTCGTGGACGCGGGGGAGGCCCTCGTCGAGGAGGTGGCGCAGGTTGCCGTGCAGGAGGTCCCAGTCGATGTAGTGCGGTTTGCCGCAGTCGCCGCAGTCGACGGTGAGGCCGCGGACGCCCAGGGGTTCGAGGAGGGCGCGGAAGACTTCGAGGTCGGCGAGGTCGGCGAGGACGTCCTCGCGTTCGGTCACGCTGAGCGGGGCGGTGTCCTCGCCCGGGTCGCCGAGCGACGCCGCCGGGTCGTCCGGGTCTCCGGCGAACGGGTCGAGCGGAGCGTCGTCGTGCACACTCCCACGCTACTGCCAGAGGCCCGGTGAGGTGCACCCCCGGACCGGCGGTGCGTCGAAACGTTCGGCGGGTGGGGTGGTATGCGGGGGAATGCCGGGGCGGGACGCGGTTGTTGGTCGGTGTCATCAAGCCCACGCGGGGACCGTCGCCAACCGCCCCTCGCGACGCGGGTGCACGCCCTACCATGGGTACAGGGTCGCCGTGACCTGGCCGGACACCGCCACCAGCTACGAAAGGTCGTCATGAACCCCGCCGCCGAGCCCGCCAAATTCCTCCCCCAGGGCCTCACCTTCGACGACGTTCTCCTGCTCCCCGGATACTCGGATCTGCAGCCGGGCGAGGCCGACACCACGACGCGGCTGACCCGCGAGATCTCGCTGCGGATCCCGCTGCTGTCGGCGGCGATGGACACGGTGACCGAGGCCCGGACGGCGGTCGCGATGGCGCGGCAGGGCGGCATCGGGGTGCTGCACCGCAACATGCCCATCGAGGAGCAGGCCGACCAGGCCGACCGGGTGAAGCGGTCCGAGGCGGGGATGATCACCAAGCCGGTGACGTGCCTGCCGGACGCCACGCTCGCGGACGTCGAGGAGCTGTGCGCCCGCTACCGGATCTCCGGCGTGCCGGTCACGGACGTACGGGGCGTGCTCGTCGGCATCGTCACCAACCGCGACATGCGGTTCGAGTCGGATCCGGCGCGGCCGGTGCGCGAGGTCATGACGCCGATGCCGCTGGTGACCGCTCCGGTGGACGTGTCGCGCGACGAGGCGTTCGCGCTGCTGGCGGGCAACAAGGTCGAGAAGCTGCCGCTGGTCGACGGCGAGGGCCGGCTCAAGGGCCTGATCACCACGAAGGACTTCACCAAGAGCGAGCAGTACCCGAACTCGACCAAGGACGCGGACGGGCGGCTGCTGGTGGCGGCGGCCGTCGGGGTCGGCGAGGACGCGGTGACGCGGGCCCGCGCGCTGATCGAGGCGGGCACCGACGTGGTCATCGTCGACACCGCGCACGGGCACTCCAAGGGCGTCGCCGACACGGTCGCGGCGATCAAGGGCGGGGCGCCGTCGGTGCAGGTCGTCGGCGGGAACATCGCCACGTACGCGGGTGCGAAGCTGCTGGTGGACGCCGGGGTGGACGCCGTGAAGGTGGGCGTCGGGCCGGGGTCGATCTGTACGACGCGGATCATCGCGGGCGTGGGCGTCCCGCAGCTCACCGCGATCTTCGAGGCGGCGCGGGCGGCGAAGGAGGCGGGCGTCCCGGTGATCGGGGACGGCGGCATCCAGTACTCCGGCGACATCGCGAAGGCCCTCGTGGCGGGGGCCGACTCGGTGATGCTCGGCAGCCTGCTCGCGGGCATCGAGGAGTCGCCGGGCGAGCTGATCTTCGTGCACGGCAAGCAGTACAAGTCGTACCGGGGCATGGGGTCGCTGGGCGCGATGCGCAACCGCGAGCGCGGCGGGTCGTTCTCCAAGGACCGGTACGCGCAGGCCGACGTGAGCAGCGAGGAGAAGCTGATCCCCGAGGGCGTCGAGGGGCAGGTGCCGTACCGGGGGCCGCTCGCGAACGTCGCGCACCAGCTCGTCGGCGGGCTGCACCAGTCGATGTGGTACGCCGGGACGCGGACGGTTCCCGAGCTGCAGGAACGCGGCCAGCTGATGCGGATCAGCCCGGCGGGGCTGCGGGAGAGCCACCCGCACGACATCCAGATGACGGTCGAGGCGCCGAACTACCAGGGGCGCTGAGCGTCCCGGCCGGTTCCTGGGCCTGGGCTGGGCTGACGTAAGCTTTGCGGGGCTTGTTTCCGCAGCGCGCGGGAACCCCGTGACGCAGAGGAAGGGCGCAGTGGCCGCAGACGTGGAGATCGGCGCCGGCAAGAGCGGCCGGCGGGCGTACGCCTTCGACGACATCGGCATCGTGCCGTCCCGCCGGACGCGCGATCCGGAGGAGGTCAGCGTCGCCTGGCAGATCGACGCCTACCGGTTCGAGATGCCGCTGGTCGTGGCACCGATGGACAGCGTGGTCAGCCCGGCCGTCGCGATCGCCGTGGGGCGGCTCGGCGGGCTCGCCGTGCTCGACCTCGAAGGGCTGTGGACGCGGTACGAGAACCCGGAGCCGCTGCTCGCGGAGATCGCGGCGCTGGACGACGCGAGCGCCACGCAGCGGCTGCAGGAGATCTACGCCGAGCCGATCAAGGCGGAGCTGATCGGCCGCCGGATCGAGGAGGTCCGGGAGGCGGGCGTGACGGTCGCGGCGCGGCTGTCGCCGCAGCGCACCGCGCAGTTCCACAAGACCGTGATCGACGCGGGCGTCGACCTGTTCGTCATCCGCGGCACGACGGTGTCGGCCGAGCACGTGTCGGGACGCGCGGAGCCGCTGAACCTCAAGCAGTTCATCTACGACCTGGACGTTCCGGTCATCGTGGGCGGCTGCTCGACCTACACGGCGGCCCTGCACCTCATGCGGACGGGCGCCGCGGGCGTCCTCGTCGGGTTCGGCGGGGGTTCGGGGCACACCACCCGGACGGTGATGGGCGTGGCGGTGCCGATGGCGACGCCCGTCGCGACGTCGCGGCCGCGCGCCGCGACTACCTGGACGAGTCGGGCGGCCGCTACGTGCACGTGATCGCCGACGGCGGCATGGTGAACAGCGGCGACATCGCGAAGGCGTTCGCGTGCGGGTCGGACGCGGTGATGGTCGGGTCGCCGTTCGCGCGGTCCGCCGAGGCGCCGGGCGGCGGCTACCACTGGGGCAGCGAGGCGCACCACCCGGACATCCCGCGCGGCACCCGGCTGAAGGTGGGGACGATCGGGACGATGCAGGAGATCCTGCACGGTCCGTCGCACGTGGCGGACGGCTCGATGAACCTGATCGGGGCGCTGCGCCGCGCGATGGCGACGTCCGGGTACACGGAGCTGAAGGAGTTCCAGCGGGTCCAGGTCGTCGTCGCTCCGCGACGGCTCGACTGAGTCCGCGCGACACGTTCGCCGAGGCCCCGGGTCCGTCCGGATCCGGGGCTTTCGCGTGTCTTGCGAACTGAGATCAGGCACACCCGGGGAATCGCCCGATTCCGGGGTAGGTCCGTCCCTACTGTGGGGTAGGTAATCGACGTAACCGAACCGTGTGTGGGGGGAATCTGCGATGACGGGATCACCGGTGACCGGCCTGGGCAGCTCGCGGCTGGGGCCCGCCGAGCGGGCCACCGCCCTCGACCGCATGGCGCGCGAGGAGTTCGACGTGGTCGTGGTCGGCGGCGGCATCGTGGGCGCCGGGGCCGCGCTGGACGCGGCGACGCGGGGGCTGTCGGTCGCGGTGGTGGAGGCGCGGGACTTCGCGTCCGGGACGTCGTCGCGTTCGTCGAAGCTGATCCACGGGGGTTTGCGCTACCTGGAGCAGTACAACTTCGACCTCGTCCGTGAGGCGCTGACCGAACGCGGCCTGCTCCTGCAGATGATCGCGCCGCACCTGGTGAAGCCCGTCCCGTTCCTTCTGCCCACGACCCACCGCGTGTGGGAGCGGGCCTACTTGGGTGCGGGGGTGGCCCTATACGACGCGTTGGCGTTCCAGATGGGCAGCACGCGCGGCGTCCCGCACCACCGGCACCTGACGCGCCGGGGAGCGCTGCGGCTGGCGCCGTCCCTGCGCAAGGCGTCGTTCACGGGCGCGATCCAGTTGTGGGACGCGCAGGTGGACGACGCCCGGTTCGTCATGACGGCGCTGCGGACGGCCGCCGAGTACGGGGCGCAGATCGCGTCGCGCGTCCAGTGCGTCGGGTTCCTGCGGGAAGGGGAGCGCGTCACGGGGCTGCGGGTCCGCGACCTGGAGGCGAACACGACCGCGCAGGTCCGCGCCAAGCAGGTCGTGAACGCGACCGGGGTGTGGACGGACGACATCCAGGAGCTCGTCGGGGGGCGCGGGCAGATCCACGTGAAGGCGTCCAAGGGCATCCACCTGGTGGTGCCCAAGGACCGTATCCACTCGTCCACGGGAATCCTGCTGCGCACCGAGAAGTCGGTTCTGTTCGTGATTCCGTGGGGACGGCACTGGATCATCGGCACGACCGACACCGAGTGGGATCTCGACAAGGCGCACCCGGCGGCGTCCCAAGCCGACATCGACTACGTGCTCGAACACGTGAACTCCGTCCTGACGACTCCCCTCACCCATGACGACGTGGAGGGCGTGTACGCGGGTCTGCGCCCGCTGCTCACGGGGGAGACGGACGAGACGTCCAAGCTGTCGCGCGAGCACGTGGTGGCGCACCCCGTCCCGGGGCTGGTGCTGGTGGCGGGCGGCAAGTACACGACGTACCGGGTGATGGCGAAGGACGCGATCGACGCCGTCGCGCACGGACTGGACGGCAAGGTCGCCGAGTCGTGCACGGACCGGATCCCGCTCGTCGGCGGCGACGGCTTCCAGGCGATGTGGAACGCGCGGCACCGCCTGGCGAACCGGTCCGGTCTGCACGTCGCCCGCATCGAGCACCTGCTGCGCCGCTACGGCACCCTGGTGGACGACCTGCTGCGGCTGATCGCCGACAAGCCCGACCTCGGCAAGCCGCTCGCCGGCGCGGACGACTACCTGCGCGCCGAGGTCGTCTACGCCGCGTCGCACGAGGGCGCCCGGCACATCAACGACGTGCTGGCCCGCCGGACCCGCATCTCGATCGAGACGTGGGACCGCGGCGTCGGCGTCGCGCAGGAGGCCGCCGACCTGCTCGCCCCCGTCCTCGGCTGGTCGAAGAAGCAGCGCGACCGGGAGATCGAGTACTACCGCAAGCGGGTCGAGGCCGAGCGCGCGTCGCAGACGCAGGTCGACGACCAGGAGGCCGACGCGCTCCGCCGCGGCGCCCCCGACATCGTCCCGACCGCCGCGCCCGCCGCCCCGTAGCCGGGACGGGTCAGGGCGGGGCCGGGCGCTGGACGAGTTCGCGCGCGGTGTCGTAGAGGGCGGCGGGGACGCGGTCGGGGTCGAGCAGGTGCTGGAACGCGAGGCCGACGTCGAGCGCGACGGCGAGCGCGGCGCGGTCGTCCGGGTCGATGCCGTCGGCCGCGGGCAGTTCGGCGGCGAGCCGGGCGCGGCGTTCGGCGTACCAGTCGGCGACGCGCCAGCCCGCCGCGTAGTCGCGCATCCCGTAGAGCCAGAACTCGACGAGGAGCAGGGCGATGCAGGCGGCGTCCGGTCCGGCGGGTCCGGGCCGGACGCGCGCGCCGCGCGGCCGCCCGCGTCCGGTTCCGGCCCCGCGCCCGCCCCCGGCCCCGCCCCCGGGGAGTGCAGGCCGTCGCGGAACCCGCGCCGAGGCGGTCGCCGGTGAAGCGTCCAGGAGCGCGAGCAGCAGGTCGGTCTTGCCGGTGAAGTTGGAGTAGACGGCGCCCTTGGTGAGCCCGGCGGCCGCGGCGACGTCGTCGAGGGAGGCGCCGTGGATGCCGCGTTCGGCCCACAGCCGTTCGGCGGCGGCGAGGAGCGCCTCGCGGGTCTGCTCGCCGCGGTCGCGGCGCGCCGCCGGTCCGCCGCCGCCGGTACCGGTGCGGTGCGCGCCCGCGCCCGGCACGGGGTGGGCCCGTCCGGCCGGGGCGGCGGGGACGGACGGACGGGTGCGCGGTGCGCCGCCCGGGGCGCCCTCGGGCGGTCGTCGCCGTGCGCGTCGGTCGGGTCTGCGGGCCCTTCGCGTGTGGGGGTGCTCGCGTCGTGGGGTGGTCGCGTCGGTCGGGTGGTCGCGTCGGTCGGTGTTCTTTTGGGATACACCGGCCGGGCGCGGCCGGTCCGGGAGTTGCGGAAGTCCGCCGAGGTTGGAACGATCCGTTCGCCGGGGCGGTGGGTGAAATCGTCGTTACTTGCGGGTAGCAAAAATGGCCGGGCGGTCATACCCTCTTCTGCATGGCATCCCCGACGGTCCCCGCCGACGGTGCGGCGGCACGCGAGCTCCCCCCGAACCTCCTCGACCGGCTGGCCGGTCGCGTGGCGTCGGACGGCGCCGAGACCGCGACCGTCCCGGCCCCCTTCACCGGCAAGCCGCTGGCGACCGTCCCGCTGTCCACGGCGGACGACGTCCGGCGCGCGCACGAGCGGGCCCGCGCGGCGCAGCGCGCCTGGGCGGCGCGGCCCGTCCGCGAGCGGGTCAAGCCGTTCCTGCGGCTCGCCGACGCGCTGGTGGCGCGGCGCGAGGAGATCCTCGACGTCATCCAACTGGAGACCGGCAAGGCCCGGCGGCACGCGCTGGAGGAGTTCCTCGACGTGGCGCTGTGCTCGCTCTACTACGCGCGGCGGGCCGGGAAGCTGCTGAAGCCGCAGCGCAGGCAGGGCATGATGCCGGGGGTCACGCGCGTGCAGGAGCTGCGGCACCCCAAGGGCGTCGTCGCGCTGATCGCCCCGTGGAACTACCCGTTCGCGCTCGGCGCCAGCGACATCGCGCCCGCGATCATGGCCGGGAACGCGGTCGTCCACAAGCCCGACACCCAGACGTGCCTGTCCAGCCTGTGGGTGCTCGACCTGCTGATCGAGCTGGGCCTGCCGGAGGACGTGTGGCAGATCGTCGTCGGCGACCCCGCGCAGATCGGCGACCCGCTGATCGGCGAGGCCGACTACGTGTCGTTCACCGGCTCCACCCGCGGCGGCACGGCCATCGCGGAGAAGGTCGCGCCGCGCCTGATCGGCTACTCGCTCGAACTCGGCGGCAAGAACCCGATGATCGTCCGGGCGGACGCCGACGTCGAGCGGACCGCGCGCGGCGCCCTCCGCGCCTGCTTCACCAACGCGGGCCAGCTCTGCATCTCCATCGAGCGGATGTACGTGCACGAGGACGTCTACGACCGGTTCGTCCCGCGGCTGGCCGAGCTGGTCCAGGGCATGAAGCTCGGCACCGGCCTCGACTTCGACGCCGAGATGGGCTCGCTGACCTACGAGCGGCAGCTCAAGGCCGTGACCGCACACGTCGACCAGGCCGTCGAGGCGGGCGCGACCGTCCTCGCGGGCGGCAAGGCCCGCCCGGACGTCGGCCCGCTGTTCTACGAGCCGACGCTGCTCACCGACGTCACCACCGACATGGACCTGTGCGCGAACGAGACGTTCGGCCCGGTCGTGTCGATCTACAAGTACCGGGACGAGGACGAGGTCGTCGACCGCGCCAACGACACCCCGTACGGGCTCAACGCGTCGATCTGGACGAAGGACGTCGCCGCGGGCCGCCGCCTCGCCGCCCGCGTCCAGGCGGGGACGGTCAACATCAACGACGGGTACGGCGCCGCCTACGCGTCCTACGACTCGCCGATGGGCGGGATGAAGCAGTCCGGGGTCGGCCGCCGCCACGGCGCCGAGGGCATGCTCAAGTTCACCGAGGTCCAGACGATCGCCAGCCAGCACTTCATGGACCTCGAACCGCCCGGCAACGTCGGCTACGACACCTTCGCCGGGTTCATGGCGAACGGCATCAAGCTGATGAAGAAGTTCCGGATCAAGTAGGGACGAGAGTGGAACACGACTACGACGTCCTGGTCGTCGGGTCGGGGTTCGGCGGCAGCGTCACCGCGCTGCGGCTGACCGAGAAGGGCTACAAGGTCGGGGTGATCGAGGCGGGCCGCCGCTTCGACACCGACCCGTCCGGCGCGCCCGGCTCCCGGTACCCCGAGCTGCCGAAGACGAACTGGCGGGTCGCCCGCTACCTGTGGGCGCCCGCGCTCGGCCTGACCGGCATCCAGCGCCTGCACCTGATCCGCGGGACGAAGCAGAGCCGCGTCCTCGTGATGGCCGGTGCGGGCGTCGGCGGCGGGTCGCTGAACTACGCCAACACCCTCTACGTGCCGCCGGAGCCGTTCTTCAAGGACCGGCAGTGGGCGCACATCACCGACTGGCAGGACGAGCTCGCCCCCCACTACGACCAGGCCAGACGGATGCTCGGCGTGGTCCAGAACACGACCACGACCGCCGCCGACGAGGTGATCCGCCGGGTCGCCGACCGGATGGGCAAGGGGCACACGTTCGTCAAGACGCCCGTCGGGGTCTTCTTCGGGCGCGGCGCCGGGGTCGAGAGCGCCGACCCCTACTTCGGCGGCGCCGGGCCGCGCCGCCGCGGCTGCCTCGAATGCGGCGAGTGCATGGTCGGCTGCCGGCACGGCGCCAAGAACATGCTCACCGAGAACTACCTGTACCTCGCGGAGAAGGCGGGGGCGCGGGTCATGCCGCTCAGCCGCGTCACGCGGGTCACGCCGCTGGACGGACGCGACGGCGGCGGCTACGCCGTCGAGATCGTCCGGACCGGGTCGTTCGGCCGCAACCGCAAGACGCTCACCGCCGGGCAGGTCGTGTTCGCCGCCGGGACCTACGGCACGCAGAAGCTCCTGCACAAGCTGAAGGCGACCGGACGGCTCCCGCGCGTCTCCGACCGGCTCGCGCCCTCACCCGCACCAACTCCGAGGCGATCCTCGGCGGCGGACGGCCGAACGGGAAGCGCGGCCCCGACTACTCCGAGGGCGTCGCGATCACCTCGTCGTTCCACCCGGCCCCGGACACGCACATCGAACCCGTCCGGTACGGGCGCGGCTCGAACCTCCTCGCGGGCCTGCAGACGATCCTCGTGGACGGCGACCGCCCCGGCGAACCGCACGTCCCGCGCATCCGCAAGTTCGCCCGCGCGGCCGTCCGCAGGCCCCGCGACCTGCTGCAGCTGTTCGACGTCCGGCACTGGTCCGAGCGGACCGTCATCGCGCTCGTCATGCAGAGCCGCGACAACTCGATCACCCTCGCGCCGAAGAAGGGGCCGCTCGGCTGGGACGTCCGCGCGACGGCCGGGCACGGCGAACCGAACCCCACCTGGATCCCCGAGGGGCACGAGGCGACCCGGCTGATCGGCGAGGAGGTCGGCGGCATCGCGGGCGGCACCTGGGGCGACCTGTTCGACGTCCCGATGACCGCGCACTTCCTCGGCGGCTGCGCCATCGGCGACTCGCCCGCGACCGGCGTCATCGACGCCTACCACCGCGTCTACGGGCACCCCGGCCTGCACGTCGTCGACGGCTCGGCGGTCTCGGCGAACCTCGGCGTCAACCCGTCCCTGACGATCACCGCGCAGGCCGAACGCGCGATGTCGCTGTGGCCGAACCGGGGCGAGGCCGACCCGCGTCCCGAACTCGGCGACGCCTACCGCCGCGTCGCCGCCGTCGCGCCGAAGAACCCGGTCGTCCCGGCCGATGCCCCGGCGGTGCTGCGGCTGCCGATCGTCGACGTGACCTGATGTCCGGCCGGGCGCGTAGCGTGGCGCCCATGGACGTCGAGGGCGAGGCCGCGCGGATCCTCGCGGAGCTGCGCGGCCTGGCCGATCCGGTGCGGGCGGAGAACGAGCGGCGGTACCTCAAGAGCACGTTCGTCCACATCGGCGTGCCGGTTCCGGCGCTGCGCAAGGTCGCGGTGTCGGCGGTGCGCGAGCCGCCCGCGCGCGACGACCTGCTCGCCCTCGCCGCCGCCCTCTGGACGGTCGAGGACGCCGGGCGCCCGGTGCACGAGGCCCGCATGGCGGCCGTCGAGGTGCTGGTCAAACGGGTCAAGGTCCTCGAACCGGGCGACGTCGAGGTCGCCGAGCGGATGGTCCTCGACTCGGCGAGCTGGGTGTACGTCGACAACCTCGCCGAACGCGTCGCGGGCGCGCTCGTCCTGCGGGAACCCGGCCTCGCGGCCGTCCTGGACGACTGGGTCGCCGACCCCTGCATGTGGGTGCGGCGGTCGGCCCTGCTCGCGTTGCTGCCCGGCGTCCGGACGGGCGCGCCCGACCTCGCCCGGCTCGCCCGGTTCGGCGACGCGCTCATCGGCGAGACGGAGTTCTTCATCCGCAAGGCGCTCGGCTGGGTGCTGCGCGAGCAGTCGAAGAAGGACCCCGCGTGGGTCGCGAACTGGGTCGAGGCGCACATCCGGGACGTCTCGGGCGTGACGCTGCGCGAAGCCGTCCGGCACCTGCCGGACGGCGACGCCGTCCGCCTCACGGCCGCCTACAAAGCTCAGCCGCGGTAGGCCGCCCACACCTTGTGCACGCGGTCGCCCTGGCCCCGGGTGAACGACGTCATGCAGGTGTCGTAGCTGTAGTTCATGAAGTTGTGGATCGGGTCGTCGCCGCGCGCCCAGCAGGTGTCCTTGCCCTCCGGGCACCCGTTGGCCGGGTCGCGCTCGGCCGGGGTGTCGGCCACCCGGTCGCCCTCGCCGCCGCAGCCGTCCTGGAACGTGTGGTAGAGCCCGAGCCAGTGCCCCGTCTCGTGCGCCGCGCTGAACCCGCGGTTGTACTGGTCGATGTGACCGCCCGGCATGCTGCCGTAGTTGATCGTGACGCCGTCCATCTTCGGGTCGTTCCGGTAGCTCCACGGGAACGTCGACCAGCCGAGCAGGTCGCCCTCGATGTAGGCGCTGTACAGGTTCAGCGTGCCCTTGCCGCCCTTGCGCAGGCGGGGCTTGTACGACTGCTCGTACTGCTCCGGGTACCAGAACCAGTCGGCGTTGTCCGAACGGCCGATGCCGCGCAGGTCGAACGACACGTCGGTGTCGTCCCCGCCGTACCGTCCGCCGTAGGCCGCGTTCATGACCTTGATCTGCTGCCTGACCTTCGCGTCGGACACGTTGCCGCGGGACCCGTCGTGCAGGACGTGGAAGTAGACGGGCACCGTGATGTGCTTCGCCGCCCGGCGCTCCGCCGCGTTCGCGTCCTGCGGTGCCTTCGGGCCGAGGCTCAGCCCGAGCCGGTCCAGCAGCCGGTTCAGATCGCGCTCGATCGACGCCGACTCGCGCGCGCCGAGCACGTTGTGCTCCGCGTCACCGTGCCCGTGCGGGTGCCCGTGCGGATCCGGACGCGGGTCCGTGCGCAGCCGCGCGGCCGCCGGGACGCAGTCGTCCAGTACGGCGGAACGGTGCCCGGCGGCGGCGTCCCGCGCCGGTGCGGCGGACGGAACGGCGGACGGCGCGGCGGGAACCAGGGCGGCGAGCAGGGCGGCGGCGGCGAACAGCTTCACGGCACTCCTAGGAGGGGCGGACGCGGACGGGCGACACGCGAACACACGGCGTCATCAACAGGTATCAGAGTGAAGTCATGGTGCGCGTGTGATCAAGGTAAATGGATGCAGACCGTTACCGGCCGCATCCGAACCGTCAACGAGCCGCCGCCTCACCCGGGGACGGGCGGGGGTGCGGGCGCGGGCATCGGCGCAGGCCGGGGCCCGTAGACTGGGAAGTCCTTCCGGCCGTGCGAAAGGCGTTTTGTTGGTGGCCGCAGACCAGTCCTTCGACACCGTTCTCGTCGTCGACTTCGGCGCGCAGTACGCGCAGCTCATCGCGCGGCGCGTCCGCGAATGTCACGTGTTCAGCGAGATCGTGCCGTCCACGATGCCCGCCGCGGAGATGCTCGCGAAGCGGCCCAAGGCGATCATCCTGTCCGGCGGGCCCGCCTCGGTGTACGAGGACGCGCCCCCGCCGCGCCCGACGGCCTGTTCGACCTCGGCGTCCCCACCTTCGGGATCTGCTACGGCCACCAGGTGATGGCCCGCGCCCTCGGCGGCACCGTCGAGAACTCGCACGTCGCCGAGTACGGCGGCGCGACCGTCGCCGTCACCGCGCCCGGGATGCTGTTCGACGGGCTGCCCGCCCGGCAGGCCGTCTGGATGTCGCACCGCGACTTCGTCAGCGCCGCCCCCGACGGCTTCACGGTCACCGCGAGCACCGACGTCACCCCGGTCGCCGGGATGGAGGACCCGTCCCGCGGCTTCTTCGGCGTCCAGTTCCACCCCGAGGTGCTGCACACCGAGCACGGGATGGAGATCCTGCGCCGCTTCCTCTACGAGGGCGCCGGGTGCCGCCCCAACTGGACGATGGTCAACATCGCCGAGGAGTCGATCGAGACCGTCCGCGCCCAGGTCGGCGACAAGCGCGCCATCTGCGCCCTGTCGGGCGGCGTCGACTCCGCGGTCGCGGGCGCGCTCGTCCAGCGCGCCATCGGCGACCAGCTGACCTGCGTGTTCGTCGACCACGGCCTGCTGCGCAAGGGCGAGGCCGAGCAGGTCGAGAAGGACTTCGTCGCCGCGACCGGCGTGAACCTGCACGTCGTCGACGCCCAGGACCGCTTCCTCGCCGCCCTCGACGGCGTCGCCGACCCCGAGCAGAAGCGCAAGATCATCGGCCGCGAGTTCATCCGCGTGTTCGAGGAGGCCGCTCGCGAGATCGTTGGGAGCGGGGGGGCTCGGGGGGGATCCCCCCGAGGGAACACAGCGGACGCGGCGGAGCCCGTCGAGTTCCTCGTGCAGGGCACCCTCTACCCGGACGTCGTCGAGTCCGGCGGCGGCACCGGCGCGGCGAACATCAAGTCGCACCACAACGTCGGGGGCCTCCCCGAAGACCTGCAGTTCAAGCTCGTCGAACCGCTGCGCACCCTGTTCAAGGACGAGGTCCGCGCGCTCGGCGAGCAGCTCGGACTGCCGCCCGAGATGGTGTGGCGGCAGCCGTTCCCCGGCCCCGGCCTCGCCATCCGCATCGTCGGCGCCGTCACCCGCGACCGGCTGGAGATCCTCCGCGACGCCGACGCGATCGCCCGCGAGGAACTCACCCGCGCCGGTCTCGACCGCGACGTCTGGCAGTTCCCGGTCGTGCTGCTCGCCGACGTCCGCTCGGTCGGCGTCCAGGGCGACGGCCGCACCTACGGGCACCCGATCGTCCTGCGCCCGGTGACCAGCGAGGACGCCATGACGGCCGACTGGGCGCGGCTCCCCTACGACCTCCTGCAGCGGATCTCCACGCGGATCACCAACGAGGTCCGCGAGATCAACCGCGTCACCGTCGACATCACCTCCAAGCCCCCGGGCACCATCGAGTGGGAGTGATCCCCGGGCGGCCTCAGTGCCGCCGGGGGCGCGCCGCCCGCGCCCAGGCGTCCAGCAGCCTGCCCGCCGAGCCGCCGACCGGACCCACCGCGTCGGCGAGCACGGCGGGGTCGGGCGGCCCGGCCGCGGCGACGGCCGGGACGGCCTCGTCCGCGGCGCCGATCGTCGCGGAACAGACCGAGAGCAGGTAGTCCGGGACGGACAGCGCCGGGTCCGTGCAGCCCACCACCGGCGTGCCGACGGCCGCGATCAGCGGGAAGATCGTGCCGGGAACGCCGATCGCCGCCTCCGCCCGCGCGGACGCCCGCAGCGTCGGGACGTCGCTGATCTCGTACCGTTCCCACAGGGAACGGTCCTCGCGGGGATGCAACCCGACGAGGATCCGCTTCCCCGCGGCCCGCAGCCGCTCGGCGGCGGCCAGCAGCAGCTCGGTGCCGGGTGCCGCACCGCCCGTCTCGTCCGACCGGGTGACGCTCGTGACGACCAGCACCAGACCGGGCTCCGGCCTGCGCTCGGGCAGGTCGTCGGTCTGCGGCGAGCCCACGACGCGGACGCGCCGCCGGGTGCCGAGGTAGCCGCCGAACGCCCGGGCCTCGGCCGGGGACGACGACGTGACGAGCCGCAGCCCGCGCCGGACGCGATCGGCCCCGGGCGCTTCATCCGGGCCGAGGTAGGCGAGCGAACTCGCCGCCCGCGGCAGCCCGCCGAACCGCCACGCGCATTCCAGCGGCCAGTCGTCCGCGCCCGTCACCACCAGGAGGTCGGCGCGCGGCGCGTCCCGCGGGGTCGCCACCGGGACGGTCTCGTCGGACGTCGATCCCGGACATGTCGGGGACGAGCTGGGTGAGCCGTACGCCGCGCCGTGCGGCCTCGGCGAGGAGCGGGCGGACGTGGTAGGTGCCCCAGGGTTCGTTGGTCGCGATGAGCACGGCGGGCAACGGGGGCGCGGCGACGCGTCGGCGGGGGCGGCGAGGGCGAGCGCCCCGGCGGTGCCGTGCGCGCCGGTCAGCACGGCGCGGCGGCCGAGGGGATCGTGGTGGTTCGTCACGTCCGTGACCGTAGACGCCCAGGCCGGACGGCAAGTGAACGGCCCGGAAACACGTGCGGCCCGGGTGCGGACGCACCCGGGCCGCACGTCGCGCGCGGCGTCGTCAGACGGTGGCGGGGGCGAGGGCGGCCTCGCCGTCCAGCGTCGCGGCGGCGGCGTTCACGACGGCGGCGATGCGCAGCGCCTCCTGGACGAGCTCGCGCGACAGCCCGCCCTCGCGGACGACCTTCTCGTGCGACTCCAGGCACCGGCCGCAGCCGTTGATCGCCGACACGGCCAGCGACCACAGCTCGAAGTCGACCTTCTCGACGCCGGGCTTGGCGATGACCGACATCCGCAGCTTCGCGGGCAGCGTCGCGTACGTCTCGTCGCCGATCAGGTGCGTGGCGCGGTAGTACACGTTGTTCATCGCCATGATCGACGCGGCGGCCTTGGCGGCCTCGAACGCCTCCGCCGACAGGTAGTCGCCGGCCTCCTCGGCCAGCTCGCGGATGACGACGGCGCTGCGGGTCGCGAGCGCGCACGCCAGGACCGTCCCCCACAGCTGCTGCTCGGTGAGCTGCGAGGTGGAGGTCAGGGAGCCCAGGTTGAGCTTGGTGTCCTTGGCGTAGCCCGGAAGGGCGCTCTTCAGCGCGTCAACGCTCATGATCAAAGAGTCCTTTCATGCGAACGGCCGGCCGCGTGCGACGCGACCGTCCGCCGGGCCGGACGGTCCGTGCGGACCGTCCGGCGGGGTGACTGGGGCGTCCGGGGACGAACCCGGACGCGGACGGGGCTGGTCAGGCGGAGGCGCCGGCCAGCAGCTTGCCGGCGTCCAGCGTGTCCTCGCCCTTGTTCCAGTTGCAGGGGCACAGCTCGTCGCTCTGCAGGGCGTCGAGGACCCGCAGGACCTCCTTGACGTTCCGGCCCACGGAACCGGCGGTCACCATGGAGAACTGGATCTCGTTGTTCGGGTCGACGATGAACGTCGCGCGCTGCGCCACGCCGTCCGCGGTGAGGATGCCGAGGGCCTCGCACAGCTCGCGGTTGAGGTCGGCCAGCATCGGGAACGGGATCTCCCGCAGGTCCGGGTGGTCCTTGCGCCACGCGAAGTGGACGAACTCGTTGTCGACGGACGCGCCGAGCACCTGCGCGTCACGGTCGGCGAACTCCTCGTTCAGCCGGCCGAACTCGGCGATCTCGGTCGGACACACGAAGGTGAAGTCCTTCGGCCAGAAGAAGACCACTTTCCAACCCTCATAGGTCTTCTGGTTGATCGTCTCGAAGGCGTTGTCCGGGTCCAGCGAGACACAGGCGGTCAGCTCGAACTCGGGGAACTGGTCACCGACGGTAAGCACGCAGGCTCCTTTTTCGCGAGTGGAAACGCCTCCGGCGAGGCGTTGGAGGGCCGCCGGTAGATGTTCCTCGGCGGCTGATGTCACTCAGCGTGCCGTACGGCGATCGACAAGAGAAATCGATCTATCGCACCGCGACGATAAGGAAAACCTATCAGTCGCCTGCTAGGGCCGTGTGACCAGGAAAAACGCGAGGTCCCTGACTGTCTGGCCGGGCTGGGAGTTGACGTAGATCACACCGGGACGCCGGATTCAAGGTTAACTCTCCGTGAATGTCGCGCCGAGCGCAATAACCTACATCCCGCCCGATTCTCGACGGTACTCGGGGTGACCGGAGGGGTGCGGGGACGGCGGTGGACGGACGTCCGGCCGGGCCGCGCGACGGGCGGGGCCGCACCGGCCGCACGTGCCGGGCCCCGCCGCCCGGCCACCGAGTTCCCGCAGGCGAGGTCGTGCGCGGCGGGGACCGGCATCTTGAGCCACGCATGCCCCGCAGACCCAAGGTCCACAACGGACGAACGGCCTCCATGAGGTGACGACGGACCGTTCGCTGGGTCGGCGTCGAGGTCTGTACCACGTCGGACCTACCTATTTGTGGGAGTTTGTCTACCGAGACCCGATGAAGTAGGCGGTTTGACGCCCTCCGAGGGTCGTCCTCGCCTCTCAGCGAGGCGGTTTCCATGTCCGAACATGCAGCGAAGACCTTGAGACCGTCTCGCCAAGGGCCCTCCCTCACCGGAGGGCCCCTTTTGGTGTTAGTTTCAGTGCGTGATAGGTCCATCACGGTACAGTTCCGCCGTGAAGCTCAGATCGATGCTTGTTTGCGGCTTCCTGGCCACGATCCTTACGGCTTGCTCGTCCGCCGAGGGCCGGGTTGGGGATCAGTCCGAGGACGTTAGCTCGAAGGTGGTCTACTACGACACCACTAAGAAGGAGGATCTGACGTACGACGAAGTTGTGGGGTCCCTG
Organism: Actinomadura sp. CNU-125; assembly: GCF_001942465.1. Lineage (GTDB taxonomy): Bacteria > Actinomycetota > Actinomycetes > Streptosporangiales > Streptosporangiaceae > Spirillospora. Next base: position 20,296 of record NZ_MKJY01000013.1, read on the forward strand.
ACGAAAAACGGGGACTACCTCTTCGAGGACGACGGCGGGGCTAAAACCACCTGCTTCGACCTGTTGGACGGGATGATGCGAAGCTCCCCGGACACGAAGTTCCCCAACGGGGAAGATCTCTACCTCAAGGCGTGCTTCGAGGCTCTACGGGCTTGGGCCCGGACACAGCCGACCTACTGAGGGCCGGCCAGTCTCTCCGGCAGGGCCCGCTCGGCCACCCTTTGCCCCTGTCGGGTATTTAAGGTCTCAGAGGCCGAATGGTGGCCACCTGGGCCCCTGCCGACTCGCGACGAAGAGTGGCGCAAGTGCACCATGAAGCTATGGGGCTTGCGAGAAGCGGGATAGTAAAAAGCCCCCCCTCTCTTTTCGGCAGGGGGCCTCTTTTTGCTTCTACTCCACCCACTCGATTCCGATCAGCTCAGGATTGAACGGCTGACGTCCCCGCCCCTGAGGCTGGACGATCACCGCTCGGATGTCCTGGCGAAGCCTGTGCTTCTTCTCCGAGATGGTGTACCCCTCCCACTCCTTCAGGAGAGTCGGGTATTCAGTCTTCCGCTGAACCTTGGAAGCGGTGAGCTTCCGGCGCTTCTCCTTGAGGTCAACCTGCTCGCCCTCGAGTTCTTCGATGAGGTCGAGTGCCTTGGTCATGGTGATGCGCTTTTCCTTGCGACGCCGGTTGACTTCCTCGATCTCTTCGTCGATCTCGGCGAGCCGTTCGTCGTGAACCGTCTCGTCGACATCTTCTTCTTTGACGACGGCTCCGAGGGAGCGGCGGACCTCCTCCAGGAAGACGGCTTCCACAAGGTCTTCGATGGGTGGCCCGACGCGAGTCACGCCACCACATCCCCCGAGATTGCTCAGGCAGGCGTAACGGTAGCCGTACCGTTCATATGAGGAAGACTGCTTGCTGTACCAGTTAGCAGTCAGCGGGAACAGACACTTTCCGCATCGGGCGATTCCGGATAGCAGGTACTTGTCCGAAGTCTCGTGCGGCTTGTCCAGACCCTTGCTGCGCTTCTCTTTGCGTTCCTTGATAGCCTCGACGCAGGCCGCCCACTCCTCTGGGGTTACGACCGGCTTCCAAGGGCCCATCACGGGTTTGCCGTCTTTGTAGACAACGTGATCCGGCAGCCATGGTCGATTGTTGCCGCGGCGCTCGGACTGGGGAAGGTGAATCATGTAGCCACAGTTGCGGGGATTCGTAAGGATGCCCTCCACTGCAGAGTGGTCCATTGGCATGTCGCGCTTGCCATGCTTCTCCAGACCCTTTTTGGTCTGCTTCTTCATGTACCCCTTGGCGAACCATTCTTTTCGAATGGTTCCGATCTTCTTGCCCCCAGGGATGGCTTTGATCGCGTTCGCGAGGTCTTCGGACTCGACAGGGTGAAGGCTGAGCCGGTCTTCACTCCAGCCGAACGGTCGGGGAGCCCCCATCATGACGCCCCTGACCGCAAGCTTCTTGCGCTTGCGGACGACACGGCGCTTGGTGTTGTAGACCTCCATGCCGCCCACGGTGGCCTGCATCATGAACATCGTCCGGCCCTCTTGCGTGGAGAGGTCCACTCCACCGGAGGTGGACAGCCCGATGAGGTCGGGGTTCATCTGGTAGATGCGGTTGATGCGGGCCGCGTCGTACTCAAGACGCGCTAGGCGGTCTGAGTGGTAGAAGAACAGGCCCTGGATGACGGTGGCCGACTCCAGGTCCGGAAGCAGCCGCTCGAAGTCCTTGCGGACGATGAACGGGTCTGTAGCTGGCGCATTGTTGTCGTTGTAGACCGCGACGACCTTGCAGCCGTGGTCGGCCGCCAGCTCGTGAATCTCTTCGAGTTGCGAGTGGACCTCTTCGCCGGCCTCTCGCCAGTCGGCGGCACCGGACTTTTGGCTCTTGTCCTCCGAAACACGGAGGTACGCACCAACAGGGATTAGCTCGTCCGCGCTGGTCAACGCGTCCTGGAGGGTCACGCCGACCCATGATACCCAGGTAAAGGGTCATCTGGTGGTCTTCCGTTAAGAAGAATACGACGCGCCACTTATCCTCGTGCGACTTGTGGTTGATCGTCTCGAAGGCGTTGTCCGCGTCCAGCGAGGCACCGGCGGTCAGCCGTACTTGGGGAGCTGGTCACCGACGGTAAGTGCGCAGGTTCCTCTTCGCCACAGGAAACGCCTCCGGCGAGGCGTTGGAGGGCCGCCGGTAGATGTTCCTCGGCGGCTGATGTCACTCAGCGTGCCGTACGGCGATCGACAAGAGGAACTGATCTATCGCGCCGCGACGATAAGGAAAACCTGTCAGTTGCCCATTAAAGTCGCGTGACCAGGAGAAACGTGGAACCCGTGACTGTCGGCCCGGGCCGGGAGTTGACGGAGATCACACTGCGAACCGGATCCGGGGCTCACTCTCCGTAAATGTCGCGCCGAGCGCACTAACCTACATCCGACCAGATTCCCGGCGGTACTCGGGGTGGCGAAGAGGGGGCGAGGGCGGTGACGACGCCCCCGCGCGTCCGCGTCCGGCGGATGTCCACGGATCCGATTTCATGATCGATCAATGGATTTGGCGTGGTTTGTCGTGAAACGGGAAACGGGAAACCCGTGTTTCCGTCCGTAGCGCGGGAAACCATCCGCAAGTCTTTACCGAATCTTGGTACTGTGGCGCTCGCACGGAGGTGTCCGGGGTTCATGTCACATTCCCAGCAGCTTCATGATCACCGCACGGGACTTGATCAAGCATTGCCGGCCGCCCTCGTCGAGGATGCCGCACGATGCACCGGTGGAACCGGCCGCCGCCCGTCTGCGCCCCGTGAGCATTGCGTTCCCTGGTTTCGTCGAATAGTTCCGTTGTGTTTGACGTGCTCCCTGCTGTCCGATCTCAAGCCAGTAGTAAGCCCGCGAGCCTGACCAGGCGTTTCACCCGCCTCTTCAAGTCGACAACGGGAAACGGAGGCCGAAATGCCGGAGTCGATGCCAGCATTCGGTGCAGAGCTGCGGCGGAAGCGGCTGGAGGCCGGTCTGTCCCTGGCGCGACTGGGCGCCTTGCTGCACTACAGCAAGGGACACCTGAGCAAGATCGAGCATGGGCGCAAGTCGCCCTCGCCCGAGCTGGCGCGCATGAGCGACGCCGTGCTCGACGCGGGCGGAACGCTCATCGCACTGGCCTCGCGTCCGCGGGACGTCCGGCTCGACGAGCAGGCGCCGGACGACGAGGTGTGGCTGATGAACCTTTCGCTGAACGGGCAGAGCCGGTTCCATCCGATGAACCGGCGTGAGGCCCTCGCGGTGACGTCGACATCGGTGCTGGGCTTCGGGCTCGGCGCCCGGGGCATGACGGAGACCGCCGGGGAGCCGACCGCGCTGGCCGCGTTCCGGACGCTGTTCGCCCGGCTCCGCGACCTCGGCCAGACCGCGAGCCCTGGCGCGGTCCTGCCGCTGGTCGTCACGCAGACGCACGTCCTGCGCGCTCGCGCGCGCGCGCCGCCGTCCGGACCCGGGACGACCTGCTGGTGTTGGGCGCGCGCTTCGCCGAGTACGCGGGCTGGATGGCGCAGGAGTCCGGCGACGACCGGGCGGCCCTGTGGTGGACGGCGAAGGCGGCCGAGATGGCGGCGGCGGGCGGCGACCACGACCTCGCCGTCTACGCCCTGGTGCGGCGCGCGCTGGTGACCCTCTATCGGGACGACGCCGCGCAGACCGTCGACCTGGCGCACCGCGCCTGGTCCGAACGGGACGTGCCGCCGCGCATCCGCGGGCTCGCCGCGCAGCGCGAGGCCCAGGGCCACGCGCTGGCCGGTGACGGGGACGCCTGCATGCGCGCCCTCGACCGCGCGCGCCGCCTCCTCGCCGCCGATTCCGGCGGGACGGCGTCCGGTCTCGGGTCCGTCAACCTGCCCGACCCGGTCTCCACGGTCACCGGCTGGTGCCTCTTCGAGCTGGGCCGGGCGCGCGACGCCGCCGAGGTCCTGGACGCGGAGGTCGCGCGCATCCGGCCGGAGGCCCTGCGGTCCCGCGCCCGGTACGGGGTCCGGCAGGCGCTGGCGCACGCGGCGGCGGGCGAGATCGACCACGCCTGCGAGCTGACGGGACGGCTCCTGCCGTTCACCGACGTGGTCGGTTCGGCGACGATCACGACCGACCTGCGGCGGCTGGCCCGCGTACTAGCCCGCCGCCACGACCACCCGCCGGTGCGCGAGCTGCTTCCGGCGCTCACCGCGTCCCTGCGCCCGGCCGAAATCTGAGCCCCGGAACCCGCACCCCGCGCCCCTACTTGATCACGTGGACGAGCCACGGATCGGAGACGTCATGCCTGAAATCTTCATCAACTACCGGACCGGCGACGGGGAGAGCGTCGCCGCCTGGCTCGACCGGGAACTGTCCGCCCGGTTCGGCTGGAAGACGATCTTCCGGGCGAGCAAGTCGATCCCGCTCGGCCGCGACTACCGGGACGAGCTGCTGGCCGGCGTCCGGCGCAGCGACGTGCTGCTCGTGCTGATCGGCGTCCACTGGCTGGAGGCCCGCGCGAACGGCCGCCGGAAGCTGGACCTGCCGGACGACTGGGTGCGCAAGGAGATCATCGAGGCGTTCGACAGCGGAGTGCGGGTGATCCCCGTTCTGCTGGGATCCGCGCACCTGCCGATGGGCGACCGGCTGCCCCCTGAGCTGGAGGCGTTGTCCGTCTGCCAGCACACGCGCCTCGACCCCCGGAATCTGGACGCCGACATCGCGCGTCTCGTGCGGGAGCTCGTCCGGCTCGTCCCGGGGCTGGAGGAGCCGGAACCGGACCCGGTGAAGCCCGGGCCCGGGATCACCAACATCGTCAACGACAACGCACGCGCCGGAGTGGTGGGGCAGGTGAACGGCAACGTCGACTTCGGCTCCTTCCTCGACCCGGACGACCGGTCCGGCGAGGGGCGCGAGCATTGAGCCCCGACGCGCGGCGCCCCCGGCCGCGCCGGACGTCGGGAGGCGCCGGACAGGTGAACAACCAGGCTCGCGGCAGAGCGCGGGTCGGGGTCATGGGCGTCGTCCACGGCGACGCAACATCTACGAGCCCCCGAAGGCCGACGATCCCGAGCGCACGCTCGAGGTCGCTCGTAACTGCCTCGCGGGGCAAATGTCGCGCCGGGCCGCGGAACTGCTGAAGGGGCTGGCCGAGTCGGGGAACCTGGCCAAGCGGGAATGGTGCCACCTCACCGGCGAGACCGCCTACTACTGGGCCTTGGCGGTGCTGAGCGACCGTCCGTTCGAGTTGCTGGACGACGCGTGCGTACAAGACCTCGCCGCCGCCAGCGCGCTCGCCCGCGGCGGACCGATGGACGAGTGGCACCGAGGCCTCGACGTCGCCGTCCGGCTCGTCGATTGGCTGCTGGAACAGGCACGATCGGGCGGTCATGACAAGAGTGCGCTCGAAGCCGTCTTCGTCGACTTCGACGGGCTGCCGGATCCGCGCCGGACGGAGATCGAGCGCCACTTGGACCAGGTGCTGAGCGTCGTCGCGGATGACCGTACGGAGGCCCGATCCGTCGACAAGATGCGCGCCAAACGCCACGTCGGCGGCCGGGAGCAGAACGTGTGGAAGTTCTTCGAGCCGGTCCCCGCGGAGCCGCGGCCGCTGACGGTCCGCTCCACCGAAACGAAGCTGTTTCCGCTGGTGATGACGGTTTGCGGAACGATCCTCGTGGAAGCCGGGCTGGCGGTGGCGCTCGCGATGGTGACGCTCCAGCACGCCTGGTCGGTGTTGGCCGTGGGGGTACTGCTGACCTTCGCGGTGGGGCTCGGCTGCCGCTTCGCCCCCGCACAGTTTCCGGGCCGCTACTCGCCGTTCCCGGCGCGGACGCCGGTCGATCGACGCACGGGGTTCGGCCGTTACGTCGCCTGGCGCGTCGAGGTCGAGTTCAACAAGCGCGCCCCCGGCGGGGTTTTCGGATGGTGGAAGCTCGCGACACGGCAGCGGCGGGTGACGCTCACCAATGAGATCGGCAACCTGTACACCGATCCGGCGGTGGAGCCCGGGGCGATCGACTGGCTGATCGCCTGGCACGCCGACACCGCCGCGCGTGAATGGTGGGAGCGTCCCGGCACCCGGCTGCGCCTCCCCGCGTGGGCGCCGCTCATCGCCGAGTGCGGCGCGGTCGCCATCGCGGGATGGATCATGCTGCTCGAGATGCTCGCCTTCGAGCCGCGGGCCGCACTCGTCATGCTGGGCTGGATCGGCGGCGGTGTGCTGCTCGTCGTCGCCGGACGGGCGGACGTCCGCTACGTGCACATGCTGCACGGCCGCCGCGCCGAGGAGACCGTCCCGAAGCGGTTCGCCGAGGAATACCGGGCGTACGACAGCCGCTGCAGAGATCTCGAGGGACGTCCCGAAGACACCGACATGGCCGGTTGGCTTCACTACGACAAGATCTACCTCAGATCGCTGGCGATGAACGAGTACGACCTCGGAAACCGGGACGTGCTCGCCCACGCGATCCTCACCGAGGCCGCGCCCGATGCCCGCCGCGCACGCGTCCGCGGCGGTCCGCAGCGCTTCTCGGCCTACATCGTGTGGGTGTTCCTGCTCACCGCGACCGGGGTACGTCAGTTGGCCGTCCATCTCGACTTCCCCACGGGCATCGTCAAGGACCAGGACCGTCTCGCGTACCGCTACGACGCGTTCGAGGCGGTGGAGATCAGAGAGGTCGGCCTGCGCTTCGACGACGGGCGCCGCAAGCCCGTTCTTCCCTGGCGCGGCCAGCGCGACGACGACTCGGGCTCCTCGGCGCTGATCCTCAGCCAGGAATTCCGGCTCACTCTCGTCGGCGGGAACGAGATCACCGTCATGGTGGAGAACCTGGACGCGTTGCCCGCCCGTGGCGCCTCCGGCGACGCGAACGCCGCCGGTGGCACGCCACCGCCCGGCGGGGACGATCTCGACGGTGCGCTGCGCCTGCTGGAGGCGGTGGCGGCCGACGGGCGGGAGTGGATCGCCCAGGCCAGGAGCCGGCAGAGGCGGCGGCTGCGCGACCTGCCCGGCGCGCCGACCCGCGGCCGCCCGGGGGAGGTCCGTCGTGAGATGCCGGTGGTGCAGCAACGACAACATCGTGGCCCCCGAGAGGTGCACGCACTGCGGTGAGGCGATGCCGCAGCCGATGGCCGTCCCGGCGCGGGAGAGCCCGCCGGAGGTGCGCGAGCCCTCGGCCGTCGTCGAATCGTGGAAGAGCGTGGGGGTGGCTCTCGTCATGTTCGCCGCGCTCGTCACCGGCGGGCGGTTCACGGTCTCCCACTGGCCGGAGCAGTACGTACTGCGGTACGTGCCGCCGTCGGCCGCGGGCGCCGTGACGGCGGAGCCCGGCGAGGTGCGCGGCGCGCCTTCCGCCGGGCCGACACCGGACGTGACGCTGACCGCCCTCCTCGACGACATCCAGAACACGCGGACGAAACTGCCGGACACTCTGGGGGACTGCTCGACCGTGGCGTCCGACCTTCCCGTCCTGCGGGAGGTGACCGAGGAGCGCAGGCGGCAGGCCGACGCCGCCGCGACCGTCGACGTCGGCGATGTGTCGAACGGCGCGGAGATGCAGGGCGCGCTCGTCGACATGACGCGGCTGGCGCTGGCGGCCGACGAG
>NZ_MKJY01000014.1 GCF_001942465.1 Actinomadura sp. CNU-125
GGCTATGACAAGCACAACCCGGCGGGGAACAACTCGGGCAACTCGCGCAACGGGCGGGGCAAGGGCAAGACGGTGCAAGGAGTCGTCCGGCCTGCCCGCCATCGCCTACCAGCGGGGCGCGATCGTCCTCGATCCGGACGCCGCGACCGCGCTGGCCCGCGTCCCCGGCGTCGTCGGGATCAAGGACGGGACGGGCGACATCGACCGGATGGCCCGGATCGTCCGCGCCGTCCGGCGGGACATCGGCCCCGACTTCACGTTCTTCAACGGACTGCCGACCGCCGAGCTGACCCAGCCCGCCTACCGGGCCCTCGGCGTCGGCCTGTACTCGTCGGCCGCGTTCTGCTTCGTCCCGGAGGTCGCCACCGCGTTCCGCCGGGCGCTGGACGACGAGGACGGAGACGGGGACGGCGAGCTCGTCCGCGTCCTGCTCGACGAGTTCTACGCGCCGCTCGTCGAACTGCGCTGCCGCGTCCCCGGCTACGCGGTGTCGCTGGTCAAGGCGGGCGTCCGGCTGCGCGGCCTCGACGCCGGGACGGTGCGGCCCCCGCTCGTCGAGCCGTCCGCCGAGCACCTCGCCGAACTCGGCCGGCTGATCAAGACCGGCCTCGCGATCGTGGACGCCGACACGTGATCGCGGACCTGCGCAGCACGCTGCACCGGGTGCCGCTGCCGCGGCCCTGGGGCCCGAGCGTGCCCGCGAACCACCTGGTCGTCGGCGAGCTGACGCTCACCGACGGCCGCCGCGGCACCGGCTTCGCGTGGACGCCCGCGATCGGCGCGCACGCCGTCCACGCCATGCTGGAACACGACGTCCGCGCCGCGGTCCGCGGGCTGCCCGCGCACCCCGAGGCCGTCTGGGACCTGCTGTGGCGGCACCTGCACGAGGCGGGCGGCGGCGTCGCGACCATGGCGATGGCGGCCGTCGACCTCGCGCTGTGGGACCTGCGCGCCACCGCCGCCGGGACCGGGCTGGTCGACGCCCTCGGCCGCCGCCGCGACCGGGTCCCCGTCTACGGCAGCGGCGTCAACCTGCACTACCCCCTGGACGACCTGGTCGTGCAGGCCCGCCGCTGGGCGGCGGCCGGGGTCGCGGCCGTCAAGATCAAGGTGGGGCGGCCCGACCCGGCCGAGGACGTCGCGCGCGTCGCGGCCGTCCGCGAGGTCGTCGGCCCGGACCTGCCGCTGATGCTCGACGCGAACCAGCGCTGGGACCTCCCCGCCGCGCGCCGCGCGATCGCCGCGCTCGTCCCCTTCGACCCGTACTGGATCGAGGAGCCGCTCCCGGCCGACGACGCGCACGGCCACGCGCGCCTGCGGGAGAGCGTCCCCGTGCCCGTCGCGCTCGGCGAGAACCTGCGGACGATCCACGCGTTCCGCGACTTCCTGGTCGCGGGGGCGTGCGACGTCGTCCAGCCCAACGTCGTCCGCGTCGGCGGCGTCACCCCGTTCCTGCGGATCGCCGAGCTGGCCCGGACGTTCGGCGTGCCGGTCATGCCGCACCTGCTGCCGGACGTCTCCGGCCAGCTCGCCTGCGCGCTGCCCCTGCCCGCCATGGCCGAGGACGTCGAGGACGCCTCGTTCGCCGCGCTCGGCCTCCTCGCCGAGCCGCATCCGGTGCGGATCGCGGGCGGCGAGCTCGTCCCCGGCGACCACACCGGGCACGGCCTGCGGTTCGACGCCGCCCGGCTCGAAGAGACGAGGATCGCGTGAAGGCGGTGCTGGCTGGTGCGCACGGCCACGGCCGGTGGCACCTGGAGAACCTGCGGCGGCTCGACGGGCCGGTGCGCCTCGCCGGGATCTGCGACCTCGTCCCCGTCGCGGGCGCGGACGTCCCGCAGGGCCCCGACCTGCCCGCCCTCATCGAGCGGACCGGCGCCGACATCGCGATCGTCGCCACCCCGATCCACACGCACGCCGACCTGACGCGCGCCGCGATGGCGGCCGGGGCCCACGTGCTGCTGGAGAAACCCACCACCGCGACGTTCGCCGACTTCGCCCGGCTCGCCGCCGACGTCGCCGCGTCCCCGGCGGCCTGCCAGGTCGGCTTCCAGAGCCTCGGGTCGGCGGCGGTCGGCGCGGTCCGCGACCTCGTCGCCGGGGGAGCGGTCGGCGCCGTCCGGGGCATCGGCGTCGCGGGCTCGTGGCACCGCCCGTCCGCCTACTTCACCCGCGCGCGCTGGTCGGGACGCCGCCGCCTGGACGGCGCGGACGTCGTGGACGGCGCGCTCACCAACCCGTTCGCGCACGCCGTCGCCACCGCGCTCGCCGTCGACGGCAGCGAGGACCCCGGCGACGTCCGCGATATCGAACTCGAACTGTTCCACGCCAACCCGATCGAGAGCGACGACACCTCCGCGCTGCGGCTGCGCACCGCGAACGGCACCGTCGTCACCGTCGCGGTGACGCTGTGCGCCCGCCGCAGCACCCCGCCGTACCTGGTCGTCCACGGGGAGACGGGCCGGATCGTCCTCGCCTACACCCGCGACGAGGTCACCCTGCACCGGCCCGGCGGCGACGCCACGACCGTCCACCGCCGGACGGACCTGCTGACGAACCTCGCCGATCACGTGCGGGGACGCGCCGGCCTGCTCGTCCCGGTCGCCCGGACGGGCGGGTTCATGCGGGTCCTCGAAGCGGTGCGGACGGCCCCCGACCCGCGCCCGATCCCGCGCCGGTTCGTCCGGGCCGTCCCGGACGGCCGCACCCTGCCGGGCGTCGAGGACCTCGTCGCGCGCAGCGCCCGCGAACTCGCCCTGTTCTCCGAACTGGGCGCGGACTGGGCGGGTGCCGCATGACCGAGACGCTGCGCTGCGCCGGACGGGACGTCGCCCGGTACACCATCGACCCCGACCTCGCCCGCGACCGCGCGCCCCGCCCCTACCTGCACCCGGTGCGCACCCTCGGCGGCACCCCGGTCACCGAAGTGCAGCCCGCCGACCACGTGCACCACCTCGGCGTCTCCGTCGCCATCGCCCACGTCGCCACGCCCGGCCGCAAGCACAACTTCTGGGGCGGCAGCACCTACGTCCGCGACGCCGGGCCCCGGATGCTCGACAACCACGGACACCAGCGGCACCTCGGCTGGATCGGCCGCCGCCCCGGCGAACTCGGCCACCGGCTCGCGTGGATCGGCTCCGACGGCACCGAACCGCTGCACGAGGAACGCACCGTCCGGGCCGTCCCCTGGAACGGGCACTGGGCCCTCGACCTGACGTCCGTGCTCACGAACGTCACGGACGCCGACGTCACGCTGGGCAGTTCGGCCACCAACGGCCGGGCCGGCGCGGGCTACGGCGGGTTCTTCTGGCGCGCCCCCGCCGCCTGCACCGGACTCGCGGCGTTCACCGCCGACGCGTCCGGCGAGAGCGCCGTCCACGGATCCCGCGCCCCCTGGGTCGCGCTCGCCGGGACCGCCCCGGACGGCCGCGACTGGACCCTGGTGTTCCGCTCCGCCGACGGCGACCCCTGGTTCGTGCGGGCCGCCGAATACCCGGGCGTCGGCCAGGCCCTGGCCTGGGCGGACCCCGTCCTCCTCCCACCCGGATCCCGGCTCACCCGCCGGGTCGTCACCCTCGTCGCCGACGGGCGCCTCACCGCCGCCGACGCCCGCGCGTTCGCCGTCCGGACGCGGGCTCCCGCAGAGATGGACACGGGAACCGACCGTGTCACCACAGGAAGGTAGATCATCCATGTTCCGACGCGACCTCCAGCTCGGACGCCCCGGACGCAGGACCGTCCTGCGGGTCTCGGCCCTCGCCGTCGGCGCGGCCCTGGCCCTCGGCGCCTGCGGCGGCTCCGGCTCCGACTCCGGCAAGACGACCGTCACCTTCTGGAACACCAACGCCGGCCCGTCCTTCACGCCGCTGTGGCAGCACATCATCGCGGAGTTCGAGAAGGACAACCCGAACATCGACATCGAGATCACCGACATCCCGCACGCCCAGGTCCAGCAGAAGATCGACACCGCGATCGCCTCGGACGCGACCCCGGACGTCGCCCAGCTCAACACGTCCCTCGTGGCGAGCACCGCCGGGCAGAAGGCCCTCGAACCGCTGGACGACCGCCTCTCCGGCAGCCCGCTCAACGGCAAGCTCGCCCCGAACTTCCTGACCCTCGTCAAGGGGGCCACCGCCGACGGCAAGCTCTACTCGCTGCCCTACAGCGGCAACGTCGGCGTCGTCTGGTACCGGACCGACTGGTTCAAGGAAGCCGACCTCAAGCTCGAAACCTGGGACGACTTCTACACCGCCGCCGAACGGCTGACCGACCCCGGCAAGGACCGCTTCGGCTTCACCATCCGGGGCGGCGCGGGCTCGATCGCGCAGGCCCTCGAAATGGTCTACGGGCAGTCGGGCGTGACCGAGTTCTGGACGCCCGACGGCCGCACGACCGTCAACGACCCGCGCAACGTCGCGGCGCTCACCCGTCTGGTCGGGCTGTTCGGCAAGTACACGCCGAAGGCCGACGTCAGCAACGACTACGCCAAGATGGTCGCCCAGTTCGACGGCGGCACCATCGGCATGATGCAGCACAACCTCGGCAGCTACGGGGACCACACCGAGGCGCTCGGCGGCCCCGACAAGGTCGTCGGCACGACCGTCCCCGCGTCGCCGAGCGGCACCCGGGTGATCGTGTCCAACCCGGTCACCGGGATGGTGGTGTTCCGCTCGTCCGAGCACAAGGACGCGGCGTGGAAGTTCGCCGAGTTCGTGGCGTCCAAGGAGAGCTGCTCGCACTGGAACGAGAACGTCGGCCAGATCCCCGTCAACACCGACTCCGCGGCCGAGCCGTGGGTCGAGGAGAACCCGACGCTCGCGAACGCGACCGAGACGATGGCCGACCCCGCCACGAAGATCGTCCAGCTGCCGTACTACCTGCCGGAGTTCGCGGCGATCAGCAAGACCGACACCGAGCCGCTGTTCCAGAAGGTCCTGCTCGGCGACATGACGCCGAAGGCGTTCCTGGACGAGATGGCCGGCATGTTCAACGAGGCGCAGGCCGGGTTCGAAGAGCGGCAGGGGGACTGAACCGTGCGGAGAACGAGAAGCCTGCCCGTCGCCGTCGCGGCCGCCTGCGGGATCGCGCTGCTCGCCCCCGCCGCCGAGGCCCACGGCCCGGGACGCGCGACGCTCCCCGCCGGGGACGGCTGGGGAGCGGGCACCACCGGAGGCGCCGCCGCGCGCCCCGACCGGGTGTTCACCGTGCGCGACCGGGCGCAACTGGTGGCCGCGCTCGCCACCGGCTCCGACCCGAAGATCATCTACGTCAAGGGGACGATCCACGGCAACGTCGACGACCGCAACGTCCCCCTCACCTGCGACGACTACGCGACCGGCGGGTACGGCCTCCCGGCGTACCTGGAGGCGTACGACCCGGACACGTGGGGCTGGGAGAACGAACCGTCCGGCCCGCTGGAAGAGGCCCGCCGCGCCTCCCAGCAGAAGCAGGCCGAACGGGTGGAGATCTCCGTCCCGTCCAACACCACCATCGTGGGCGTCGGCCGGCACGCCCGCCTCGACGGCGTGAGCCTGCAGGTCGAGAACGCCGACAACGTGATCGTCCGCGACCTGACCTTCGAGGACGCGGCCGACTGCTTCCCCGCCTGGGACCCGACCGACGGCGACACCGGCGCGTGGAACTCCGAATACGACAACCTCGTACTGTCCGGATCCACGCGCGTGTGGGTCGACCACAACACGTTCACCGACGGCGACAACCCCGACAGCGGCCTCCCGACCTACTTCGGCGCCCTGTACCAGGTGCACGACGGCCAGCTCGACGTCGTCCGGGGCGCCGACCTCGTCACCGCGTCCTGGAACGTGTTCACGAACCACGACAAGACACTGCTGATCGGCAACAGCGACAACGCCGCCGAAACCGACGCAGGGAAACTGCGCGTCACCCTGCACCACAACTGGTTCGACGGCGTGATCCAGCGGGCGCCCCGCGTCCGGTTCGGTCGGGTCGACGTCTACAACAACCACTACACCGTCCCGTCCGAGGGCTACGAGTACTCGCTCGGCGTCGGCAAGGAGTCGGCGATCGTGGCCGAACACAACTCGATGTCCCTGCCGGAGGACGTCCCGGCGTCCTCGATCATCGCGAACTGGCGGGGGACCGACATCCGGACGTCCGGCAACCTCGTCGACCACCGTCCGGTCGACCTCCTCGCCGCGCACAACGCGGCCCACGAACCCGACCTGGGCCCGGACGTCGGCTGGACCCCGACGCTCCGCCGCACCGTGCACCCGGCGTGGGCCGTCCGGTACCTCGTGCCGGTGCTCGCCGGAGCGGGAAGACTGCACTGAACCCGGAGGGCCGCGCGCGCGTGGGGGCGCGCGCGGCCCTCCTTCCACGAAAGGGACCCGATGATCGAGGACTTCGGCACCACCCCGCACGGCGAACCCGTCGCCCGCTACACGCTGAAAAACGGCGGCGGCCTGACCGCCCGCGTCCTGACCCTCGGGTGCGTCGTCCAGACGCTCGACGTGCCCGCCCGCGACGGCGCACCGGCCAACGTCGTCCTCGGCTGCGCCACCCTCGACGACTACCTCACGAAAAGCCGCTACTTCGGCGCCGTCGTCGGCCGCTACGGCAACCGCATAGCCGGCGGCCGGTTCACCCTCGACGGCCGGACGCACGAACTCCCGCGCAACAACGGCGACGCCAGCCTGCACGGCGGGCACCGGGGCTTCGACCGCCGCGTCTGGACGGTCACCGACTTCACACCCGCCTCCATCACCCTCGAATACACCAGCCCGTCCGGCGAAGAGGGCTACCCCGGAACGCTCCAAACCTCCGTGACCTACACCCTCACCGACGACAACGCCCTGACCATCGGCTACCGCGCCACCACCGACGCCCCCACGATCGTCAACCTGACCAACCACACGTACTTCAACCTCGCGGGCGAAGGCACCGTCCACGACCACGTCCTGCACCTGAACGCGTCCCGCTACACGCCCGTCCGCGAGGGCCTCATCCCCACGGGCGAACTGGCGCCCGTCGAGGGCACCCCCTTCGACTTCACCGCCCCGCACCCCATCGGCTCCCGCATCACCGACCCGCACCCCCAGATCGAGCTGGGCAACGGCTACGACCACAACTTCGTTTTCGACTCGCCCGACTGGGCCGCGCGTGTCGAAGACCCGGCGTCCGGCCGGAGCATGGAGGTGACGACGACCGAACCGGGCGTCCAGTTCTACTCGGGCAACCGGCTCGACGGCCGCGCCACCGGCACGTCCGGACGCCCCTACCACCGCGGCGCCGGCTTCTGCCTCGAAACCCAGCACTTCCCCGACTCCCCGAACCACCCGGCGTTCCCCTCGACCGTCCTCCGCCCGGACGACGAGTACCGCTCGACGACCACGTACCGCTTCGCCTGACCGACCGCGGGGCCGCAGGAGGAGCGGCCCCGCCGATCAAAGGTCGAGAACCGCGAACACGACCTTCCCGACGTTGCCGCTCAACGGCCGGACGCCCCAGTACCGCGTGTACGACTCGACGACGAACATCCCGCGCCCGGACTCGGCGTCGAGGTCGGCCCGCTGCACGCGCGGCTCCTCCCACAGCGAGTCCTGCACCTCCATCCACAGCGAGCCGTCCTCGTTGCGGCCGATCCGGAACGTGACGTCGTCCGTCCCGGTCGTGTGCCGGATGGAGTTCGTCACCAGCTCGCTCGCGACCAGACAGGGGACGAAGTCGTCCGCGTCCGTCGCCCCGAGCACCAGCCGCACGAACCCGCGCACCTCCGCGACCGACCTGAGGTGGCGCTTGACCACCATCTCCGCGTGCGTCGCCTCGGTCATGTCGAGCTCCCATCACCGTGTGTTGTTGATGACGCACATTCAGCCACTACCGGAGCTAGGATTGGCATGCCGCTGCAAAGTGGAGACCAAGAGCAGGGCCCCCGCCGTAGGTGCAAGTTACCGAGAGAGGTAAACGATCATGGCGGTACGGCGTCAGCGTCCCCAGGAATCCCCCGCCCTCGTCGCGCTCGGACGCCAGATGCGGCGGTTGCGGGAAGCCAAGGGCATCAAGCAGGAGACGATCGCTCACCTGACGAAGGTCAGTCCCGCCCAAGTGAGCAGGATCGAAGCCGGTAAGAAGCGCGCCACACGAGCCTACGTGGAACTGGTGGACGACTACCTCGAAGCGGGTGGGGCGCTCGTCAGCCTGTGGGAGGACCTGAACAAGGACGGCCATCGGTCCCGATCTGGTTCGACTGGCCACAGATCGAAGCCGACGCCATCGAGTTGATCACATGGCAGCACACGATCGTTCCCGGGCTCCTGCAGACCTCGAACTACGCTCACGCATTTCTCGGAAATGACGAAGCTGTAGAAGCTCGCCTCGCGCGTCAGAGCATCCTGACCAGAGAAGACCCGCCTCCCACCATGCTCACGGCCCTCTTGAGCGAGGCGGTGCTCCACTACGCCATCGGCTCAGCCGAGGTGATGCAAGAGCAGGTGGCGCACCTGATTGCCCAGAGCGAACTTCCCAACATCATCATTCAGGTGGTGCGGAACAATTGGCGCCCCACCGGAACCGGGGGCGCCTTCGTGGTGGCTACCATGGAGGACCGCAGCGAGGTGGCGTACATGGAGACGATCGTTCGCGGTCTCACGACCGACAACCCAGCCGACCTGACGCCCATCTCGTCCGCGCTGCGAGAGTTGCGAGCGAGGGCGCTCCCAGAGGACATGTCACGCGAGGTCATGAAAGAGGCGCTTGAGAAATGGACCTGAGCGACGCCACCTGGCGCAAGTCGAGCCGAAGCGGAGAGAACGGCGGTGACTGCGTCGAAATGGCGGGCCTCCCCGGCACGGTGGCAATTCGTGACAGCAAGGACCCGGAAGGGCCGGTCCTCCTGCTCACTCGCGCCGCCCTCCGCGAGGCGGTCCGGTCCGCGGCCCGCGATGGCGGGTGAGTCGCCGCTGCACTCGGTCAGTTTGACCGGCATCGTGGTGCGCGACGACGGGTGCGTCCTGGCCATTGAGCGGCGGGACGACGGACGGTGGGTGCCGCCGGGCGGTGTGCTCGAACTCGACGAGACACCCGAGGCCGGGGTCGTCCGCGAGGTGTTCGAGGAGACCGGTGTCGCCGTCAAGGCGGAAGCGCTCATCGGCGTCTACAAGAACATGCGGCTGGGGGTCGTCACGCTCGCCTTTCGCTGCCATGTCATCGAAGGGGTCGGGCACGCGACGGAGGAGGCGGCGGCGGTCGCGTGGCTGGGCCTCGACGAGGTCCGACGCCGGATGCCGGAGGCCCGTGCGATCCGCGTCCTTGACGCGTTCCGGGGAGGTGGGCCGTTCGTGCGCGTCCACGACGGGACTCGTTTGCTCTGATCGGTTCTGTCGTCCTGGGCCGATACGCTCCCGGACCATGCATGAGATGGCCGTTATGGCTGGGTTCTTCGCTGCCCACGGTGTCTGGAGCGTCTCGGACGGCGAGATGCTGATCCCGATGCTCGCCTATGAGCACCCGAACGGCGACCGGGGCATGGACCGCCTGGTGCACGACGACGTCGCGGACGGTGCGGCGGCCGGGCAGGAGGCGCTGCGCACCGGTCGGGACGACTGGGTCCGCGCGGTCCTCGTGATCGACGCCTACCTCAACCTCGACACGGCCCGCGTCGACGCGCTGATCGTCGAGGCCGTCGAGTACGTGCCGTCCCGGCGATCGCTGAAGATGGCCGTCCCCTACCGGCCGCAGGCGGCTCCCGAGGGGTTCGCCGTGTACCGGCCCAAGTTCCTTGAGGTCACGGGCGTCGACGACCCCGACCTCGCCCCTCTGGCTGATGCCTTCTTCTCCGGTGTCGATTCCCACGAGAAAGCGGCCGCGGTCTGGGACGCCCACCTGGTGGACCAGTCAGTATGAGTGCATGACGGAGCCGCTCGCCGTGCTGGTCAACGGGTTGCCCGGGGCCGGGAAGACGACCCTCGCCCGGGAGTTGGCACGCGGGCTGGGGCTGCCGCTGCTCAGCAAGGACGTCATCAAGGAGACCCACGCCGACGTGCTGGGCGCCGGGCCGCCCGGGATTCCGCAGCGCCGCTGGAATTCGGCGCTCGGCGCCGCGGCGAGCGAGACCATGTGGGCGCTGCTGACGGACGCGCCCGCCGGTGCGGTCCTCGAATCCTGCTGGCCGACGGACGTCCGCGAACTCGTCGTGCGCGGGTTGCGCCGGGCCGGTGACCCCGGGACGGTCGAGGTCTGGTGCGACGTCCCGTTGGAGACCGCGCGGCGGCGGTTCGAGGCCCGGCATCCGCGCCACCCGATCCACGGCGAACCGCTGACGGACGACGAGTGGGCGAGCCGACGGCACACGGCTCGGCCGCTCGAAGTGGGGCCGACGTTGCGCGTCGACACCTCGCGGCCGGTCGACGTGCGGGCCGTCGTCGCGTGGATTCGCGGTCGGTGAGGGTCACGCGTCCGGGATGGGCTGGATCCACGGGTCGCAGAGGCGGCAGCCGAGCGTCCCCTGGTAGACGGCGTGTTCGGGGCAGGGGTCGAGGTGTTCGGGAGGCGGCGGGACGCGCCAGTCCTCGCGCGTCGCCGTGTCCGGACGGCGACGGGCGCGGGCCATCCGTCCACCATCGCGTGGTACCGGCGGAGGTAGTTCATCGTGTAGGGAGGATCGTAGGCGAGCCGTTCCCAGCCGTGTCGGGTCATCGCGACGTCTAGCACGCGCAGGAGGAACGCCTTCTCGGCTGGCCAGTTCACGGTCCATGGCAGTGCGCTCAGGTCGAAGCCGGCCCAGCCGTAGCCGATGCGGTGCCCGTCGGCGAAATGCAGCACGAGGTTGCGTTCCCAGGACGACTCCGCGAGCGGGCACCCGGCCAAGGTGATCACGTCGAAGAAGACGTTGGTGCCGCCGTTGGTGAGGGGGAGCTCGCCCGGTTCGGCGGAGGTCCCCAGCGCGGTGAAGAGGTTGCCCATGGTCCTTCAGGCGGTGTAGGTGCGGAGCAGTTCGATCGTGTCGGCCGAGCCGGAGCCTTCCTCCGTGGTGACCACCGCGAGGGACTGGCCGGGGGAGCGGGCGATGGCGAGGTTCTGCTGGGTCACGGTGAGTTCGCCGACGAGCGGGTGCCGCAGCAGGTACGAATCGGCTTCGCAGGGCCTGACCCGGTGGTCGCTCCACAGCGCGGCGAACTCGGCGGACTTCATCGACAGTTCGCCGATCAGCGAGGCCAGGAGGGCGTCCTCGGGGTGGCGGCCCGCGACCTGGCGCAGGTTGCCGACGACGGCGCGGGCCTTGCGTTCCCAGTCTGCGTACAGCTCCCGGGTGTGCGGGTCGAGGAACAGCATGCGGGCGAGGTTCGGCCGTTCGGCGGGACGATCGGGCGCGGTGCGGTCGACGTGCCCGGCGAGCAGGGCGTGCGCGAGCGGGTTCCAGGTCAGGACGTCCGTGCGGCGGCCGACGACGAGCGCCGGTGCGTCCCCGAAGGAGCGCATCAGGTCGCGGGTGAGGGGGTCGACGTGCTCGGCCGGGGGCTCCGCGCGGGGGCGGGGGCGCCGGGACGCGAGCCGGTGCAGGTGCGCGCGTTCGTGCTCGTCGAGCCGCAGGGCGGTGGCGAGAGCGTCGAGGACGCCTTCGGACGCGTTCACCGACTGGCCCTGTTCGAGGCGCGTGTAGTACGAGACGCTGACGCCCGCGATCTGGGCGAGTTCCTCGCGGCGCAGCCCCGCCACACGGCGGCGTCCCGGGAACGGCACCACGCCCGCTTCCTCGGGACGCAGCAGCGCCCGTCGTGCTTGCAGGAACTCGCTGAGCTGCGCCGAAACCGCCATGACGTCGAGTATGCCCGCATTCGCGGGAGCGAGCCTGCCTCTGCCGTGCATACCCACGACGCGGGCTGGTGGCCGCCGCCGACGGCGGGTCAGGCTGGTGGAAACCCCACGAGAACGGACGGGATCTTCCATGCAGGACATCGTGCTCGGTGACGTGACCGTCACGCGGGTCGTCGAGTATTACGGGTCGGTCGAGATGTCTCCGGACGTCTTCTTCCCCGAGGCGCCGGAGCGGGCGTGGCGGGACCACGGGTCCTGGCTGGCGCCGGACTTCGTCGACCCCGCGTCGAACACGTGCGTCTCCGCGATCCAGACCTGGGTGCTGCGCAGCGAGGGCCGCACGATCCTCGTCGACACCGGCGTCGGCAACCACAAGGACCGTCCTTACGCGCCGGTGTGGAGCCGCCGGGACACCGACTTCCTCGGCGAACTGGAGAGGGCGGGCGTCCGGCCGGAGGACGTCGACCTGGTGGTGAACACCCACCTGCACGTCGACCACGTCGGCTGGAACACCCGGCTCGACGACCGCGCGTGGGTGCCGACGTTCCCCAACGCCACCTACCTGATCCCGCGCCGCGACTTCGACTTCTGGAATCCCGAGAACGGCAATACGTCGGTGCTCGGGCGCGGCAACCAGAACGTGTTCGAGGACAGCGTGGCGCCGGTGCACGAGGCGGGGCAGGTACGGCTGTGGGACGGCTCGCACGTGATCGACCGGAACCTGCGGCTCGAACTCGCGCCCGGCCATACGCCCGGGTCGTCGGTGCTCGCGCTGGAGTCCGGGACGGACCGGGCGCTGTTCGTCGGCGACCTGCTGCACACGCCGCTGCAGATCGTGGAGACCGACGTCAACAGCTGCTTCTGCGAGGACCCGGCCGAGGCCAGGGCCACGCGGCGGCGGCTGTTCGGCCGCGCCGACGAGACCGGTGCGCTCGTCCTGCCCGCGCATCTGGGCGGGCACGGCGCCGCCGAGGTCGCCCGGGACGGCGACGGGTTCGCCATCAAGTCGTGGGGGCCGTTCGCTCGTATCGAAGGAGCAGCATGATGTCCGATCCGATCGTGACCACCGAAGCGGGCGACGTCCGCGGGGACGGCGGCGACGTGCGGCGCTTCCTCGGCGTCCCGTACGCCGCGCCGCCCCGGGGCGCGGGCCGCTTCGCGCCGCCCCGTCCGCACGAGCCGTGGACGGGCGTGCGCGACGCCCGCGCCTTCGGCCCGACCGCGCCGCAACCGCGCCGGGACGCGTTCGGCGCGCTCGACATGTCGCCGTACTTCGGGCCCGGCTGGATCCCCGGCGACGACCACCTCACGGTGAACGTGTGGGCGCCCCCGGCGCCGGACGCCGTCCGGTGATGGTGTTCGTGCACGGCGGCGGGTTCGTCGCGGTCTGCCGAACGCCCCGCTGTACGACGGCGCCGCGTTCGCCCGCGACGGCGTCGTCCTGGTGACGGTCGGCTACCGGCTCGGCGTCGCGGGCTTCCTCGACCTGCCGGGCGCGCCCCGCAACCGGGGGCTGCTGGACGTCGTCGCCGCGCTCGCGCTCCGGCGCAACATCGGGGCGTTCGGCGGCGACACCCGGGCAACGTGACGCTGTTCGGCCAGTCGGCGGGCGCCACGATCGTCGCCGGGGTCCTCGCGACGCGCGCGGCGGACGGGCTGGTCCGGCGGGCGATCGTGCAGAGCGGCAGCGGCCTCGGCGCGTTCGCCCCCGAGCAGGCCGCCCGGGTGACGGGCGCGGCCGCGGCGGCGCTCGGCGTCGCGCCGACGGCGGCGGGATTCGCGGACGTCCCCGACGAACGGCTCGTCGAGGTCGTGCCCGGACTCGGCGGGCTGGACCTGCGGACGGACGACCTGTTCGACCCCCTCGTCGGGCTCAGCCGGTTCAGCCTCGTCCTGGACCGGCAGCCCGCCCGGAGCCGGCTGGCGGACGTCGACCTCCTCGTCGGCACCAACGCCGAGGAGGGCAACCTGTACCTCGCGCCGCAGGGGAACCTGGCGTCCTCCACCGCGCGGGACGTGCGCGAGACGGCGGCCGCCGTGCACGCCGACCCGGACGCGCTCGTCGCGGCGCACCGCGCCCGGCGGCCGGACGCGGGGCACGGCGAGCTGCGGTCGGCGATCCTGGGCGACGCGCTGTTCGGCGCGGGCAGCCGGGCGCTGGCCGAGGCGCACGGCGCCGCGCACGTGTACGAGTTCGCGTGGCGGTCGCCCGCCGTGGACGGCCTGCTCGGCGCGGCGCACGCGGTGGAGGTCCCGTTCGTGTTCGGCCGCCTCGACCTCCCCGGGCTGGTCGGGCCGCGGGGGCTGCTCGGCCCGGCGGAACCGCCCGCGTCCCTGGCGGCGGAGATGCGCGCGGCCTGGCTGTCGTTCGCTCGGTCCGGCGACCCCGGACGCCCGCCGAACGGCCGCGACGGGACGATCCACCGCTTCGGCACGACCGTGCGGGTCAGTACTCGTACACCTTGATCGTCGGTTCGTGGCCGCGCCAGGACGCGATGATCGACGACGTGCGGCGGTCGGCGCGGAAGTCGACGCGCAGCCGTCCCCGGGACTGCGTCACGCGCGTGTCGAACCCGGGGTTCGGCGTCGCCGACACCAGCCGCACCTCGCCGCCGTCCAGCGACATCGCGGCCTGCCCGCCCTGCACCGCGTAGCTGCGGACGTTCCCCCGCGGCGCGGACGCGCGCTCGTCCGGCCGGGCCGTCGGGCCGGCCGTCGGCCCGTCGGACGGGCTCGCGCGGATCACCGGTCCCGCGATCGGCGGCGGCGCGGCCCGTTCCGACACCGTGGCCCGTACGACGTCCCGGACGCCGAGCCACGACAGCGTCACCGCGAGCGCGGTCACCCCGACCCACGGGGCGACATACGACATCACGCGACGCATTGGCACATGGTGGCATACGGTTCCGCCATGGCAAGTGTTCTGGTGGTCGAGGACGACGCCGACGTGCGGGCCGCCCTGATCCGCGAGCTCGGCGCCCGCTCGCACGCCGTGCGCAGCGCCGGGACGGCGATGGACGCCCTCCGCGAGGTCACCCAGGAGCCGCCCGACGTGGTCGTCCTCGACCTCGGGCTGCCCGACCTCGACGGCGCCGAGGTGCTGAAGATGCTCCGCGGCGTGTCGGACGTGCCCGTCGTCGTCGCGACCGCCCGCGACGACGAACCGGAGATCGTCCGGATCCTGAACGCGGGCGCCGACGACTACCTCGTCAAGCCGTTCTCCGCCGACGTCCTCAACGCCCGGCTCGCCGCCGTGCTGCGCCGGTCGGCGCGGTCCGGCCCGTCCGCCGAGCTGAACGTCGGCGGCCTGCACATCGACCTCGACCGCCGCGAGGCGGGACTGGACGGCGCCGCGCTCGAACTCACCCGCCGCGAGTTCGACCTGCTCGCCTACCTCGCCGCCCGCCCGGGCCGCGTCGTGGCCCGCCGCGAACTGCTCGCCGAGGTGTGGCGGCAGGCGTACGGGGACGACCAGACGATCGACGTGCACCTGTCGTGGCTGCGCCGCAAGCTCGGCGAGACCGCCGCCGCGCCCCGGTACCTGCACACGGTCCGCGGCGTCGCGTCCGGCTCGCCCCGCCCGAACGGTCATGAGGCGCACGCTCGTCCTGGTGTCCCTCGCGGTCACCTCGATGGTCGCGCTCGCGTTCCTGATCCCGCTGGCCCTCACCGTCCGGGAGATCGCCCGGGACCGCGCCCTCACCGCCGCCGAACGCCAGGCCAGCGCCCTCGGCCCCGTGCTCGCCGTCACCCGGGACCCGGCCGCCCTCGAACGCGCCGTCGCCAGCACCCGCACGGGCGCCGCGGGCCGCATGACCCTGCACCTGCCGGGCGGCGGGACCGTGCCCGCCGCGGCGGCGGCGTCGGCGCCGACCCCCGCCATCTGGACCGGGCCGGGCGGCGCGGGCGCTCCTACACCGTCCGCGTGCCCGGCGGGTACGCGCTCCTGCAGCCGGTCGCGTTGGACGCCGGGCGCAGCACGGTCATCGAGGTGTTCGTCCCGTCGGCGGACATGTCCCGCGGCGTGCTGGAGGCGTGGCTCGTCATGACGGCCGTCGCCGCGGCCCTCGTCGCCGGTTCGGTCGCCGTCGCCGACCGCCTCGGCAACCGGATGATCCGCTCGACCCGCCGGCTCGCCGTGGCGGCCGCCGCGTTCGGCGACGGGGAGCTGAGCGTCCGCGTCGAACCGGACGGCCCGCCCGAGCTCATCGAGGTCGGCCGCGCCTTCAACGCGATGGCCGACCACGTCGTCCAGCTGCTGTCCGCCGAGCGGGAGATGGCCGCCGACCTGTCGCACCGGCTGCGCACCCCGCTCGCCGCGCTCCGGCTCAACGTCGAGGCGCTCGCCCCCGGTCCCGTCGCCGACGAGACCCGCGAGGCCGTCGACCGCATCGAACGCGAGGTCGACCGGATCATCCGCGCGGTCCGCCGCCCCACCGGACGCGGCAGCTGCGACGCCGCGAAGGTCCTGCGGGAGCGCGTCGGGTTCTGGTCCGTGCTCGCCGAGGACGAGGGCCGCGGCTGCGAGCTGATCGGCGCGCAGGAGGCGGCGCCGCTCCCGCTGCCGGGCACCGAGCTCGCCGCCGCCGTCGACGCCCTGCTCGGCAACGTGTTCCGGCACACCGCCGAGGGCACCGGCTTCGCCGTCACCCTGCACATCGGCAAGGGCCTGACCGGCATCCTCGTCGCCGACGGCGGCCCCGGCGGCGCCGACCCCGACGCCGCGCTGCGCCGCGGCAGCAGCGGCGGCGGCTCCACCGGCCTCGGCCTCGACATCGCCCGCCGCGCCGCCGAGTCCACCGGCGGCCACCTGCGCATCCACACCTCGGTGCTGGGCGGCGCGCAGATCCAGATGTGGTTCCGCACGAAGTACCTGCCGCCGCCCCGCCGCTCCCGCCGCCTCGTCCGCCGCCGCCACGCCCGCTGACCCGCGCGCGCCGACCCCCGCCCGCGAACCCGGTGCTCAGAGCTTGATCGCATAAGTCCGGCTCAGTGCATCCCTAAGGGAGGCTTAAGGGGCGGGACGGGCGGGCGCGCGGGTGCTTACCTCTAGGTGTCACATCGCAGACCCGCGGAGGTGCTCTGGCGGAAAGCGAAGCGGAGGCCGGGCCCGCCCCCGGCCGAGGTTCCTGATGAGACAGGATCCGGCCCGTACGGTCCCGTTTACCCCGCTCTGGGACCGTGCGGGCCGGTTCCGCTTTCCCGGGGCAGCGCACCGAAGAGCAGCAGCCGGAAGGCGTCGGCGGTGCCTCCGGCGGTGGTGTCGCCGGTGGCGTGGCGGCGGATCGCCAGGCCGTACAGCAGCGCGACGACGGCGGGGGCGTGCCGTTCGGCGTCCGGGATGCCGAGGGCGGCGAGGACGGCGGCGGCGAGGCGGTCGTAGGCCGCGACCGAGCGGGCGGACGTCTCGCGGATGCCGGGGTCGCGGGCGGCGTGCAGGTGCAGTTCGAGGTTGGCGAGCTCCTCGGGGCCGTGCGCGAAGTCGAGGACGGCCTTCTCGACCTGGTCTGGGGCCTGGCCGGGCGCGACGCCCGCGTCGGCGAGTTCGGCGAGGCGGGCGGTGATGCGGGCGATCTCGTCGTCGACGAAGTTCTGGAGCGCCTCGCGCAGCAGGGCGTCCTGGCTGGGGAAGTGGTAGGTCAGGGAGCCGAGGGAGACGCCGGCCGCCTTGGCGACGGCACGGTTGGTCACGGCGCCGATGCCCTGCTCGCCGATCAGGCGGAGGGTGGCGCTGAGGATCTGGTCGCGGGCGCTCATCGCCGTCCAGTCTTCCCGATCACGCGGTCGCTCGGTATCGTTCGTTCGAACGAACGAGAGGACGGTGGCCGGATGGACCTCGGGCTCGCGGGGCAGGCGAACGCGCTGGAGGAGGGCGACGTCTCGTCCACGGAGCTGGTGCGGGCGTCGCTGGAGACGATCCGGCGGCGGGACGATCTGGGCGCGTTCCGGGTCGTGCGGGAGGAGGCGGCCCTGCGGGAGGCGGCGGCGGCCGACGAGCGGCTCCGGGACGGCGAGCGGCGCCCGCTGCTGGGCGTCCCGGTCGCGATCAAGGACGACACGGACCTGGCGGGGGAGACGACGCCGTTCGCCGTCGGGGGGCGGCATCCGGTGGCCGGTGAGGACGCCGAGGTGGTGCGCAAGCTGCGGGCGGCCGGGGCGATCGTGGTGGGCAAGACGACGACGTGCGAGGTCGGGCTCTGGCCGTTCAGCGAGTCGCCCGAGTACGGGACCGCGCGGAACCCGTGGAACCCCGCGTACACGCCGGGCGGGTCGTCGGGCGGTTCGGCGGCGGCCGTCGCGGCGGGGATGGTCGCGGCGGCGGTGGGCTCCGACGGGGCCGGGTCGATCCGGATCCCCGCGGCCTGGACCGGGCTGGTCGGGATCAAGCCGCAGCGGGGCAGGGTGTCGGGGTTCCCGCACACCGACCCGTTCAACGGGATCACGGTGTGGGGGCCGCTGGCGCGCAGCGTCGAGGACGCCGCGCTGCTGCTCGACGTGCTGACCGGCAGCCGTCCGGAGGACGCCTACCGGCTCGACCCGCCGGTCCGGCCGTTCGTCGACGCGGCGAAGCGAGAACCCGGACGGCTGCGGGTGGCGGTGTCGTACCGGACGGCGTTCGGCGTGAGCGGCAGGCTCGACCCGGAGATCCGCGCGGGCGTCGAGCGGCTGGCGCGGCGGCTGACCGAGCTGGGGCACAAGGTGTTCCCCGCCGATCCCGACTACGGGCCGGTGGGGCTCGGGCTGATCCCGCGCGGGACGGCCGGTGTCGCCGACTGGATCGATTCGATGGTCGACCCGCGGCCCGAGGCCCGCACGGAGGTCGAGGCCCGGATCGGGCGGGTGGTCGGCAGGCGGCTGCTGCCGCTGGTGCGAAAGATGGACCCGTACCTGTGGCGCAGGGCCGGGCGCATCTTCCGGTACGCCGACGTGGTGCTCACCCCCACCACCGCGTCGACGCCGTTGCGGGTGGGGGCCTTCGAGGGGGCCGGGTACCGCAGGACCCAGTCGGGGGTGGCGGCGGCCTGCCCGTACGCGTGGACCTGGAACGTCCTCGGGTGGCCCGGCGTGAACGTGCCCGCCGGGCTCACCCGGGACGGCCTGCCGATCGGCGCGCAGCTCCTCGGCCACGACTCGGACGAGGCCACGCTGATCTCCCTCGCGGCGCAGCTCGAAGCCGTCGAGGGGTGGACGGAGCGGCGCGCGCCCGAACCGGCGGTCAGTACCCCGCGCCGGTGAGCATTCCGCCGTCCACGAGGACCTCGCTGCCGCTGCAGTAGGACGAGTCGTCCGACGCCAGGTAGACGACGAGGCCCGAGACCTCCTTCGTCTTGCCCATGCGCTTGAGCGGCAGCGCGTTCATGAAGGCGTCGGCGCTGTCGGCGGTGGCGGCGACGACGTCCTCCTGCAGCGAGAGCTGGGTCAGGACGCCGCCGGGGTGGATCGAGTTCACCCGGATGTCGTCCGCGCCGAGCTCGCGCGCGGCGGCCTTCGTCAGCCCGCGGATCCCGAACTTGCTGGCGCTGTAGGCGGCGAGGCCGGACGCGCCGATGAAGCCCTCGGTCGACGACACGTTCACGATCGAGCCGCCGCCCGCGTCCCGCATGGCCGCGGTCACCGACTTCACGCCGAGCCACTGCCCGACGAGGTTGACCTCCAGGACCTGCTTGAACTCCTCGACCGCCATGTCCTCGATGCGCTTGTGCCGCATGATGCCCGCGTTGTTCACCAGGACGTTGAGGGCGCCGAACGCGTCGACGGCGGTGCGGACGGCGTTCTCCCAGTCGTCCGGGTTCGTCACGTCCATCCGGACGAACCGGACGTCGTCCCCGATGTCGGCCGCGAGCTTCGCGCCCTCCTCTTCGAGGACGTCGCCGAACACGACCTTCGCGCCCTCGGCGACGAACCGGCGCACGTGCGCCTTGCCCATCCCGCGCGCCCCGCCGGTGATCAGCGCGACCTTGCCGTCCAGCTGTCCCATCAACGCTCCTTCGTCCTGCGGCACCGCCCGTCAAACTAGCGAACGCTTGGTTGGCGAACAAGAGGGGGGTCAGCCCCGGAGCGCGTCCCGGGACAGGCGGTCCGCGCGCCGCGTCGTCTCCGGCAGCCGGTGGTCGGGCGCCAGCTCCAGGACGATCCGGCACGCGTCGTCGAGGCCGGTGCGGTGCCCGGCGGACACGAACACCGGCTTGACGCCGTCCTGCGTCCGCAGCACCCGCCCGACGACCTCGCCGCCCGCCGTCAGCGGGCTCGCGTCGCCGCGCCGCCCGCCCGGCGCCGCGTACGCCCCGACGAACGCCGTCTTGCCGACCCCGATCGCGGGCAGCCCGGTCAGCACCCCGACGTGGCAGGCGAGGCCGAACCGGCGCGGGTGCGCGACGCCGAACCCGTCGCAGACGAGGAGGTCGGGCGGCGTGCCGAGCTTCCGGAGCGCCTCGACCAGCGTGGGCAGCTCCCGGAACGCGAACAGGCCCGGGACGTACGGGAACGCGGCCGTCCCGACGGCGACCGACTCCTCGACGACCCGCAGCGTGGCGGCGTCCAGGACGACGACCGCCGCCGCCAGCCGCGTCCCGGTGCCGCCGCCGTCGCCCGCGTACGAGACGTCCAGCCCGGCGACCGTGCGGGGCCGGACCGGACCGGGGGAGTCCAGGTCGAGCAGCGGCCGGAGCCGGTCCTGGATCGCCTCCGCCTCCTCCCGCGTGTCCGGCCACGGATGCAGATCGCGTACCTCCATGAACCGGGACGTTATCTCAGGAGAGCGCCGCGTACGCGGCCTCGACGAGCCGGTAGGCGCGCAGGTCGCCCGACAGGTGATCGCCCATGAGATTCGGCAGGTAGGCGACCGCGAGCCCGGCGTCCGGGTCGCCCAGCCCGATCGAGCCGCCCGCCCCCGTGTGCCCGAACGCCGAGTCGCGCCCGGCGGCCGGGACGAAGAACGTCTGCGCCGGACGCATGAAGCCGAGACCGAACGCGCTGTCGATCAGCATCGTCCGGTCGGGGCCGCTCACCCGGGGGCGCAGCGCCTCGCGGAGCGTGTCCGGGCGCAGGATCCGGCCCGCGACGAGGTCGCGGTAGAACGCCCCGAACGCGGGCGCGTCGCGAGCATCCCCGCCGCCGGCCAGCCCGCGCGCAGCACCACCGGGTTGTTGTAGCCGCCCTTGCCCGGATGCGGGTTGTTCAGCGCCCGGTTCATGCGGCTGCCCGGGTCGGTGTACGCGGCCGCGAGCCGGTCGAGGAGCCCTGCGTCGCCCGCGGGACGCGGCGCGTCCGTCCCGCCGCCGCCCGTCGTCCGGCGGCCCGCCGACATCTTCGCGGACCGCTCGATCACCTCGTCCGGGGCGCCGATCCACAGGTCGAGGTCGCGGGCGAACCCGTCCGCGACGAACGCGCCGACCGTCCGTCCGGACAGCCGCCGCACGATCTCACCGGCCAGCCAGCCGTAGGTCAGCGCGTGGTAGCCGTGCGCCTCGCCGGGCGTCCACTCCGGCTCCTGCGCGGCCAGCTCGGCGGCCCGCGCCGCGCGTCCGCCGCCTCGTCCGCCGACACGCGCCGGGCGAACGCGGGCAGCCCGGCCTGGTGCGACAGCAGGTGCGCGGCCGTCGCGCCGTCCTTGCCCGCCGCGCCGAACTCGGGCCACCAGTCCGTGACCGGGCCGTCCACCTCGTACGCGCCGCGCTCGGCGAGCAGCAGCGCGGCGGCGGCCGTCACCGCCTTGGTGCAGGAGAAGCCGAAGCAGGGGGTGTCGGCGCGCCATTCGCGGCCGGTGCGCCGGTCGGCGACGCCGCCCCACAGGTCCACGACCTTGCGGTCGCCCGCGTACACCGCGACGGCGGCGCCCAGCTCGCGTCCTTCGGCGAAGTTCCGCTCGAACACCTCGCGCACGCCGGCGAACGCCGGGTCGCAGTGGCCCTGCACGTCAGGGGGCATGGTCATGGGGGGCCTGCCTTTCCAAGGGGAAGTTCATCGAATCATGGCGCCGGACGGGCCGGGCGGGCCCGTCCGGCCCGTCGGGGCGCGGGCGATCTAGAGTCGGAGACGATGAAGAGGCTGCTGATCGTCCATCACACGCCGTCGCCGAACCTCCAGGCGATGTACGAGGCCGTGCGCGCCGGCGCGTCCACCGACGAGATCGAGGGCGTCGAGGTCGTGTCCCGGCCCGCGCTGACCGCGTCGCCCGTGGACGTCCTGGAGGCGGACGGCTACCTGCTGGGCTCCCCGGTCAACCTCGGCTACCTCTCGGGCGCCCTCAAGCACTTCTTCGACCAGATCTACTACCCGTGCCTGGAGGAGACCGTCCGCCGTCCCTTCGGCGCGTACCTGCACGCGGGCAGCGACGCGACGGGGGCGCTGCGCGCCCTGGAGTCGATCACCACGGGCCTGAAGTGGCGCGCGGTCCGCCCGCCCGCCGTCGTCACCGGCGAGCCCGGCCGCGCCGAGACCGAGGAGTGCTGGGAGCTCGGGGCGATGGTCGCCGCCGAACTCGGCACCGTCTGAACCCCGCCGGGGAGCGGGCCGGGGGAGCGGGCCGGACGCGACGCGCCGGGGCCCGGACGACCGGGCGCGGGCGTCCGCGGCGGCGCTAACGTGCCGACATGAGCGGATTCCGGCATGTGGTGATGTTCAAGTGGGCCGAGGGAACGACGACCGGCCAGCAGGAGGAGATCGCGGCGCGGCTCAGGGAGCTGCCCGGTCTGATCCCGGAGATCCGGGAGTACGTCATGGGCGCCGACGCGGGGGTGTCGCCGGGCGCGTACGACTTCGTGGTGGTCGCGGACTTCGCGGACCGCGACGCCTTCCGCGTCTACCGGGACCACCCGGCGCACCGGACGGTCGCGGACGATCTGATCGCGCCGGTCGCCGCCGAGCGGGCGGTCGTCCAGCACGAGCGCTGAAAGGAGACCGAGCAAGCGCTTGTGTCTGAAGCTTTTTCGGGTTAACGTCGACTCGACGCCGCCCGCCGGGGACGGATCGCGCCCCGTCTCCGGCGGACGGCCTCGACTTCGAGGCACCGGTCAACGGGCGGCGGGCGGATCCGGTCGGCCGAGCCGACCCTGTGTGAATACCGCGCCACGCCGCAATGAAACATCGGTCTAGACGCGTGTCGCAACGTTGGACGTCGTTGGACCCGCGTGGACCGTCCTCACTTTTCGGCGATCAGCCGCGCGCCCGCGCGTTCAGGATCGCGTCGCGGAGCCGCTGCGGGGTCTCCGCCTCCAGCAGCTGCGGACCGTCCCGCAGCGGCACCATCGCCCACCACGAGCCCGTCGCCGCGCCGTACCAGACCCGCACCCCGGGGAACTGTTCCTGCAGTCCGCGTGCCGTGGCCGCGCGCATCGCGGGCGTGGGCTCCCCCTGGCCGGCGGCGTCCCGGTCAGCCGTCATGACGCCCTCCCCCCGTAGAACTCATCCGTAACAGCGTCCCCACGGACCAAGTCATCACCCCTGCTCGGGAAGTGTGACTAAGCACACTAAGGGGGTTGTGCGGGGCGCACCGCCGAAATCGCGCGGCCGCCGCCCGTCCGGGATGTTTCCCCAGGATCAGTGAAGGTTGATGCCGTCGAACATCACCTTCAGGTAATGCTCGGCCAGCCCTTCGGCGTTCAACTGGCCGCCCGGCTTGAACCACCGGATGGCGACCCACACCGTGTCCCGGATCATCCGGTAGGTGAGCTTCGGGTCGAGGTCGAGCCGGAACACTCCCTGCTCCTGCCCGGTCTTCAGGGTGTCCACCCACATCTTCTCGACCTCGTCCTCGGACTTGGTCAGGTAGGCGAACCGCTCCATGCCCCGGAGGTAGTTCCAGTCGTTCTGCATCACCGTGATGGCCGCCCGGTGCGGCTCCAGGGTGCCGAACGCGGTACGGACGAGCCCGGCGATCGTCGCGCGCGGATCGTCGCCGCCCTCCTCGATGACGCGGCGGTACGACGCCATGATGTCCTCGAAGAACCCGGTGAGGATCTCGTCCACGATCGACTCCTTGGAGTCGAAGTGGTGGTACAGGCTGCCCGACAGGATCCCGGCCTCTTCGGCGATGTTACGGACCGTCGTCGCCTGGAAACCCTTCTCGGCGAACAGTTCCGCCGCCAGTTTGACCAGGTGCTCGCGCCGCTCCGACGCCAGGGCCGGAGAACCCTTGCCGCGGCGGCGGGTTCCGCCCCCGCCGGAACTGCGGGTTCTGGGTCGTCCGGAATCAGCGTTGGTCGTGGTCACTCCCTCATTATGCCGTCTCGGACAACCGCTTGCTCGCTTTGCGTAGCCTCGATGCATGCCCGAAGTGATCGTGTTCGACCTGTACGGAGTCATCGCCCGCACCCAGAGCCCGGAGGCGGTGCGGCGCATCGAGTCCCTGGCAGGGCGGTCCGGCCCGCCGTTCTGGGACGCGTACTGGTCCCGCCGGCCCGCCTACGACGCCGGCCAGGAAAGCACCGCCTACTGGACGGACGTCGCCGCGGCACTCGGCACCGTCTTCCCCGACGTGCCCGCCCTGATCGAGGCCGACCTCGACAGCTGGACCGACGTCGACGACCGCATGGTCGCGCTCGTGGGGGAGCTGGACAACGAGGGCCGCACCCTCGGGCTGCTGTCCAACATCATCGACGACCTGATCCCGCGCATCGAGGAGAAGCACGGCTCCTGGCTGTCCCGCTTCGACGCGCTGACCTACTCCTGCCGGATCGGCGTCGCGAAACCGGACCCGCGCGCCTACCGTATCTGCGCCGACCGGCTCGGCGTCGATCCCGCCGACGTCGTCTTCTTCGACGACACCGAGCGCAACGTCGTCGCCGCCCGCGAGGTCGGCATGCGCGCCGAGGTCTTCACCGGCCCCGACCAGGTCAGGGCCCTGCTTTCCTGAGCGGGTCGCGCGCCCGTCCGGCGGTCAGGACGCGGGCGGGAGCTGGTCGGCGGCCTCGGCGGCCTGGCTGAGGCGCTCGCGCAGGGTGGTGATCAACGACTCGGACTGCTCGGTGAGCCGGTCGATCGCGGGGATCGCCAGGTCGTCGCGGACGGTGTCGGCGACCAGCTCGTCGTACTCGTGCGCCTTCACCGCGATCTCCTCCAGCCGCCGGTGCGCGGCCAGCGCCTCGTCGGCGGCGCGGGCCCGCTCGGCGTACCGCTCCAGCGCCTCCACCCGCCGGGCGACCGACTGGACGGACAGGTCGAGCTTCTCGCGCAGCGGCCGCAGCGCCGCCGCGACCTCGGGGAACGTCGCCGAGCCGGACATCTCCGCGTGGTCGGCGCGCAGCTTCGACTGCCGCACCAGCACCTGCGCGATCTCCCACTCCTGGCGCGGCAGCATGACCGCGTTGTCGGCCGCGTCGAGCAGCCCCTCCCGGTTGACCCGCGAGTCGCGGACGGCGTCGAGCGCGGCCTGCGCGCGGGCCAGCATCGCGCGTCCCTCGGAGTCGAAGTCGTCGAGGGTGTGGTAGCGGTCGCGGTTGCGCTCCAGCTCGCGGACGCGCCGGATGTCGGGCGCCAGCGAACGCGTCCCGAAGGTGATCATCATGGCGAGCATGCCGAGCGCGAGCAGCCAGAACGGGCCGAGCAGCGTGGAGCCGATCAGGCCCAGCATGAGCATGGACGTCGGGACCAGCCAGCCCGGCAGCATCCCGCGGGCGGCGACGGCGTCCAGTTCGGCGCGCAGCGCCGGGTCGGCGACGGGACGCGGCTCGGGGGCCTCGTCCGGCGCGTGCTTGGAGGTGCCGCCGACGCGCTTCCAGTCGGATCCGGTGTGGGTCTCGAACGCGACGTCGGTGGCGGCGATCTCGATCTCGATCCCGCCCTCGGGCAGCGGCCAGGACGCGACGGGCTCGCCCCCGCCGGGCCCGGGGTAGCGGACCCACCAGCCGCCCTTGGCCTCGGTGCACAGGTACCGGCCCGGCGCGATGTCGATGCCGACGAAGAACGTGCCGTTACCCGGGATGGAATCGCTCCACTGGCCTATGGTCACGGGGACCTCCCACCAGACTCCTCCGCCTGGAGCGGCCCCGCCCGTCCCGGGCGTGAGCCGCCCTCCCACTCGTTCTGAACGATCGCGAAACGGTAAAGGTTGCCGTACCCACTCCGAGCGGCGGAAAGTCGCGTGCGGGGCATTGGATCGGGTTTGGAATACTCCAGGCGTGCGACCCGACTTCGATCCTCTCGACGATCCGCCCTGGGCCATGCAGCTGGTGGTCCGCGCGGAGAAGGCCGATCCGCCCGCGCACGGCGCCGTCTGCGCGGCGGCCGCGGCGGCGGTCGTCCGGCTGCTCACCGACCCGCGGGTTGGAACCGGACGGCGAGTGGCGCGCGGCCGTCGACGCGTGGGAGTCGCGCCGGATCCGCAAGGTGACGCGGCGGGCGCGCGGCGTCCGCTGGCCGGAGGCGCAGGCGCTGCCCGGCGTCACCGTGGAGCACGCGGGCGCGCAGGTGCGGGCGTTCCCGCCCGGCCCGGTGGCCGACGTCCCGCCGCAGCTCGCGAAGCTCCAGGTCGCGGGGCTCGACCTGGCGGACGCGGAGGAGCCCGGCCCGAGAGCCGCCGGTACGCGGCGATCGCCCTCAACCCGGACGTCACGATGACCACCGGGAAAGCGGCGGCGCAGTGCGGCCACGCCGCCCAGCTGCTGCTGCGGCAGGGGAAGAAGAAGGACGTGGCGGCGTGGCTCGACGCCGGGGCGCGCGTCCACCTGACCCGGGACGTCCCGTGGCGCACGTGCGTGAAGCAGGCGGCGATCGCGGTCCGTGACGGCGGGTTCACCGAGGTTCCGCCGGGCACGATGACCGCGATCGCCTGGATCGTCCGCTAGTTCGGCAGGGTCACCGCCAGCGGGTCGATTCCGGCCTCGGCGATGAGCGACGGCAGCCGCCTCGCGAACGGATGGTGGTCGACCGGCAGCCCCTCCGGGTTGTCGATCACGTACCGGACGGCGTCGCCGGTGCGGCGCCCGTGCCAGGTCGCGCCGACCGACCGCAGCACCGACTCGGCGGCGCCCGCGTCACCGGCGCGGACCGAGATCCGGATCGGCGACTCGTAGGACGGCAGCGCCGCCGCCGACCGGGACGCCTCCGCCGTGGCGGCCGCGCGCGGCCCCGGCGCGGCCTCCGGGCCAGATTCCGCTGCTTCTTCTCCAGATGTTTCGGGTTGGGGACGCGGGTCCCGTCGGAGGTCACCGCGAAATCGGTCACCCCCAGATCGACGCCGATCGCGTACCCGACCGGCGGCGCGGGCGCGGGAGCATCGGTGTCGACGGCGAAGGTGACGTACCAGCGGCCGTCGGGCTCCCTGCAGACCACCACCATCGTGGGTTCCAGTCCAGCCACGTCCACATCATCGAACGACCACACGAACGCAAGCGGCGCGCTCGTTTCGGCCAGCCACAGCTCACCATCACGCATGCGGAACGCCGAGCGGGTGTAGTGCGCGGACTGGCGGCCGGTGCGGCTCTCGAACCTCGGGTATTTGGCTCGTCCGGCGAAGAAGTTGGTGAACGCGGTGTGCTGGTGTCGCAGTGCCTGCTGCAACGGAACCGACGACACCTCCGACAGGAACGCCAGATCCCCGGTCTTCTTCCACCCGGTCAGCGCCGCGTCGGTCTCCTTGTAGGAGGTGCGTTTTCCCTCGGTGCGGTACGCGCGGGTGCGTTCGGCGAGGGTTTTGTTCCACACCAGGCGCACGCAACCGAACGTGCGGCCCAACAGTGCCGCCTGCTCGGAGTCCGGGTATGCCCGGTTGCGTCCACGGGGGTGGTGTACGAGTTTCCGCAGGTGAAGAGCGTGGCGCCGTGACGTGAGACGGCCACCGCGT
>NZ_MKJY01000015.1 GCF_001942465.1 Actinomadura sp. CNU-125
GGGCGGGAGGTCGCGTCCGGCCGGGCCGGGTCCGGCGGCGACCTCGACCGGGCCGCCGCGGCGTCCCCTACCAGCGGGGACGCGCGGCCGTCCGCTCTTCGTCCGGGCGAGCGCCCGCCCTTCGTTCAGGCGGCCCGTTCGATCACGGGGACGCGCCGCACCTTGGCGAGCATCTTGCGCGTCGTGGCCAGGTAGTAGTCGCGGGGCAGCGTCCGGACCCGCAGCGGCAGGCGCGGATACACCAGCGACAGCGCGCCGATCAGCAGCCGGAACCGGAACCGCCGCGCCGGGGTCCATTTCCACCCGTACTGCTCGCGGATCGGCGCGGGCATCAGCCCGGCGGTGAGCAGCCGGATCGCCGCGAGGCCCGGCGCGCCGAGGCGTCCGCCCCGGATCTTCGGGTTGAGCACCTGGTCGGCGACGGCCCGCGACGCGTCGCTGATCTCGATGGTCCGCAGCATCTCGGCGTAGTACACGCGGAAGTCCCGGTACGTTTCGGGCATCCGGCCGTCCGGGCAGCCGATGATCGTCGCGTAGACCTTCGTCTGCCCGTAGAACTCCTCCAGCTCCCGCTCGTCCAGTTTCCGGCGGAAGAGCGCCTGGTAGAACTGCGCGGCCACGGCGAACAGGGTCGCCGCCACCCACACCTGGAGGTCGGGGTCGTTCGCCCGGTATCCGGGGCCGGTGACCTGTTCGTGCCCCTTCCAGACGAGGGCGCTGAACGTCTCGGCCTCCTCCTTCGTGCCGAACTGCACCGCGTACAGCCAACCCATCGTGTTCTGCAGGCGTCTCAGCGGATCCTCGGCCGTGTAGCTGTGGTCGTACACGCCCTGGGCCACCTGCGGGTGGGCGGTCTGGAGCAGCGACGCGGCGCCGCCCGCCGCGATGAGCGCGCCCTCACGGGTGATCTCGCGGATCAGGTCCTCGTCCCGGAACAGTCCCTCGGTCATGACGATCAGTGTAAGTAAGTGCTTGCAGACGAGAAAACCCGGGGGACAAGATCGCCCCCTAGCGGGGATAATCACCCGCATGTCCGACTCGATCCCGATCCGCGGCCCGGTCTCCGTCCCGGAGGCCGAACTGGGCTGGCGCTTCTCCCGCTCCTCGGGGCCCGGCGGGCAGCACGTCAACACCAGCGCCACCGCCGCCGAACTCTCCTTCGACGTGGCGAACTCCCCGTCACTCCCCGAGCCGTACCGCTCCCGCGCCCTCGAACGCCTCGCGGGACGTCTCGTCCAAGGCGTCCTGACGATCCGTGCCGAGGAGTACCGCTCGCAGGTACGCAACCGCGACGCCGCCCGCGCGCGCTTGGCGTCCGTCCTGAGCGATGCGATCGCACCGCCACCGAAGAAGCGCATCCCGAAGAAGATGCCGCGCGGCATCAACGAACGCCGCCTGGAGAACAAGAAGCGACGCTCCGAGGTAAAGCGCCAACGCTCGCGCCGCTGGGACTGACCCGGTTCCCCCCTGATCCGCCCCCTCGAACCGCCCCAGGACCCGCATCCCCGGTGAGTTTGCGCCGGTGACCAACCGCGGCGACGCGATGGGCGTGCTGGAACTCGTCACGACGCCACCGTCGTCTGCCTGGACTGGTACGGCCCCGGTTCCAACCACCGCCCCGACATCGCGGAGCAGCGGGCCGCGGAGGCGTGAGGCGCGGACGTCCGGCGGGACCGGGAAGTGGCCGGTTGTCGCCGCGGTAGCGATCTTGCCGATTCCGGCCTGTCCCCCGAGACTTGAATACCGGTCTCGGTGTCGCGTCAGGAGGGGGCGGACGTGCCCGTCAAGTTGTTGGGGCTCGGCACCGTCGAGGGCAGGGTCCGGGCCTTGGCCGCCCTGGCGTTGCTGGCGCTGGTGGTACTGGTCGTCTCGGCGGGCTTCGCGGTCCGGGACGGGCGCGAGGGCGCGCGGACGCTGGGCGAGCGCGAGGGACCCCTGGCGGAGAACATCGGCGACATGTACTTCGCGCTCGCCGAGATGGACGCCCAGGTGACCCGGGTCCTGCTGACCGGGGGCGAGGCCGGGTGGCTGTGCGCCCCGGAGGTGGACGGGTCCGGCTGCGAGCGCAGCGGCGCCCGCTACATGTACGACATCCGGCGCGAGGACGCGCAGCAGGCGGCGCTGTCGGCCACGCGGCTGGCCGGCGGGGAGGGGGCGCGGCTGCGGACCGTCCGGTCGGTGCTGAACACGCTGCACACCTACGACCGGCACGTTCAGGCGGCGATGACGGCCGCGGCGGACTCCGGGCAGGGCACGGACGGGACGGCGGCGGCGCTGCCGGAGGCGGCTGTCCGGGAGTACCGGACGGCGACCGCGCTCATGACGCGCGAGCTGCTGCCCGAGGCGTCGAACCTGGTCGCCGACAGCGCCGCCGACGTCGCGACCGCCTACCGCGAGGAGCACTCGGCCGTCCGGGCGGGACGGCTGCGGGTGCTGGCGGCGGGCCTGGCGCTGCTGGCGGCGGTGGGGAGCCTGCAGGTGTACCTGGCCCGGCGGTTCCGGCGGCTGCTGTCGGCGCCGCTCGCCGCGGCGCTGGCGGGCGCACTGGCGCTGACGGTGACGGCGGCGGCGCGGCTGGACACCGAGGCGGACCGGCTGGAGGCGGCGAAGACGGCCGGCCTGGATCCGGTCCTCGCCCTGACCCGCGTCCAGGCCCTCAGCACGGGCATGGACACCGACCGGGCCCGCCAGATCGTCGATCCGGACAACGCCGGACGCTACGACAACCGCTACCTCGACAAGTCCCAGACGCTCCTCCACCTGGCCGGAGCGACCGGCCTCGACGCCTACTACCGGGAACTCGGCCGGAGCGTGGCGGGCTGGGACGGGAACCCGCGCGCCGTGGACTTCGGGGGCTACTACGGCAGGCGGGCGCGCGGGGAGGTGGCGCGAGCGGGCGACTTCGGCGCGCTGCTGACGGCCTACGGGCGCTACCAGGACCACAACCGGGACGTCCGGGAACTGGCCGACGGCGGACGCCTGGACGCGGCGGCCCGCGCGCACATGGACCCCCGCTGGGGAAACCTGCCGCATCCGACCTTCCGGTCGTACGACCGGGAACTCGACGCCCGGGTCAGCCACCACCAGTACCGCCGGGTCCACGCCGCGCTCCGCGCCGAGCAGGCGCTGCGGCCGATGCCCTGGCTGCTACCGGCCGCGGCCCTGGCCATCGCGGCCCTCGTCGTCGCCGGAGTCTGGCCCCGCCTCGCGGAGTACCGCTGACCCACATCCGGCCCCGAGCGCCGAGAACAGGAGCCGCCCGTGCGCACCCCCCGCAGCCCCCTCACCCTCGTCGCCACGCTCGGCCTCGCCGGGCTCGCGGTGCTGCTCCTGCTGGCGGCCGTGACGGTCGCGCCCCTGGTGTACGCCGACGAGCCCGAGTCGATCACCGGACGGGACGAGCTGGTGGTCGCGGTCGACGAGGGCCTGCCGGGCCTGTCCGTCCGCAACGAGGAGGGCGAACTCGAAGGCTTCGAGAAGGACGTGGCCGTCTACGTCGCGGGACAGCTCGACGTCGGCCTCACCGACCTCACCGTCCGGCCGCTCGGCGCGGCCGACCCGGAGAGCGCGCTGCGCGACGGCACGTTCGACATGGTGGTCGCGGCCTACCCGATCACCGCGGAGCGCAAGGAACGGGTCACCTTCGCCGGACCGTACTACCTCGCGCATCAGGACATCCTCGTCCGGCAGGACGAACGGTCCATCGACGACGTCGACGACCTGCGGGGCAAGCGGCTCTGCCGGGTCTCCGGCTCCGAGTCCTGGCGGCAGGTGACCGGCGAGCAGGAGGTGGCCGCCACGCCCGTCCCGGCGTCCTCCTACGGCTCGTGCGCCGAGGCGCTGGCGGCCGGACGCGTCGACGCCGTCTCGACCGACGACCTCGTCCTCGCCGGGCTCGCGGCGGACACGCCCGGCACCACCGTGGTCAACGCACCCTTCACGGACGTGAAGTACGGCATCGGGCTCCGCGAGGGCGACCGGGCGGGCTGCCGCGAGGTGAACCGGATCCTGACCGACATGTACCAGAGCGGGGCCGCAACGACCATGCTCAACCAGTGGTTCGGCACTTCGGGGCTGGAGCTGCCGACCACGGTCCCGCAGTTCGAGGGCTGCGCCTGACGCGTTCGGACGTCAGGTGTAAAAGCCCTTCTTCTTGGTCTTCCAGCCGTGTTTTCCGTGGAGATGGTGCAACCAGAGAGTGGTCCGGTAATCCTCCCGAATCTTCAGATTGCCGGTGCACACCTTTCCGTCGCGCGGACGGGCCTCGATGTCGACGGCGGCACCGTTCGGCCGGGCGAACTCCGCCGACGCGTAGCCGGTGTAGGCCCGGACGCAGAGCGTGTCCGTCTTGTCGTCCCAGTGCGCCCTGGCGTCGGGACTCTTGACGGTGAACGAGCGATCGATCTTGAGCGTCGCGTCGCTCGCCCACGCGGGTTGCGCCGGAATCGCGATCGACACCGCGGCGCAGGCGAATACGGAAAGGTAAATTCGGCCCCTCATCTACGCTCCTCACGAACAACGGCGAACGTACTCTGATCATTGGTTTCGCGTACCTGCATCAGCACTCTGCCATGAATTTTCGACGCGAAGCAAGCCTCGCGAGAACGCCATACCTATTGGCGAATTAAGTCGCTTTTGCGCGGCTGCACCGGACGCCGCGTCCACGACGTCCGCGACGTCCGCGACGTCCGCGAAAAAACTTCGCGCGGACGGTCACATCCGTTCGTCCCGGTACGTCAGTGCGGTGTCGGCCCGGACGGAACGCGTCCGGGCCGGGTCACCACCGCGAAGGAGAACCGATCATGACCGCGACCGAGACCACCGCCTCCCGGCTGCCGAACCCGCAGCAGCTCGTCCCCGAACTGGGGAACGTCGGCGGTGCCATGTTCAAGGCCGTCGGGAACGGCTCGATCCCGCAGACGACGATCGGGCTGGTGCAGCTGCGCGCCGGGCAGCTCGTCGGCAGCACCTACCTGACCGTCCTGCACACCGGCAACCTGCGCCGGGCCGGGGAGTCGGACGAGCGGATCACCGCCGTCGCGTCCTGGCGGGACGCGCCGTACTTCACGGGCGCCGAACGCGCGGCGCTCGCGCTCGTCGAGGCCGTCCTCACCCCGAACGCGGGCGGCGAGCGCGTCCCGGACGACCTGTACGCCGAGGCGTCCGGGCACTACGGCGACAAGGCCCTCGCCACGCTGGCGATGGCGATCGGGCAGGTCGGCTTCTTCACGCCGCTGGCCCTGATCGGCAGGCCGCTCCCGGGCGCCGCGCCCGCCGAGCAGTGGCGCCCGGCCGAGTAGCTCCCGGCGCGAATCCCGCCGTCCTCCCCGTCCGTCCTCCCCGTTCCGGCGGGCCGTCGTAGGCGTCGCCTCCGGCCGCCGTCCCCCTCCGCGCACCGGCACGTGCGGCGCCGCCCCGTGCCGGTGCGCCCCCTCCCCGGAAGAAGTGACCATGACGCATGCCTCCAGGCGGGGGCTCGCGCTCGCGCTGCTCGCCGCCACCCAGTTCGTCCTCGTGCTGGACGCCTCGATCGTCGGGGTCGCGATGCCGTCCATCGGCGCCGAACTGCACTTCGCCCCCGACGACCTGTCGTGGGTCGCCAACGCCTACACCCTCACCTTCGGCGGGCTCCTCCTGCTGGGCGGCCGGACCGCCGACCTGGCCGGACGCCGCCGCATGTTCGTCATCGGCATGACGCTGTTCGCCGCCGCCTCGCTCGCCGGGGGGCTCGCCGCCGACGCCGGAACGCTGGTGGCCGCGCGCGCCGCGCAGGGCGTCGGCGCGGCGCTGGTGTCCCCGGCCGCGCTGTCGCTGATCATGACGATCTTCGCGCCCGGGCCCGACCGGAACAGGGCGATGGGCGTCTTCGGCGCCGTGGCCGGGGCGGGCGGCGCGGCCGGGTCGATCCTCGGCGGGATGCTGACCGAGTGGTTCGGCTGGCAGGCCACCCTGTACGTCAACGTGCCGCTCGCGCTGTCGGCCATCGCACTGGCGCCGCGCCTGCTGCCCGAGGCGTCCGACCGGACGGCGCGCGGGTTCGACCTGCCCGGCGCGCTGACCGCGACCGGCGGGCTCGCGCTGCTCGTCTACACGGTGGTGGGGGCGGACGGCGCCGGTTGGACGTCGCCGCGCACCCTCGGACAGGGCGCGCTCGCCCTCGCGCTGATCGGGCTGTTCTTCCTCGTCGAGGCGCGGTCCGCGCATCCGCTGGTGCCGCTGCGGATCTTCCGGCAGCGGGTGCTGCGCGGGTCGAACGCCGTCGCGCTGCTGACCCTGACGGCGATGGCGCCGCTGTTCTTCTACCTGACGTTCTACATGCAGCGCGTCCTCGGCTTCGGCCGGTCGAGGCCGGGCTCGCGCAGTTGCCTCTGGCGCTGGCCATCGCCGCCACCGCCGGTGCGGCGGGCGCGCTGATCGCGCGGATCGGGCTGCGGACGTCCATGGCGATCGGGCTCGCCGTGACGGCCGCGGGGCTCGCGTGGTTCTCCCGCATGTCGGCGGACGGCTCGTTCACCGTCGACGTGCTCGGCCCCACGCTGCTCATCGGCGTCGGCGCGGGCCTCGCGTTCGTCACCACCACGATCGGGGCCACCTCCGGCACCCGTCCGGAGCAGGCCGGGCTCGCGTCCGGGCTGTTCAACACCGCGCAGCAGTTCGGCGGCTCGCTCGGCCTCGCCGCCGTCGTCGCGATCTCCACCGCCGTCACGGCGGACGCCGCGGGGACGGGCATCGCGGCGCTCACCGAGGGCTACCGGGCCGGGATGCTCACCGCCGCCGCGCTGGCCCTGGCCGCGAGCGTGCTCGCCGTCGTCCTCGTCCCGCGCGGCACCGCGACGCCGGCCGAACCGGACACCGCCCCCGAACCGGCCCCGACCCCCGTCTGAGCCGCCCGACCATCGATATCACCGAGAAAGCGTGGGATTTCGCATGTTCTTTCGTCAGAGCGGGACCGTCCTCGCCGCAGCGGCACTGGCGGTGACCTGCACCGCGACGCTCGCGGCGGCCGCGGCCCCCGCCGACGCCGCGCCCGCCCGCACCCGATGGAGCGGCGCGTGGACGGCGGCCGTCATGCGTCCGTCCGGTGCGCCCTGGTTCCCGACCTGGGCCGAGCAAGGGTTCGAGGATCAGTCGCTGCGCCAGGTCGTCCGTCTCGGCGCGGGCGGGTCCAAGGTGCGGATCCGGCTGTCGAACGCGTACGGCACCGCGCCGCTGCGCGTCACCGGGGCGAGCGTGGGACGCACCGCCGAGGGCGCGGCCGTCGAACCGGGCACGATGCGTCCGGTGCGGTTCGGGCGCTCGCCGTCCGTCACGGTCCCGGCGGGCGGACGGACGGTCAGCGACCCGGTCGCCCTGCCGGTCGAGGCGCGCGAGCGGCTCACGATCACGCTGTACTTCGCGGAGCCGACCGGCCCGGCGACCTACCACCAGGTGTCGATGACCACCACCTACCGGGCGGACGGCGACCGCCGTCGCGACACCGGCGCCGCCGCGTACACCGACAAGGTCGTGCCCGGTTACGGCTCCTGGTACTTCCTGGAGGGCGTCGAGGTCTCCGGCGGACGCCCGCCGCGGGACGCGGTCGTGGCCTTCGGCGAC
This sequence comes from Actinomadura sp. CNU-125, assembly GCF_001942465.1. Lineage (GTDB taxonomy): Bacteria > Actinomycetota > Actinomycetes > Streptosporangiales > Streptosporangiaceae > Spirillospora. The sequence goes on from NZ_MKJY01000015.1 coordinate 7,597, forward strand.
TCGATCACCGACGGGTTCGGCGCCACGATCGACGGCGACGACCGATATCCGGACGCGCTCGCCGTGCGGCTGCGCGCGGCGGGCCGTCCGCGCCCGGTGCTGAACGCCGGGATCGGCTCCAACAAGCTGCTGGCCGACTCGGCCTGCGGCGGCGACGCCGGAATCTCCCGGTTCGCCCGCGACGTCCTCGGGCAGCCCCGCGTCGGCACGGTGATCGTGCTGATCGGCATCAACGACATCCAGCTCCCCGACGACCGGATGTGCGGCGTCGACCGCGACGACCCGCCGGTCACCGCCGCACGGCTGATCGACGGGTACCGCGCGCTCGTCCGCGCGGCCCGCGCCCGCGGGGTCCGGGTCGTCGGCGGGACGCTCGCCCCCTACGCGGGGTCGGCCGGCTGGACGGCCGAGGGCGAGGCGGTCCGCCGCGAGGTCAACCGGTGGATCCGCACGTCCGGCGAGTACGACGCCGTCGCCGACTTCGACCGCGCGCTCGACCCGTCCGGCACCGGCCGCATCCCCGAAGGGCTGCACATGGGCGACCACATCCACCCGAGCCCCGCCGGATACCGCACCATGGCCGCCGCGATAGACCTCGCCGCCCTGGCGTGACGGTCGCGACGGACGCGACGGCGGGCCGGGGAGGGGCCCGAGCCCCTTCCCGGCCGCCGCGGTCGATCGGGTCAGTCGAAGTATTCGATGAACGGGGCCTTCCCGCCCGTCCCGGATGCCGAGCCGACGCCGACGAGGCCGGACGTGCCCGGACGGTCGTCGATGTCGCCCGGCACGATCGTCCCGGCGCGCGACGGGCCGCTGCGCGGGTGGTCCAGTTCGCGCCGTCGTAGTGGTGGTACCGCGTGCTGCCGCTCGTCGAGGCCGGGGTCATCACCACGCCGTCGCCGCCGTCGGACGACAGGCCGAGGCCGGCCGTGTTGAGCGGGGTGTTGATCGTCCGCCAGGACGAGCCGTTCCAGTGCAGGAGCGCGTTGGTGATCTGGGCGTTCTGGGCGTGGCGCAGGACGTACACGTTGTTCGGGCCGTGCGCGACGATGCGGGCGATGGCGCCCGCGAAGCCCGGGAAGCCCATCGAGCCCGGCACGACCATCGTCGTCCACTTCGTCCCGTTGAAGTGCATGACGAGGCCGTTGACCTCGGTGCCGGTGGACGAGACGGTCCCGGCGAGCCACACGTCGTCGGCGGCCCGGACGTCCAGGGCGGTGATGGTCGACGAGGGCGGGAGCGGGACCTGCGGGTCGACCCAGGCGTCGCCGGTCCAGCGGAGGATGGCGCACGGCCCGCCGCCGAAGGAGTCCAGGCCGGCGATCGACCAGGCGGCGCCGTCGGGGGCGGCGTCGGCGGCCACCGGGAAGCCGACGAGCGGGTACGTCACCTCGCTCCACTTGGTGCCGTTCCAGTACAGGCCCTTGGTGCCGTTCCAGGTGTAGCCGATGACCCAAGCCTTGTCGGCGTCGGCCACGGCGACGTCGACGGGGGTGAAGCCGATGGGGCTCTGGTCGGCGACCCAGCCGGAGCCGTTCCACCGGACGAGCTTGGTCTGCGGGCTGAAGAAGTTGCCCGCGGAACCGACGGCCCACCCCGCGTTCTTCGTACCGAAGTCGACCTTGTCGAGGCTGCCGTCGTAGTTCAGGGCCGCGCTGGGGACGTCCCGCCAGCCGGCCGCATGGGCGGGCGCCGCCAGGGCGAGCGTCCCGACCCCGCAGGCCACGGCGGTCACCATCGCCGTTTTCCGTCGCATATCCGCTCCCAAGATCAGTTATGGCAGGGAACACAGTACGTGGCCGCTTACTGATCGGTAAGGGGCGTTCCAGAACAGGCCACAAGAAAACAGGAAAACGCCCGGAACCAGGGGTTCCGGGCGTTCTCTGCGTGATGCGCGAAACGCGAAGGGTTACCGGGGGTTATTCGCCCGTCCAGTTCGGCTTGCGCTTCTCGGCGAAGGCCGCCGGGCCCTCCTGGGCGTCCTTGGACGTGAACACCGGCAGCGTGATCTCCTGCTGCTTCTGCCACGTCTCGGCGTCCGACCAGTCCGGCGACTCGACGATGATCTTCTTGGTGGCGGCGAGGGCCAGCGGGGCGTTCTCGCCGACCTTCAGCGCCAGTTCCTTGGCCGCCGCGAGCGCGCCGCCCGGCTCGGTGAGCCGGTTGACGAACCCGAGCTCGGCCATCCGCTCCGCGGCGTACTTGTCGCCGGTCAGCGCCATCTCCATGGCGATGTGGAACGGGATCCGCTGCGGGAGACGCAGCAGGCCGCCGCCCGCCGCGACGAGGCCCCGCTTCGGCTCGGGCAGGCCGAACTGGGCGTCCTTGGCCGCCACGACCATGTCGCAGGAGAGGGCGACCTCGCAGCCGCCGGCGAGCGCGTAGCCCTCGACGGCCGCGATCAGCGGCTTGCTGGACGGGCGCTCGACGATCCCCGCGAACCCGCGGCCCTCGACGATCGGGTTGTCGCCCGTCAGGAACCCCTTGAGGTCCATGCCGGCGCAGAACGTGCCGCCCGCGCCGGTGAGGATGCCGATCGACAGGTCCTTGCGGGTGTCGAGCTCCTCCATCGCGGCCGCGATGCCCTGCGCCACCTCGCTGTTGACGGCGTTCTTGGCCTCGGGACGGTTGATCGTGATGGTGAGGACGGCCCCGTCCTCTTCGGTCAGAACAGCGTCGGACATTCAGTGCCTCACTTCGGCTGGAAGCGGATACCACCGTCGAAGCGGATGGTTTCGCCGTTCATGTAGTCGTTCTCGATGAGGGACTTGACGAGGTGCGCGAACTCGGCGGCCGTGCCCATCCGCTTCGGGAACGGGACGGGCGCGGCCAGCTTGGCCTTGAACGCGTCCGCGGCCTCGCCCTCGCCGTAGATGGGGGTGTCGATGATGCCCGGGCAGATGGTGTTGACCCGGACGCCGATCGCGGCGAGGTCGCGGGCGGCCGGCAGCGTCATGCCGACGATGCCGCCCTTGGAGGCCGAGTACGCGACCTGGCCGGTCTGGCCCTCCAGCGCCGCGACGGACGCGGTGTTGACGACGACGCCGCGCAGGCCGTCGGCGTCCGCGGGCTCGGTCTTGCTGATCGCGGAAGCGCCGACCCGCATCAGGTTGAAGGTGCCGATGAGGTTCACCCGGATGACGGTCTCGAACGCGCTCAGGTCGTGCGGGGTGCCGTCCCGGCCGACGGTCCGCGACGCCCAGCCGATGCCGGCGCTGTTGACGATGACGCGCAGCGGGGCGCCGGTGTCGACGGCGGCCTGCACCGCGGCCTGCACCTGCTCCTCGCTCGACACGTCCGTCTTGACGAAGACGCCGCCGATCTCGTCGGCGAGGGCCTTGCCCTTGTCCTCGTTCAGGTCGGCGACGACGACCTTCGCGCCCGCGGCGGCCAGCGATCGGACGGTGGCCTCGCCGAGACCGCTCGCGCCACCGGATACGACGGCGGAAACTCCGTTCAGGTCCATAAGCAGCACCTTACGTGAGGGACCGAATGTGGTTCGGGGTGATGTTACCCAGACGTCACCGCGCTCTCTGCTCACACCCCGGCGGATTGCGGAGGCGCGGATGTTACCCGGGAGTCACAATAGGGGTCGCGTTTGCCCCCGGACGCTCCGGGCACCGGCCCTACCGGGTCCGAGGGAGGGACGCACATGAGCGAGAGACCGGCGCAGAGCCAGTCCTACCCGGGCCGTACCCGGGACATGACGCCCAGGCCGAAGGACGAGATGCGCGACTACACCGGCAGCGGCCTGCTGGACGGACGCCGCGCGCTGATCACCGGCGGCGACTCCGGCATCGGACGGGCCGTCGCCGTCGCGTTCGCCAAGGAGGGCGCGGACGTCGCGATCACCTACCTCAGCGAGGACGACGACGCCCGGCACACCGCGGACCTCGTGGCCGCGACCGGCCGCCGCTGCGTCACGTTCGGCGGCGACCTCGCCGAGGAGCGGCACGCCCGCGAGATCGTCCGGCACACCGTCCGCGACCTCGGCGGACTCGACGTCCTGGTCCTGCACCACGGCACGCAGACCCCGGTCGGGGACGTCCGCGAGGTCGACGACGCGCAACTGCGGCGCACGTTCGAGGTCAACGTCTACGCGGTGTTCTGGACGATCCAGGAGGCCCTCGACCACCTCGGCCCCGGCTCGTCCGTCGTCGTCACCGGCTCGATCAACGGGCTGCGCGGCAACAAGACGCTGATCGACTACTCGGCGAGCAAGGCGGCCGTGATGGCGCTGACCGCGTCCCTCGCGCAGAACCTCATGGAGCGCGAGATCCGCGTCAACTGCGTCGCGCCCGGCCCGGTCTGGACGCCGCTGATCCCCGCGACGTTCGACGCGGAGAGGGTCGAGGGCTTCGGCGAGCAGGCGCCGATGGGGCGCCCCGCCGACCCCGACGAGATCGCGCCGTCGTACGTCTTCTTCGCCGCGAACCGCACGTCGTCGTACTACACGGGCCAGACGCTCGTCCCGGCCGGCGGCGAGATCCACCCGGGCTGACGGACCCCCGGCCCTACCTGGCGGACATGCGCTCCTCGACGCGCCCCGCGCCCGCGCTCGCGGGCGTCTCCAGCCGGTACAGCGCGTACGCGTGCTGGAGCACCGGCAGCGCCACGTTGCGGACCCGCACGCCGCCCTGCGTCAGCCCCTTCTCCGTGCCCTTGTGCGCGTGCCCGTGGACGGCCAGGTCGGCGCCCGCCGCGTCGATCGCCTCGCCCATCAGGTAGCTGCCGAGGAACGGATAGATCTCCAGCGGCTCCCCCTCCAGGGTGTCCTCGACGGGCGAGTAGTGCGTCAGCGCGACCCGCACGTCCGCGTCCAGCTCCAGCAGCGCGGTGCCGAGGCGCGCCGAGAAGTCCTTCGTGTGCCGGACGAACTCCTTCATCGCCGCCTCGCCGAACTCACCGGCGCATTTCCCCTCGAAGCCCCCGCCGAACCCCTTGCCGCCCGCGACGCCGAACCGGACGCCGTCGCACTCCACGACCGTCCCGTCCCCTTCCAGGACGGTGACGCCCGCTTCGCGCAGCACATCGGCCATCTCCGCTTCGAGGTCGCTGTGGTAGTCGTGGTTGCCGAGCACGGCGATCACCGGGATGCCGAGGTCGCGCAGCTCCCCCGCCGCGACCCGCCCCTCCTCCAGCGTGCCGTGCCGGGTGAGGTCGCCGGCCATCAGGAACACGTCCGCGTGGTCGGCGATCCCGTGCAGGTGCTCCCGGTACTTCCCCGCCGACTCCGGACCGACGTGCAGGTCGCCCGCGGCAGCGACACGGATCATGAGATCCTCTCCTCCCGGTCCGGCTCGCGGACCTCGAAGACCGACACCTCGTTGCAGATGCGGTGGCCCTCCGCGGCGGCGCGGGCGGCCTCCTCGACGTCCCGGCGCTGCTCCTCGCTCGCCACCTGCCCCCGCAGGTGGACGACGTCGCCGCGGACGTCCACGCGGATGCCGAGCTCGTGCGCCTCGGTCGCAGGCGTTCCTGGATATGTGCGGATATGTACGCGGATGGATCAGTCACAGGACGCCCCCTTCGATGACGTTCAGCCGGACGAGCAGGGTGAGGAACGCGTAGGCGTAGGGGGATTCGGCGGTCTCGGCCGCGACCCGCGTCCAGTCCACCTGCTCCCGCAGCGCCCGGCACACGTGCAGGAACCCGCTGAAATCGCACGCCGTCTCGGTGAACGCCAGCAGCCGCATGATCGCCAGGTCCGTGGCGGGCAGCACCGGCATGAACACCGCGCCGACGGGCATCTCGTGCGTCCGGCCGAGCAGCGCGGCGTCCACCGGACGGCCGGACGGGGTGTGGATCAGATCGATGACGTGCTCGCCGTCGCACGCCTTCTCCAGCCAGTTCTCCGGGCTCTCCAGGTGCGACATGCCGACGTCGCCGAGCGCCCCGAGCGCCGTCCAGACGTCCTCCGGCCGGACGACGAAGTCGACGTCGTGCGTGGACACCGCCGCCCCGTGCGCGTACGCCGCGAACCCGCCCGCGAGCGCGTACCCCACGTCCGCGTCCCGCATCGCCGCCGCCGCCCGCTTCAGGCTCAGCATCAGCCCCTTCGCGGCCCCGCCCGGTCCCGGAGTCCCGGAACCGCGCCCGGCGGACCACGACCGGGTCTGCACGTCTCCCACGCGACCCCCTGACTTCGATGGCGGTCGCATTCGCGGTACCCACTGAAACCAGGATCACTCGCCCTGACCGCATCCCCCTCAGCACCCACCCGGGCACCCCCCAAGCGCGCGCCAGCCACCCCAGACCGACCGCAAGCCCACGCAACCACGACCGGCCCCAACGAAACCGGGCCCGATACTCCACGGCCGCTCTAAGACCCAAGGACGTTGAACCCGCGCGAACCGCAACCGGCCCCCAACGAAACCGGGCCCGGTACTCCGCGGCGGCGGCGGGCCCGGAGGGCCCGCCGCCGCCGCTACAGCGTGGTCAGCAGTCGATCAGCTCCGGCGACTGGTTGAGGAGCTGGGCCCGGGGGGAGACGAACCGGTCGCGGCGTTCGGCGGCGCCTTCGGCGTGCGGGTCGAACGCGGCGACGCGGTGGCAGTTCTGGAACGCGAGCCGCACGCCGAAGTGGCGTTCGAGGGCGCCGCGCATCGCGTCGCTCGCGAGCGCCCGCAGCAGCTCGCCGCGGGCCCGCTCGTCCGGCGGCGGGGTCCGGTTGTCGGCGAACCCCTCGCCGCCCGCCCGCATCCGCTCGACGACGCCGCTGATCACCTCCCACGCGTACGGCAGCGAGGCGCGCACGCACGCGACGAACGACGCGTCGTCCACCTCTCCTCTCATCGCGGTCTCCATGAGCCGGTCGTCGACGGTCAGCGACATGACGCACTCCCTCTCTGCGGTCTGGGCAGGACGCCTCCACTCTCACACGAAAACGGTTGTCATTTCCAGTCCGAGGAAGTCGGGAGTTTCCGGACGGCGGCGTCCGTGCGGCTACGAAGCGGGCGGGGTCGCGGGCGTCCCGAAGCAACTGCCGAGGGGATCGCCGATCGAGCACCACCCCGGCTCCCGGACCGGGACGTACCCGGACGGGACGCCCCGCCGCGCGATCAGCGACCGGTACGTGGGCACGGCGTCGGTCGGGCGCCGGGTCAGGGACGGGTCGGTCCGCACGTCGACCGTGTAGAGGCCGAAGCGCGGCCGGTAACTGCCCCACTCGTAGTTGTCGGTGAGGCTCCAGTAGTTGTAGCCCATCACCGGAACGCCCTCTGCCATGGCCCGCTGGATCCAGTAGATGTGGTCACGCAGATGGTCGGAGCGCGTATAGCCGTCTGGGCGCGGCTTGCCGTCCTCCAGGGGCATGCCGTTCTCCACGATGTAGATCGGCAGGTCCGGTAGGCGCAGGTGGTACTGCTTGAGGACGTAGTACAACCCCTCTGGCGCGGGGTCGATCTTCCACAGTTCGCCCGTCAGCGCATGGGCGGCGCTGATGTTTTCCAGGTTCGCGCCGTAGTAGTAGTCGACGCCGATGAAGTCGAGTTTGTCGGTGGCCTCATTGAACAGGGCCGCATCGAAAAGCCCGTTCAGGAGCGTGCCGTAGGCGATGTTGCTCGACACCATGGCGCCCGGGTCGATGCGGTGAATCATGTCGTAGGCGGCCCGGTGGGTCTTCACGAGGGCCTTCTGCATCGTGAAGAGCTGCCCGAGGTCCATCGGACGGTGCGTCAACTCCCGGTAGATGTACGAGCTGGCCTCGTTGAAGGTGACCCACAGGACGTCCATGTCCTTGTACCGGTTCACGACGAACCGGGCGTGGCGGAGCCAGTCGTCCTGCGTGCGCGGGTCGTCCCATGCGCCCTGGTCCGCGACCCACCCCGGGTAGACCCAGTGGTCGAGGGTGAGCATCGGCCGCATCCCGGCGGCGCGGATGCGGCGGATCAGGTCGTCGTAGTAGGCGATCGCGTCCGGGTCGCGATGCCCGCGGCGCGGTTCGAGGCGCGCCCACTCGATCGACGTCCGGAAGACGTTCACGCCGAGCCCCTTCGCGAGCTTCAGGTCACTCGGGTAGCGATGCCGGAAATCGACCGAGTCGCCGTAGTCGTCCTCGACCTCGCCCGCGCGCCGCTCGACGTAGCGCGTCCAGTTGCTGTCGGGAAAGTGGCCTTCGCCCTGGAAACCGCTCGTTGAGACGCCCCAGAGGAAGTCCGCCGGGAACCTGGCGGTGCCGGGACCGGCGTCCGCCGCCGCGGACGACACGAACGCGGGTGACGCGAGCGCCGCGAGCAGCACCAGGACGGACAGGAGACGCGCACTACGGGATCTGGTGGATCGGCGGGGCACGGGGAACCTCCGATGAACATGAGCCTTCCTCGGACTACAGATCCAAGAGAGGCCCCCGTCAATCCCCCCGGACGGCCACATCCGGCGAGCCCCGCACCGTGAGAAACGGTGCGGGGCGGGGAACCGTCACCCGGCGAGCGTCGGATAGTCGGTGTAGCCGCGGTGGTCGCCGCCGTAGAAGGACGCGGAGTCGGCCTCGTTGTACGGGCCGCCCGCCTTGATCCGCTCCGGCAGGTCCGGGTTCGCCAGCCACAGCTGCGCCAGCGCGACCGCGTCCGCGACGCCGTCGCGCAGCGCCGCCGCGCCGTCCGCCGGGCTCGCCGGGGAGCCGTCCGCCACCGGGTGCGGGTTCAGGACGAGCGCGCCCGGCCACCCGTCGCGGATCAGCCGGGTCACGTCCCGGTTGCCCATCTCCATGACGTGCAGGTACGCGAGGCCGAGCGGGGCGAGGGCCGCGACGAGCGCCGCGTAAAGGTCCGGCACATCGCTCTCGCTCACCCCGCAGGCCCGGTTGCCCGGCGACACCCGGAAGCCCACGCGCTCGGGGCCGATCGCGTCCGCGACCGCCCGCGCCACCTCCGTCCCGAACCTGATCCGGTTCTCGATCGAGCCGCCGTACTCGTCCGTCCGCACATTGCTGCCGTCGCCCAGGAACTGGTGGATCAGGTAGCCGTTCGCCCCGTGGATCTCCACGCCGTCGAACCCGGCGTCGATCGCGTTGCGCGCCGCGGCGGCGAAGTCGGCGACGGCCCCGGCGATGTCGTCCCGCGTCATCTCCCGCGGCACCGGGTGGTCGAGCATGCCGTCCGGGTGGAACATGCGGTCGCCGGACGCGATCGGCGACGGCCCCACCGGCAGGCCGCCGTCCGGATAGAGCGACGGATGCCCGACACGTCCCGAATGCATGATCTGCGCGTAGATCCGGCCGCCCTCGGCGTGCACCGCGTCCGTCACCGTCCGCCACGCCGCCACCTGCTCCGCGGAGTGCAGGCCGGGCGTCCACATGTACCCCTGGCCCCGCACGCTCGGCTGGACCGCCTCGCTCACGATCAGCCCGGCGCCCGCCCGCTGCCGGTAGTACTCGGCCGTCAGCTCCGACACCTTGCCGCCCGCGAACGCCCTGCTCCGGGTCATCGGCGCCATCACCAGCCGGTTCGGCAGTTCCAGCTTCCCGATCGGCAGCGGCTCGAACAGCTCGTCCATCATGTCCTCCTAGCGGCGTTTCCAGTGGTCATGAACCTACGAACCGCCGCATACGGGCCGCATCCGTACCGTTTCGGTACCTGGCCCCGTAGTTTGGACACGTGCTCTACGGGCGGAACCTGGATCGAACGCGCATCGCCACGCTGCTCGCCGAGGCCCGCGAACACCGGCGCAGCGGCGCGCTGCTGCTGCGCGGCGAGGCCGGCATCGGCAAGTCCGCGCTGCTGGACGACGCGGAAGCGGCGCTGCGGACGTCCGGCGGCACGCACGTCCTGCGCGCCGTCGGCGTCGAAGCCGAGTCGAACCTCGCCTACGCGGGCCTGAACCAGTTGCTGTGGCACGTCCGCGACCGGCTGGACGCGCTCCCCGCCGCCCAGTCGGCCGCGCTGCGCACCGCCCTGGACGCCCCCGGCGCCCCCGCCGACCACCGCGACCGGTTCACCGCGGGCCTCGCCGTCCTCACCCTCCTCGCCGACCTCGCCGAGGAGAACGGTCCCGCCCTCTGCCTCGTCGACGACGCGCAGTGGCTCGACGACGCCACCGCCTCCGCGCTGCTGTTCGCCGCCCGCCGCCTCACCGCCGACGGCGTCGTCATGCTGTTCGCCGCCCGCGACGCGGGCTTCGCCGGCTCCGGCCTGCCCGAACTGCTCCTCGAACGCCTCGCCCCGGACGACGCCGAGCGGATGCTCGCCGACCGGGACGTCCCGCGGCCCGCCCGGGCCCGCGTCGTCCGCGAGTCCCAGGGCAACCCCCTAGCCCTGCGCGAGCTCGCCGCGGCCGGGCGGCGGCGACCTCCCCCGACCCGCTCCCGGTCGCCGACCGGGTCACCGCCGCGTTCCGCGAACGCATCGCCGAACTCCCCGACAAAACGCAGCTCATGCTGCTGATCGCGGCCGCCGAGGGGCGCGGCCACATGCCCACGCTGCTGCGCGCCGCCCACCTCTTCGACGCCGACCTCACCGACCTCGCCGCCGCCGAACGCGCCGGGCTCGTCCAGGTGTCCGGACGGTCCGTCGCCTTCCGGCACCCGCTGATCCGCACGGCCGCCTACCAGGGCGCCGTCGCCACGCAGCGCATCGCCGTCCACCGGGCCCTCGCCGACAGCGCCGACGACCTCGACTGCCGGGTGCGGCACAGCGCGTCCGCCGCGATGGTCCCCGACGAGGACGTCGCCCAGGAACTACAGGACGCCGCAGAGCGCGCGCGCAACCGCACCGGTTACGCCACCGCCTCCACCCTCTACAGGCAGGCGGCCGAACTCACACCCGACACCCAAGCGCGCGCGGGACGTCTCACCGCCGCCGCCGACCTCACCCTCCAGGCGGGGAACATCGAGGAAGCCGAAGAGCTCGCGGCGTCCGCCGAACGCCTCACCACCGACCCCGCCGCCCGCGCCCGCCTCGGCCGCCTCCACGCCACCGTCGAGTACGAACGCGGCGACCCGCGCGCCGCCGTCCGCATGCTCACCGACCACGCCGCCGACTCCGCGCCCGGCGACCGCGCCGCCATGCTCGCCGACGCCGCCGACTACGCCTGGACGTCCGGGAACGCGCCCGCCGTCCTGAGCATCGCCGCGGCCCTCCCGGACGACCCGTTCGTGCAGGGCCTCGCGCACGGCATCCGCGGCGACCACGCCCGCGGCGTGCCCCTGCTCGCCGACCTCCTCGCCCGGACCCCCGACCGGCACCGCGCCGCCAGCTCGCGCTCATCGTCGGCGACGACGCCGCCGCCCTCGACCTCGCCGCCGCCGAAGCCGACCGCTGCCGCCGGCACGGCCTCGTCGGCGCGCTCCCGAACGTCCTGCAGACCCACGCCCACACGCAGATCATGACCGGCCTGCACGCCGACGCCGAAGCGTCCGTCGCCGAGGCCGTCGCCCTCGCCCGCGACACCGGCCTCGACCGCCGCGCCGGACGGCTCCGCGCCGCCCTCGCCCGCGTCGCCGCCATCGAGGGCGACGAGGACCGCCTCCGCGACCTCTCCCGCGACGCCCCGCCCCCCGGCGGCGGCTACGCTGACAGCGCCCGCGCCCTCCTCGACCTCGCCCTCGGCCGCCACGACGACGCCCTCCGCCGCCTCGACGACATCGCCCAGGGCGCCCGCCGCCACGGCACCCACGCGATCCTCTCCGCCGCCGACCAGGTCGAAGCCGCCGTCCGCGCGAACGCCCCCGACCGGGCCCACCCCGCGTACGACCGATTCCGCACGTGGGCGAACGCGTCCAAGCAGCCTTGGGCCCTTGCAGTAGCCGCACGCTGCGAAGCCCTCCTGACCGACGAAGAGAAGCCCTTCCTCCTTGCAGCCGAGTTGGACGAACGCTCAACGAGGCCCTTCGAACGGGCTCGAACCGAACTTCTCTACGGCGAATGGCTCCGCCGTTCCCGACGCCGCTCCGACGCCCGCACGCCCCTGCGCTCTGCAGTGGAGACCTTCGAACGTCTACGCGCGCGCCCGTGGCTTTCCCGCGCGCGCGCCGAACTGCGTGCGACCGGTGAATCGACGTCCGTCCCGTCCGCACCCGACGTACTCGAACGGCTCACGCCGCAGGAGCGTCAAGTCGTCCGGCTCGCGGCAGAGGGAACCAGCAGCCGCGAGATAGCCGCCCAACTGTTCCTCAGCCCACGCACCGTCGAGTACCACCTCTATAAGGCGTACCCCAAGCTCGGAATCTCCTCGCGCAAAGAACTCTCGAACCTCCTGGAACCCGCTTGAACCGTGCACACGCAGCCCTCCAGGCGCTCGCCGTAGGCGCGCCCTCGGCTCCCAGTTCTTCGTCCCCGCCAACCGGCCCGCCTTCGAAGCCCAGACGCTCCCCCCGGGCCCCTGGCAGTGGACGGACGACACCGAGATGGCGACGTCCGTCTACAAAATCCTGGAAACCCACCGCACCATCGACCAGGACGCCCTCGCGACGGCCTTCGCCGAGAACCACGACTTCGACCGCGGCTACGGCCCGTCCACCAACCGCCTCCTCCGCCTCATCCGCGAAGGCGGCGACTGGCGCACCCTCGCCCGCGAACCCTTCGACGGCCAGGGCTCCTGGGGCAACGGCGCCGCCATGCGCGTCGCCCCCATCGGCGCCCACCACCACGACGACCCGTTCTCCGCCGCCCGCCAGGCCGCCCTCTCCGCCGAAGTCACCCACCCGCACCCCGAAGCGGTCGTCGCGCGCCATCGCCGTCGCCGTCGCCGCCGCGCTCCCCCGCACCACCCCGGGCGCGTTCCTCGACACGATCATCGACCACACGCCCCCCACGAACGTCCGGGACGGCATCATCGAGGCCCGCCGCCTCCTCCCCCTCGGCGACCCCCTGACCGCCTCCGCGGTCCTCGGCAACGGACGCCGGGTCGCCGCACACGACACCGTCCCGTTCGCCCTCTGGGCCGCCGCCCGCAACCAGGGCGACTACGAACGCGCCTTCTGGACGACCGCCTCCGCCGGAGGCGACATCGACACCAACTGCGCCATCGTCGGCGGCATCATCGGCGACCCGCCCCCGCACTGGATCGCCCAGTGCGAACCCCTACCGCTGTAGGTGCCGCCCCAGAAACTCGACAGCGATCGGCCAAGCCCGCTCCGCAGGCCCCTCCTGATAGAACATCGGAGCCTTGCGGTTGTGGAACGCGTGCCCCCCGTCCTCCTGGACATGCACCTCCACACCGTCCCTCGCGGCACGCTCCACCTTGGCGACGTCCTCCCTAGGGATGTACGGATCGTCACCTCCGAAGTGAAGCTGCAATGGCCCCCGCACACTCGGCAGCAGATCCAACTGCGCGGGCACACCCGACCCGTAGAACGAAACCACCGGCAACTCCACCCGACTGGCGAGCAGGTACGCCAGCGTCCCCCCGAAGCAAAACCCGAGCACCCCCACAGAGCCCACCTCGGGCAGCCCCTCGAAAACCCCGAGCGCGGCCTCCAGATCGTCGACCCCCGCCTCCCAGTCGAACTGGGACACCATCGACATCCCCCGGGGCACGGCCCGCTCGTCATGCCGCACGGCCCAGTTCGGCTCGATCCGCCAGAACATGTCCGGCGCCCCCACGACGTACCCCAGCCCCACGAGATCCTCGGCGACCGCCTCCATGTACTCGCCCACCCCGAAGATCTCCTGCACCAGCAGAATCCCCGGCCCGGGCCCCTCGCCCCACACCGTCAGATCGAACCGTCCGCCAACCTTCTCGACGCGCCTCATCCCCCCATGATCCCCCCTCACCCGTAACCCCGTCGCGAACCCGGCACCGATCTAGGTACGCTTGCGGGACGGGTCGCTAGCTCAATTGGCAGAGCTCCGGACTTTTAATCCGTAGGTTGTGGGTTCGAGTCCCACGCGACCCACCACCCCTGACCAGGGCAAACGAAGAAAATGCCCGGTTCGCCGGGCGCCCGACATGCCCTACTTCGTCCCTCTGTTGGCTCGATGTTGGCTCGGCGGCTCACCATGGGCTCAAGGCAGAGCCACCACTCACCTCGCGCTCAGCCCGGTTCGCTCCGTTCTCCCGCCTGCCGGTGAGGCCGTTTCCTCCGCGCCGAAGCTCCGCACTGCGCAGCACGGCCTGATCGGCGGCCCATCCCCACCGCCCCACGACGTCCGGCCTCCCAGCCGCCTTCGAAGCCTGCTGGACGCCCAAAGCGCCTCAGGTCTGAGCGATGATGCCGTTCAGGTCTGAGGCACGGTACGCGAAGCGAGAGCCTTCACGTCTTACCGTCTTCAAACGCTAGCCGGACTCGGCCATCCACTTCGCCTTCAGATCGTCCAGTTTCCGGGACGAAGGTTGGACGGTCATGGCGATGATGCCGCTCTTCTGACCGTGGGAGTCCAGACCCGCAGCCGTCCACCTCACGGCCAAGGTGCGATCGGGCTCCTGCGCGCCGGCGTCCGGGTCTATGTACAGCGGTACCGGCTCCAGCGCTACGCGAGCGTGCGCTCGCAGGTCGACCGGTTCGAAGATGACCTGGAGTTCCTCCGCACGCCGCTCGATCCTCCATGGCGACCTCGCCATCACCGCGTAGGTGTTGTTGTGGAAGATCGACGGGGAAAGCACCGGCGTTTGGAGTATGGGCTCACGCCTCGGGGTGCCGTAGGCGGCAGGTGGCACAGGCAGATCATCGAGTTCCCGAGTGACTTGCTCGTCCGGGTCGATGCAACGCACACTTTCGTCGGTGATGGTCGCCGTGACGACGACGCCGGCGAACGGGCGCTCCTCATCGTTGACCAGTACGAGCGCCAACCGGGCAGGCGGGTGCTCTTCCAGCTCAGCAGCGATGAGCCCGCAGAACACTTCCTGTGCCTCAGTCAGGTATGCCTCGATCTGCGCGACGTACTCGTCGAGCGTGCGCCGATCCCGAGTGCTCGTGTAGAAGAGTGAGGTGCGCCATCCCAGCGTCCGATGCCGGACCTCCTCGGCGGACGGCTGGTAGCGCGCGGCCAGCAACTCTTCGCGTAGCTCTTCCGCCCATCGGGCGAAGTACGCGGGCGACACGGGTGCGGCTTCAATGTTCGGCCGGGCCGCGACCACTTCGGCCGCCATCCGTACGGCACCTGACGAACGTGCCCGACGCTGCAGCATCTGCCGCTCTTCGTGAGTGGCCCGCTCGGTTTCCCCTGGACGACGGATGAAGATCGTCCCTTCGTTGAAGCCATAGGACTTGGTCACCGGGCCGTCAGCGGTCTGCTTGATCCGCGTGATGAACAGGTCCTTCATCAGGAAGTGGATCGGATCGCCTGGCGCTGGAGGGGCGATCTCCACCACTAGGACCTGCAGGCCCTCCACTTCGAGGTACTCGGGCGTCCAGACGATCTCCGTGCCGATGTAGGGCTGCAAGTTCTGCATCAGCTTCTGCGGGTCCACCGCCGTGACACCGCACAACTGGCCGGGTTCCACTCCGACCAGCAGGTAGGCGTTGCTTGGCACCATTTCGCCGCGACATCGGGAGCGCGGTTGGCGAATCCCAGGATCTGCTTGACCAGGTGGAGGCGACCTTTGAGACCGCCCAGGTCCAGTCGGCTCTTCCACTCGATCCAACGGGATTCGTCGTAGTCACCGGCGGAGCGCACAGCCTCGACCAGACGCCGCAACTCGCTCGGACGGCGGAACGGCCGCGACAGATCCTCGATCGGGAACGGCATGAACCGCAAGGGTACGCGGGGCCTACGACAACGTTCAGTGCGTCATGCTCGACACTGCCCGGAGTGCCTGCCCATCACGGGTCAGCACGGGAGGATGAGCTGCCCCACAGCCGCGGCCGCCGTGACCAGAGGCACGGTTGTCGCGCAGACCGAGAGTGCCCATGCGAAGGGTCGTCCCGCCCGGCCGGGGCGGTGCGTCTTCCCCTCCAGCCGGGCCAGCCGCTTCGTCAGCGTTCCGCCGTTCGGGCCCGAGGCGGCGAGTGCGCCCGCGAACTCTGGTGCGCTGCCGACCTGGCGCAGGGCGTCGGCGAGCGTCCGGCGTCCCGCGGTGCGTGCGGCCGCGTCGTCGGCGGCCATCTCGAGCAGGAGCGGGACGCGCGACTTGGCTCGCCGAACCGTCGGCGACCACGGCAGCAGGGCGTGAGCGGCGTCGAGCAGGAGCAGAACCAGGTGGTGGCGCTGCCGCAGATGTGCTCGTTCGTGCTCGAGTACGGCCAGCAGCTGCCGCGTGGTGAGCCTGCGTTGAGCGCCGGTTGAGAGGACGATCGGTCGCCTACGGGAGGGCAGGCAGTACGCGACCGGTATGGGGTGGTCCAGAAGAAGGACGTCTGCGTGGCGTCCGTCTTCGTGCGCCACCATGTGGAGCATCTCGCGGTGGTCGCATCGTCGCTGCAGAGTTTCTCGAAGACGGGGAACCGTGCGCATCAGCCGGAATCCGCAGAGGTAGAGCAGTGGCACGCTCATCGCACCGGCCAGAACCGTGGCCGCCGTGCGGTGATGCGGCAGGCAGCCGTGCAGCCATTCGACCAACCCGTGTCCCGGAGTCGGTGGCCACAGGAAGGCGATCATCACCGCGCCGGTGACCGCGGCGAAGGTTCCGGCCACAGCCCCCAGCCAAGCGACGATCGCCGTGCCCGGATGGGCCCCGGAAGAGAGCCGGTCCAACACGGAACCGGCTCCCCAGCCGAGCAGGAGCGCGGTGGTGAGCAGGGCGATGAGGAGGGCCGACATCGGGTCAGGACCCGGGCTCGCCGACGGCGCGGCGGCGCAGCACCTCTAGGAGGCGCCGCGCGTCCTCGGGCGGCACGCCTTCGGCGAAGCGGGTCAGGACGGCGCCGTGGTCGGACGTCGTCCCGGTCAGGGCGTCGATCATCACCTCGGCCACGTAGTCCTCCCGTGTGCACGTCGGGCCGTAACGGAACGCTTGACCGTCCGGGATCTTCTCCAGCATGTTCTTGCGCGCGAGCCGCTCCGCCACCGTCTGGACGGTGTTGTAGGCGAGCGGCTTCTGCTGGTTCTCATTCAGCACCGTCAGCAGCTCACGGACGCGCAGGGGTTCCGGTTCCGCCCACAGGACGTCCATGATGGCGCGCTCGAGCGAGCCGCCGAGTCCCTCCACACGATCACCTCGATCCCGCTGACATTCTGCCGAATGAGCGGGGAGGAGAGTGGCCGATGAGCTGGACCCGAACCCGCCGGGTTCTCACTGTACGTCCGGTCGGGCCGGGCTCAGCTCAGCGCGCTCAGTTGTGGTACTGGTGCACCACGGCGTGGCCCTTGCCGCGGCTGATCATCCAGCGGTTGATGGGCGTCGTGAGGACGAACGCCACGAGAAAGGCGAACGCGAGTGCGCCCCAGAAGAGGGGGCTGGCCAGCCGGCGTGCATCGCCCCCGGCACGATCAGCATGACTCCGTTGTCCAGCACTTCCATGATCGCGATCGAGACGGTGTCGGCGGCCAGCGCGACCTTGAACGCCGCACGCAACGTGAGCCCGGCTTTGAGGACGCCACGCATGGTGAGCGCGTAACCGAAGAAGAACGCCAGCGCCACGGCCAGGGCGATGGTGGGGAGGTTCGGCCAACCGAGCGCCGTTCCGATCACCATGCCGAGAACCTCGCCGATCGCGCAGCCCGTCAAGCAGTGCAGGGTCGCCTGCGCGGCCATGCCCCAGGACACCATTTCACCATGGCCGTGCCCCGCGCCTCCGCCGTGTCCGGCATGGTGTTCATGCTTCGCGTGGTCGTGCTCCATGTGGTGATGTCCCGCATGGTCGTGCTGACCGGTCTCGCCTCGGCGCCCCACCTCGGACGACGGAAGATGCTGGTCATGCGTGCTCATGGAGTACTCCATCCAGATCTGACTCGGGAGAGCTCCGCGCCCCGAACCGTTCCATGCAAGGGGAACCTACACGTTGTAGGAGGTGCTCGGGCGGGGCGCACTATCGAACGGCTGATCCCCTCAAGAATCGAGGAGGAGCGCCGACGATGCGAGCTATCCCCTGCGCATGAGCCGACCGACGGCCGCCATCATCTCCGTCCTGACCTCGTCTTCACGCCCCTCGTCCCTTCCGTGGCTCATGCAGTGCCCGACGTGGTCGTCCAGGAGCCCGAGAGCGACCTTGTCCAGCGCCGCCTGGATCGCGGAGATCTGGGTGAGGACGTCGATGCAGTAGCGGTCTTCCTCCACCATCGACTGGACCCCCCTCACCTGCCCTTCGATGCGGCGCAGGCGAACCTGGAGCTGCTCCTTGGTGGCCGTGTACCCGCGGGTCGGCGTGGGCGCCTTCGGTGTCGTCATACACCCATCGTACAGATACGGGGTAAGGGTATACCGGTCTCGTCACAGTGAGCCCGCGACTTCGCGGTATCACCGGACACCTCCCAGAGTGCGGCGTGCGATGAGTGCGGCGGGCACGAGCAGCCCGAAGGTCAGCGTCATGCTCGGCGCGAGTCCGAACACTCCTTGGGCCGCGCGACCGGGATGTAGAGGAGTCCGGCGAGCGCGTTTCCAACGCCGATGACGATGCCCGCGGTGGCAGCGGGCGCATCGGGAGCGGCGTTCTGCGCGGCGACGATCAGTAGCGGTTGGCTCGCATACACGAGCAGGCCGGCGACGACCGCGACGGCGACCGTGCCCGGTCCCGCCGGGAGGGCGAGCACACCGGACAGCGGGATCACGGCGGCCAGCAGTGAAATGGTCGTGGTCCGCGCGTAGCCGAAGCGCGCACCCGCGGCGCCGCCCAGTAGTGCGCCGGCACCCGCGGCGAGAGAGAACGCGGCGAGGATGCCGCCGAGCAGCGGATGGTCGGTGGCGAGTCCTCGCTCGGCGACCAGCCAGAGCGGGACCGCACTGGTGAAGGTGATGAACGCCAGGCTGATAAGGGTCGCCGCGGCCGTCAGCCATGCGACCGTCCCGGTCAGAGTGCGGCGGTCGATGAGCCGGCCGAGGCGGGTTCCGTGCGGCTGCCAGTCCGGCAGAAGGACGAACATAGCGAGTGCGAGG
Organism: Actinomadura sp. CNU-125; assembly: GCF_001942465.1. Taxonomy (GTDB): domain Bacteria; phylum Actinomycetota; class Actinomycetes; order Streptosporangiales; family Streptosporangiaceae; genus Spirillospora. The sequence goes on from NZ_MKJY01000015.1 coordinate 26,506, forward strand.
AGGAGGCCGGGCAGCATCAACCACGGCAGCGCTCCGGCGCCCTGGCTCGACACCAGGTAGAGGATCAGTATCGGGCCTGCCGCGAACCCGGCCATCCCCCCGGCGGTGAACAACCCGACGGCCAGTCCCGGGTTCTTGGCGGTCGGCCCGCCGACGATGCTGGTGGAGACCGGGTGCAGCGCGGCGGACCCGATTCCTCCGAGGGCGAGCAGGCCGATCAGGACGGAGAGCTCGGGGGCGACGCCGACGAGGCTGAGCGACACTGCGGCCAAGGCGACGCCACCGGCGGCGACGCGGCGGAGGCCGATTCCGTCGGCCAGGGCGCCGAGCAGCGGCTGGGTCACCGATGAGCTGACATTGAAGACGGCCACCAGCAGGGCCAGGGTGGTGGTGCCGGCGGCGAATCGGGCTTGGAGTGTGGGCAGCAGTGCCCCGAGCACGGCGGTCAAAGCGTCGTTGACAGCGTGCACGACAGCCAGCAGCACCGCCATCCGGGTACCGGACACGATGCCCGGTCGGCATAGCACGTGAGTCACGATGCCTCCTCGGTCAGGCCCGGTCGCAGGTGTCGAGGCCGGGAAGAGACTGCGATGACGCGGTGAACTACCCCTACCCCGTATCTATTTCGTCGAGCGGGGACCTGGAAAGAGCCGAGGGCCGACCTGGCCCGCTCGTGCACGTATTGCGGGTGTGCACCGCTGGGGAACCTACGCAGGCCGTTTGGCCAACACCACGAGGCTCATCTCTTGCGACCCATGGGTTGCGGTTTGAACCTTACCCCCCTAGGGTATGCCGCATTCCGCAGATACCCCCTAGGGGTAAGAAGGAGTGATCATGTCTGCTCGTTCCGCCCCGCCCGCGAACCGCCGCTGGTGGGCA
>NZ_MKJY01000016.1 GCF_001942465.1 Actinomadura sp. CNU-125
GCCGGGACGGGCTCGACGCCGGGGCCGACGCCGGGGACGGGCGCGCCGGGTTCGGCGACCGGGCCGGGTTCCACCGCGGCGGACGCCTCGGGCGCCGGTTCGCCGGGCACCTGCGCGTGCTCGTCGTCGTCCTCGGCGATGGCGGCCTCGAAAGCCTGGGTGACCGACGGGTCGACCGGCTGCAGCTCTGGGTCGTCGGCGTCGGAGCTCAGCTCGGCGAGCCACTCCAGCGAGGGCTCGTCGGAGTTGTCCCGGGCTTTGCGCTCGGAAACGTCGTGCCGTTGCTCGCTCATGCGTTGACCAGTCTCTTGACGATCGAGGTGAAGAAGCCGAGCCCGTCGGTGGACGGGCCGGTCAGTGACTCCACGGCGTGTTCGGGGTGCGGCATGAGCCCCACCACGTTGCCGGCCTCGTTGGTGATCCCGGCGATGTCGTCGAGGGAGCCGTTGGGGTTCAGGTCGACGTACCGGGCGACGATGCGGCCGGATTCGGCCAGCTCGTTCAGCGTCTCCCGGTCGGCGGTGTACCGTCCGTCGGCGTTCTTGATCGGGATGACCAGTTCCTGGCCCTCGCGGTACTCGCTCGTCCAAGGGGTTCCGGTGTTCTCGACCCGCAACCGCTGGTCACGGCAGACGAAGTGCAGTCCCGCGTTCGGCAGCAGCGCGCCGGGCAGCAGGTGCGACTCGCAGAGCACCTGGAAGCCGTTGCAGATGCCGAGCACGGGCAGGCCCGCGTTCGCCGCCGCGACCAGTTCGGTCATCAGCGGCGCGAAGCGGGCGATCGCCCCGGCCCGCAGGTAGTCCCCGTAGGAGAACCCCCCGGGCAGCACGACGGCGTCGACCCCTTGCAGGTCGTGGTCGCCGTGCCACAGGGCGACCGGCTCGGCTCCCGCGAGCCGGACCGCTCGTGCTGCGTCTTTGTCGTCAAGGGAACCTGGGAAGGTGATGACCCCAACCCGGGCAGCGTCCATCTCTTCTGTTCCTCCGAAATGAGGTGCGGCCGCGGACGGTCGGGTGGTCTCCGTCGATCACCGCTGCGCGTCGCATATCCCCCCGCGCGCGTACCAATCTACCCGGCACTCGTCATGAGCCGGTCGTCCGGGCGGTGAACCAGCGCCCCGTCTCGCCAGGTCAGCCGCTTCCGCATGTGGACGACGGTGCCCCGATCGGGCACGTGGTCGATGTCGAGGTCGTCCACCAGCGCGCGCATGATCCTAATCCCGCGCCCGCTTTCGCTCAAAACGCCGCGGTCGGCGGGGGCCGGTCGCGGGCCGCGGCCGCGGTCGGCGATCTCCAGTTCGCAGACGGACGCGTCGACCCGCGCGGCGACCCGGTAGTCGCCGGGCGCGCGGGAGTGCCGGATCACGTTCGTGCACGCCTCCGAGGCGGCGACGAGGACGTCGTCGACGCAGTCGTCCGTCGCGCCCAGCCCGCGCAGCGCGTCGCCGATCAACCGCCGGATCAGCGGGACGGTCGGCGCTCGCGGGGCAGCGCGAGGGTGAACGTCACATCCACCGTGACACCTCGTGTCATGCCCCGGCTCGCTCGGACGTCCCCCGTCCCCGGAGCGTGTTCGAAGACTCGGCCGCAGGTAAGGCTTCCCGCGCGGAAACTCGCGTAATCGCCACACCGGCGGTTCTTTGCGTGAATCCTCGGTGTCGAGGTCAATCGATCACGGGAATTGGAGCGTGCCGGAACGTGCGGATCAGCGTGCGGATCATCGAAGCGGCATTTCCGCCATTCCGGGTCAGAGGACCCGAACCTCGAAGTTCTCGATCACCGGGTTCGCCAGCAGCGTCCCGGCGATCTCGCGGACCCGCTCCAGCGCCGCGTCGTCGGCCTCGCCCTCCAGCTCGACCTCGAACCGCTTGCCCTGGCGGACCGCGACGACGCCGTCGAACCCGAGCTGCGGCAGCTTCCGGGCGATCGCCTGCCCCTGCGGGTCGAGGATCTCCGGCTTGAGCATGACGTCGACGACGACACGCGCCACGATCGCCCCCTCACTGATCTGCGATTTTCCTGACGCACTGAAGCGTACGGCACCATTGCAGGCACAGCCCACCGTCCCCCCGGACCACCGGAGCCGATTGTGAACATCGAGGACCTGTCGCCGTCCGAACGCCGCCTGTGGGAGGCGTTCCCGAAAGGCGAGCTCGTCGATCTGTCCTCCGGGGACCCGGCGCTGGACGATCCGGGCCAGGCGGGCCGCTGGGGCCACGACCGGCTGATCCGGGCCGAGGTGCTGGTCGCGCTGCTCGCGGGGGCCGTCCCGCCCGAGCCCGGGCACGTCGCGGCCGTCCGGCTGAACGGCGCGCGCGTCTTCGGGTCGCTGAACCTCGGGCACGCGTCCGTCGAGGTCCCGCTGGCGCTGACCGGCTGCGCGTTCGACGAGGCGCCGCACCTGTACTGGGCGAGCATGAACAGCGTGCACATGATGCGCTGCCGGCTGCCGGGGCTGGTGGCGTCCGGCACCCGCGTCGACGGGCACCTGTGGCTGGAGGGCAGCCACATCTACGGCGGCCTGTGGCTGGACGGCGCGAACGTGACCGGCATCCTGAACATGTCGGGCGTCCAGCTCGCCAACCCGGACGGCGACGCGCTGCTGGCCGACCGGCTGACGGTCGAGGCGAACGTGTACTGCGACCAGGGGTTCGCCGCGAACGGCGAGGTGCGGCTGCCGGGCGCGCGGATCGGCGGGCAGCTGATCTTCCGGAAGGCGCGGCTGCACAATCCGGGCGGCGCCGCGCTGACCGCGAGCCGGCTGGACGTCGCCGCGAACGTGTTCTGCGACGGCGGGTTCACCGCCGAGGGCGAGGTGCGGCTGCGCGGCGCCCGCGTCGGCGGCTACCTGTCGTTCGTCGGCGCGCGCCTGGTCAACAAGGGACGGACGGCGCTGAACTGCGACGACCTCGGCGTGGAGAACGACGTGTACTGCTCGGACGGGTTCGTCGCCGAGGGCGCGGTGTCGTTCAACGGGGCGCGCGTCACCGGTCAGCTCAGCCTGAGCGAGGCCCGGCTGATCAACCCGGACGGGACGGCGCTCAGCCTCCAGCGCGTCCAGGCGGAGGAGGTGCTGCTGCGCCCCGCCGAGCCGATCCGGGGCGTCGCGGACCTGTCGTACGCGCGCATCAACCTGCTGCGGGACGCGGCGGACACGTGGGCGGAGCGACTCCAACTGGACGGGCTGCAGTACGAGACGCTGGACCCGCCGATGACCGCGAAGGAGCGGCTCGGCTGGCTGCGCCGCGACACCGACGGGTACGCGCCGCAGCCGTACGAGCGGCTGGCGCAGACGTACCGGTCGCTGGGCCTGGACGCGGACGGGCGGTCGGTGCTGCTCGCGAAGGCCCGGGACCGCAGGGCGACCCAGGGCGTCCTCCGCAAGACGATCGGCTGGACGCAGGACGGCCTGGTCGGCTACGGCTACCGGCCGTTCCGGGCGGCGAGCTGGCTGATCACGCTGCTGGTGTTCGGGACGATCGTGTTCGCGATCAGCCCGCCCCACAAGCTGAACTCCGACGACACCCCGCACTTCAACGCGTTCTTCTACACGCTCGACCTGATCCTCCCGATCGGCACGCTCGGCCAGGAGGCGGTCTTCGCGCCGGAGGGCGTCAACCAGTGGATCGCGAACTTCATCGTCGCGGCGGGCCTGGTGCTCGGCCTGACGGTCGCGGCGGGCGTCACGCGCGTCCTGTCGCGAGAGTGACCGGACGGTAGCGGACGGGCGCGGCCGCGGCGGCGGCCGCGGATCATCGGGCCTCGATCGGGTAGAGATCCACCAGGCGGGACTTGCGACGCGGGGTGTGATGTCTGCCACGATGGCGTTAGCGGCCTTTGCCCCCGACCCGGGGTAAGAGGTCACTGACCCCGGCCGGCGTGCGGCGATCCCGCGTTCCGGCCCCGAACGAGGAGTTTCATCGATGACGATCGACTCCGTGCGAGGCGCGCCGGCCACCGCCGCGACCGCCGAGCCAGAGCCCGTCCGGCTGCTCACCCCCGAGGGCGAGCGCGTCGAGCACCCCGACTACCCCCTGGACCTGACCGCGGACGACGTCCGCGCGCTCTACCGCGACCTGGTGATCACCCGGCGCATCGACCGGGAGGCCGTGGCGCTGACCCGGCAGGGCGAGCTGGGCCTGTGGGCGTCGCTGCTCGGGCAGGAAGCGGCGCAGATCGGTTCCGGCCGCGCCCTCACCGACCACGACATGGTGTTCCCGACGTACCGGGAGCACGGCGTCGCGTGGTGCCGCGACGTGGACCCGCTCAACCTCCTCGGCCTGTTCCGGGGCGTCAACCACGGCGGCTGGGACCCGGCCGAGCACGGCTTCCACCTCTACACCGTCGTGATCGGCAGCCAGACGCTGCACGCGACCGGCTACGCGATGGGGATCCAGCGGGACGGCGTCCTCGGCTCGCCGTCGGCGGGCGCCGCGATCGCCTACTTCGGCGACGGCGCCACCTCGCAGGGCGACGTGAACGAGGCGTTCGTGTTCGCCTCGGTGTTCAACGCCCCGATCGTGTTCTTCTGCCAGAACAACCAGTGGGCCATTTCCGAGCCGCTGGAGAAGCAGTCCCGCATTCCCCTCTACAAGCGCGCACAGGGATACGGGTTCCCGGGCGTCCGCGTGGACGGCAACGACGTGTTCGCCTGCCTCGCCGTCACCCGCAAGGCCCTGGAGGCCGCCCGTACCGGGCAGGGCCCGATGCTCATCGAGGCGTACACGTACCGGATGGGCGCCCACACCACCACGGACGACCCGACGCGCTACCGGTTGAAGGCCGAAGAGGAGTCCTGGAAGCTCAAGGACCCGATCGAGCGCGTCAAGGCGTACCTGACCCGCGGCGACCTCGCCGACGCCGCGTTCTTCGACGGCGTCGAGGACGAGGCGAAGGACATCGCCGCCGAACTCCGCAAGGGCTGCCTGGCCATGCCCGACCCCCAGCCGCTGTCGATGTTCGAGCACGTGTACGCCGACCGGCACGCCCTGATGACCGAGGAGCAGGAGAAGTTCGCCGCCTACCTGGCGTCGTTCGAGGAAGAGGTCGCGTCATGAGCGCCGAGACCCTGACGCTGGGCAAGGCCATCAACACCGGCCTGCGCAAGGCCATGGAGAACGACCCGAAGGTCCTCGTGATGGGCGAGGACGTCGGGAAGCTCGGCGGCGTGTTCCGCATCACGGACGGCCTGCAGAAGGACTTCGGCGAGGAGCGGGTCATCGACACCCCGCTCGCTGAGTCGGGCATTGTTGGAACCGCGATCGGCCTCGCCCTGCGCGGCTACCGTCCGGTCGTCGAGATCCAGTTCGACGGGTTCGTGTTCCCCGCCGCCGACCAGATCATCACGCAGCTCGCGAAGATGCGGATGCGGTCGCTCGGCGCGCTCGAACTCCCGGTCGTCATCCGCATCCCGTGCGGCGGCGGCATCGGCGCGGTCGAGCACCACTCCGAATCCCCCGAGGCGTACTTCACGCACACCGCCGGGCTCCGCGTGGTCGCCTGCTCGAACCCGCTGGACGCGTTCACGATGATCCAGCAGTCGATCACGTCCCCGGACCCGGTGATCTTCTTCGAGCCGAAGCGCCGCTACTGGGACAAGGCCGAGGTCGATGCCGGCGCCGACCCGTCCGGCTGGCCGGCGTTCGACGCCGCGCGCGTCGTCCGTCCGGGCGAGCACGCGACGGTGCTGGCGTACGGGCCGTCGGTGAAGACGTGCCTCGAAGCCGCCGCGGCCGCCGCCGAGGACGGCCGGTCCCTCGAAGTGATCGACCTGCGTTCGCTGAACCCCCTCGACATGGACGCGGTCGCCGACTCCGTCACCCGCACGGGCCGCTGCGTCGTCGTCCACGAGGCCCCCGTCTTCAACGGGTACGGCGCCGAACTGGCCGCGCGGATCACCGAACGGTGCTTCTACCGGCTCGAAGCGCCCGTGCTGCGCGTCGGCGGGTTCTCCACGCCGTACCCGCCGTCCCGGCTCGAAGACCACTACCTGCCCGACCTCGACCGCATCCTCGACGCGGTCGACCGGACCTTCGCGTGGTGACGCAAGTGACCGAACCCCAGCTCTTCAAGCTTCCGGACGTCGGAGAGGGCCTCACCGAGGCCGAGATCGTCAAGTGGCACGTGCAGCCGGGCGACACCGTCGAGATCAACCAGACGATCGTCGAGATCGAGACCGCGAAGGCCATCGTCGAACTCCCGTGCCCGTTCGAGGGCGTCGTCGCCGAACTCTTCGTCACCGAGGGCGAGACCGTGGACGTCGGCACGCCGATCATCGCGGTCGGCGCGGCGGGCGCCGCCGTCGCGACCCCGGTGTCCGAACCGCCCGCGCAGGCGGCGGCGCTCAGCGAGGCCGAGGCCGTCCCGACGGCGGACGAACCGGGCATGACGGCGCCCGACAAGCCGAAGCGCACGCCCGTCCTCGTGGGCTACGGGGTGAAGGAGGGATCGACCCGCCGCCGCGCCCGCAAGACGAACGGCGCGGCCCCGGCGCCCGCCCGTCCACAGCCTGTGGAAAACCGGCCGCTGGCCAAGCCGCCGGTCCGCAAGCTGGCCAAGGACCTGGGCGTGGACCTGTCCACGATCACCGGCTCGGGCCCGCAGGGCTCGATCACCCGCGACGACATCCGCGCAGCCCAGGCGCCCACCGCAACGAGCCCGCGCGAGGAGCGGATCCCGGTCAAGGGCGTCCGCAAGGCGACGGCCGCCGCCATGACCGCCTCCGCCTTCACCGCCCCGCACGTGACCGAGTTCCTCCAGGTCGACGTCACGCGCACCATGGACGCGGTCAAGCGCATCCGCGAACTCCCAGAGTTCGCGGACGTGAAGGTCTCCCCGCTCCTCCTCGTGGCGCGCGCGCTGCTCACCGCCGTCGCACGCCACCCGATGGTGAACGCGACGTGGGAAGAAACACCGTCCGGTGCGGAGATCGTCGTCAAGCGCTACGTGAACCTCGGCATCGCGGCCGCCACCGACCGCGGCCTCATCGTGCCGAAGATCAAGGAAGCGCAGGACCTCGACCTCCCGTCCCTCGCACGCGCGCTGAACGACCTGTCGGCGAAGGCCCGCGCGGGCAAGGCGTCCCCGGCGGACCTCTCGGACGGGACGATCACGATCACGAACGTCGGCGTGTTCGGCGTCGACACCGGCACCCCGATCATCACCCCCGGCGAAGCCGCGATCCTGGCCTTCGGCCAGGTCCGCGACATGCCGTGGGTCCACGAGGGCGAATTGGCGATCCGCAAGGTCACCACGCTGTCCCTCTCGTTCGACCACCGCATGGTCGACGGCGAACTCGGCTCCCGCGTCCTCCGCGACATCGGCGACATGCTGGAAGACCCCCTCCGCATGCTCGCCTGGAGCTAGCCCCGAGGAACCGGCCGGGGAGCCCCCCTCCCCGGCGGCCCCGTCAGGTCGCACGCGCCCCGCCTGATCCGCACCACGACCGTCCGCACCAATGAAATCTGCGCGGCGCATGCGGCACCGTAATGGCTGCGGAATACTCACATCAACGCTTTGATCACGTCCGAGATGAACCGAACAGAGGCATCGGGGGCCGGCGCGCCAGCCGGCGGATGCCCCACCGGTCTCGACGTGGACGACCGTCGACCGCACGCAAGCCCTTCTCGCTCGCTATAACGGCACCCGCGGCACGGCGACCCAATACGGTGTGCAAGTGATGGACCTGTATCGAGTCACACGATCTTCTACTACGAAACAGGTAATGGTCGGCGTGTACGCGGACAAGGGGCAAGCATGGAAGATTCCCGTCGCTCTGGGTATGAACTTCCTGCTCGGCATTCCGGCGATCGTTCCGATCTGGCTGCTCTGGTACGTCGCCGCCAATTGGCCCCTGGCCGCGGTGGGCCTGACCCAGAGATCGCCTACCGAGAATGACGGCTTGCTGCCGGCCCTCGCTCTCCTGGTCCCGATCGTCGGACTGTCCATCTCAGTGTGGTGGCTCGCCAACCGTGCCGTCGCTCGGGGTACCCGGTCGCACCGCTGGACCTACTGGACGGTCTGCGCGGTGACGACGCTGCTTCCGACTGCCCTGTCCATGGTGGCTGCAACTCTCCGCTGAAAGGAAGCGTCGGGCGGAAGCCCCGGTGCCGGGCTCGACCGTCGACGGCCGGACCCGGCCCGTCAGGGTCCGACGAGGAGGTCGCGCAGGGCCGCCTGCTCGCCGACACCGCCGCCCGCCTCGACGTCCACCTGGTGTACTCGTCGGTGAAGGGCACCGACCGGCTGGCCGACAGCAAGCAGCTCATCGAGGCGTACCTGCGCGAGCAGCCGGTGCGCGCGACGGTGCTCGGCCCGGTGTACTTCATTGAGAACGCCCTCAACCTCGGCTTCAGCCGACTCGGCGACGGCGTGCTCGCCTGCCCGCTGACGCCGGGCAAGCCGCTCGACCAGGTGAGCGTCCTCGACATCGCCGGGATGGCCGTGCACGCCGTCGAGAACCCGGACGCGCTCATCGGCGAGCGGATCGACATCGCGTCCGATCGCGTCACCGGGCAGGAGGCGGCCCGGATCCTGAGCGAGGTGCTCGGCCGGGAGATCCCCTACCAGCAGATGCCGCTCGACATGGTGCGGCAGTGGGCCGGTGAGGAAGTGGCCACGATGTTCGAGAACTTCGAGAACAACACCGATTTCCTCGACCTTGAGGCCCTGCACACCCGCTACCCCGACGTGCACTGGCACGGCTACGCCGACTGGGCCAAGACGGTGGACTGGGACCGTGTCCTCGCCGACTAGCCCCGCCGGCGTCCCCTCCTGATGTTGATCTGCGGCGTGTTGCCCTTATGGGCGCCCGAGTTCGGGCAACACGCCGCAGGTCAACGGGACTTGGGGCTGGCCCTGGGCGCTTTCGCGTTGAGGTGGTGGGTAGGCCACGCGACGTGGACGAACGTGCGGGCGTCGCGCGGGGGCGGCTCTGCCTGGTGACCGGGGCGACCGGGTACATCGGGGGACGGCTGGTGCCGGAACTGCTGGACGCGGGTCACCGGGTGCGGTGCATGGTCCGATCGGCCCGCCGGTTGCGCGATCTCCCGTGGGCCGGGCGGGTGGAGATCGTCGAGGCGGACGCCACCGACCCGGAGTCGACCAGGCGGGCCCTCGCCGGAACGGACGTCGCGTACTACCTGATCCACGCGATCGGCGGCGGCCGCGGCTTCGCCGAGACCGACCGCCGCGCCGCCCGGACCTTCGCGGACGCCGCCCGCGAGACCGGTGTGGGACGCCTGGTGTACCTCGGCGGCATGGACCCCGAGGAGGATCTGTCGCCGCATCTGCGGTCGCGTGCCGAAGTCGGGCGGATCCTGCTGGAGGGCGGCGTCCCGGCGGTGTGGCTGCGCGCGGCGGTGATCATCGGTTCGGGATCGGCGTCGTTCGAGATGCTGCGGTACCTGACCGAGCGGCTGCCGGTGATGGTCACGCCGCGGTGGGTGCGCACGCTCATCCAGCCGATCGCGATCCGGGACGTCCTGCACTACCTCGTGGCGGCCGCGGACCTGCCCGCCGAGGTGAACCGGGGCTTCGACATCGGCGGCCCGGACGTCCTGACCTACGCCGAGATGATGCACCGGTACGCGGCGGTGGCCGGGCTGCGGCGGCGGCTCATCGTCCCGGTCCCGGTGCTGAGCCCGTGGCTGTCGAGCCTGTGGATGGGCGCCATCACGCCCGTGCCCGGCGGCCTCGCGCGTCCGCTGGTGGAGTCGCTGCGCAACGAGGTGGTGTGCACCGAGAACGACATCGCCGGGTACGTCGCGCCGCCGCCGGACGGGCCGACCGGCTTCGACCGTTCCGTGGAGCTGGCGCTGCGCCGGATCCGGGAGGCCGACGTCGCCACGCGCTGGTCGTCCGCGAGCGTCCCCGGCGCGCCCAGCGACCCGCTGCCGACCGACCCGGGCTGGGCGGGCGGCAGCCTCTACACCGACGAGCGGACGGCCCGTACGGACGCGCCCCCGGAGCGGCTGTGGGAGATCGTCGAGGGCATCGGCGGGACCCGCGGCTGGTACTCGTTCCCGCTGGCGTGGCGGGCCCGGGGCGTCATCGACCGGCTGGTCGGCGGGGTGGGGCTGCGGCGCGGCCGCCGGGACCCGCGGCGGCTGCGGATCGGGGAGACGCTGGACTTCTGGCGGGTGGAGGAGATCGAGCCGGGGCGGCTGCTGCGGCTCCGCGCCGAGATGCGGCTGCCGGGTCTGGCGTGGCTGGAGCTGACCGTCCGCGCGGACGGCGGCGGCGCCGTCCTCGCGCAGCGTGCGCTGTTCCACCCGCGCGGGCTGGCCGGTCACGCGTACTGGTGGGCGTTCCGGCCGTTCCACGACCGGGTCTTCAGCGGGATGTGCGGCGGCATCGCCCGCGCCGCCGAAGCGGAACCCGCCGGACGTCCGCACGATGCGGCGCGCAGCGGGTAGGAGCCGGGCATGACCGACGATGCCGATCCCGGCGACCGGCCCGCGCCGCGTCACCGCAGGCCGGACGGTGCGTGCGACGCGGCCGTCGCCGCCGCGGGCCGGATCTCCGAGGCGCTGGAGACCACCGAACGCGCCCGCGGGCACCTGTACACGTTCCACCAGCTGACCGGACACGCCGACGCGCAACTCGACGAGGCCGTGGCCCTGCTGCGTGCCGCGGGGCACCACGAGCTGGCCGACCGGACGGCGACCGAGCTCATCGGCCGCAACGTCGTCCCCGGCCACTGGACCTTCCAGCTCGTCGAGGAGTACGACGAGGGCTACTACCGGGTGTTCCGGCAGTTGGAGCGGGACGTGCGGGACGCGCTGACGGCCGGGCGCACGCACGTGTACGAGGCGGAGATGAAGGAACGGCGCCGCACCCCGGGCCTGCCCGGGCACGAGGCCGCCCCCGGCTGAGGACGGCCGGGGGCGGCGCCGCGGGTCAGTCGGTGGAGAGCGCCTCCGCGAGGTCCTGGGCCGCCGCGTACGCGCCGCGCAACGCGAGCCGTCCGTCGAGGGGCTCGTGCTCGCCGCTCTCCGCGTACGTGATCTCGGCCAGCACGTTGCCGTCCCGGAAGACGATCGTTGCCGGGACGACGCCCGGGACGTGCGCGGCGAACGCCTGGTCACCGAGGTCCCGGACGGGGAGGAAGCGCTTCCGGTCGTGCACGCTGAGCGTCTCCTCGGCCTGCGCGTCCAGGTAGCGGATCTCGTACTGCCGGACGGCCTGCCGCGTCCCGTCGATCAGGTCCGTGCCCGGCAGGACGCTCACGGAGACCTGAAGTTCGCGTTCGGACGAGAGCCAGGTGCAACCGCGGCCTTCCGCGCCCTCGACGGGGAGACCGCCGCTCGCCGGGAAACCGACGCTGACGCCGACGTCCTCCTCCCGCATCAACCGGTCCAGGGTTCCGCCGGACACGGACGAGCAGACGTCGGGAATCGTGCGCGCCGGGGTCGGCCGCGGGGCGGGCGCGATCGCCGGACGCGCGGGCCGCGCGCCCAGGCCGGTCACGATCTCCGCCGCGGCGGCGAACGCGGCCGCCCGCGCGGTCTCCTCGGGGAACGACGACTCGAAGTCGCGGTACTGGACGACGACCTGCGTGTTCCCGACGCGGGTCACGACCGTCGCTCCGGCGGACGCCGAGAACTGCAGGAGCGCCTCGTCGCCCAGCCCCGTGACGGCCTTCGGGGGCACGTCGGACCACTTCGGCGCGAACGCCGTCATGGCCCCGGAAACCGGGGAACGTCCGGGCGTCAGCGCCGTCGGATCCGGCGCGACGGACCGTCCGTTGAGCGGTGCGAGTTCGACGGACAGGAACCGGTCCTCCTTCTCGTCCCTGCCCGACGACCACTCGCACGCCCCCAGGCTGCCGTCCTTCCACATCTGCGGATCGCGCACCAGCCGTTCGACGGTGGCGGCGGAGAGCCCGCAGGTCTTCGGGAGCGTCTCGGTGACGGGCCCGGCCGTGACCCGGCCGGGTCCGGCGGGCGGGTCGGGCAGCCCGTCGAGGGGTCCGGGTTCCGGGGTCGCCCGCACCAGGACGAGCGCGACGATGAGCACCAGGGCGGCCGCGAACGCTTCGGCCGTCAGCTCCGCCCGGCCCGGACGCGGCGGTCGTGCGATCATGATTCGAGCGACCTTTCCACCGCGACCGCGACCGTGTAGGCGCCGTCGATCAGCCCGTTCCCCCGCAGTTGCGTCGCGCCGTCCCGTCCCTTGTAGGCCACCTCGACCAGGACGTTGCCTTTCCGGAAGACCACCAGTCCCACTTCGCCTTCCCATGTGCCGCGCCCGCCCATGGTGACCGCGAACGCCCCGTCGCCCGGCCCTGCCAGCGGCTGGAAACCGGTGAACGTGTCGACCGTCGGAGACCTGCCGATGCGCTGGTTCCGGTAGAGACCCTCGAACTGCCGCGCCGCCGTGGACGCCCCTGCTCCCGGCACGCGCTCTTCGGCGATCCCGATCGAGACGGTGAGCGTGCGCGACGCCCCGGTCTCCGCGTACGGCGAAGAGCCGGCGTTCCACGCGCAGCCGTCGTAGGAGATCCCGGCCGCGGGGATCGTCGCGAGCAGGACGGGCCGCCCCCGCCGCTTGTCGCCGTCCCGGGCGACCTTGTCGACGGTCGCGGCGGGAACCGTGTCGCACGGCTTGGGCACCTTCCGCAGCGGCGGCGCGACCGGACGCCGCACCTCGCTCACCACCGGCCGCGCCGAGGTCCCCAGGCTCTTCGCCGCCTCGGCGGCCGCCGCGAACGCTCCCTCCGTCGCGACCTTCTCCGAGATCGTCCGCTGCTCGCCGCGCACGGCGTCCCAGCCCCGGTAGCGGACGGACACGACGGCGTTCCCCACCCGGAACGCGACGCTCGCGCCTTCCATGTCGGTCGCCGCCGAGTAGTGGGCGACGGCCTCCTCGCCCAGCCCCTCGACGATCTTCGCCGGGCCGAGTACCTGCGTGAGGCCCGGCCCGCCCGTGCCCACCCACTGCATCGCCTCGGTGATCGGCGCCTGCCGTTCGCCCCTCGCCAGGTTGATCTCGACGTCGAGAACGCGCTCGTTCTTGAAGTCGCCCGTGCACCAGTCGCACTTGGCCTTGCCGTCGTCCAGCGAATACCACTGGCATCGCCCCGGGCCGCCCTCCCGGAAGACGCCGCCCTTCTCGGGGTCCGGGTCGGCCCCGGGCGCGAGCCTGGCCGCGGTCGCCTCCGACACCCCGCAGTCGTCGGGGATCTCGCTGACGGTCCGTCCGGCGGGAACCCGGTCGGCGCCCATGGGCGGCTTCAGGAACGGGCCGTCGGCGATACCGCCGGACCCGCCCGGCCCGGCTCCCGGCCCGGCTCCCGACCCGCCGGCCACGGCGATCGCGGCGCCGAGAACGAGCACGACCGCCACGATCGCGAGCGCGAATAACCTTCTTCGACCGGGAGGGAACCGGCGATCCGGCACGGCGGATTCGGAATCGGACACACGAACTCCAAAAGTCGGGGGGTGTCGATTCCGTTGGACCTCCGGTCCAAGACGGAGGTTCCGGTCCACTTCCGGCCACGCGTCACGCACCGCGCCGGGGCGCCGGGGCGCCGGGCCTCGTCAGCCCGGCGCGGTGATCTCCGCGCGGACGTTGTGGCGGCCGATGGGGAGCATCAGCGGACGGCCGGAGACGGGGTCCTCGATGATGCGGCTGTCGAGGTCGAAGACGGTGCGGACGGTGTCTTCGGTGAGGACCTCGGCGGGGGTGCCGGACGCGTGGACGTTCCCGTCGGCGAGGGCGATCAGGTGGTCGGCGTAGCGGGCGGCGAGGTTCAGGTCGTGCAGGACCATCACGATCGTGGTGCCGCGGGTGCCGTTGAGGTCGGTGAGCAGGTCGAGGACGTCGATCTGGTGGCTGGGGTCGAGGAAGGTGGTGGGCTCGTCGAGCAGGAGCAGGTCGGTCTGCTGGGCGAGCGCCATCGCGATCCAGACGCGCTGGCGCTGGCCGCCCGACAGTTCGTCGACGGCGCGGTCGGCGAGGTCGGTGGTGCGGGTGGCTTCGAGGGCGGCGGCGACGGCCTCGTCGTCCTTGCCGTTCCACCGGGCGAACATCCCCTGGTGGGGGTGGCGGCCGCGGGAGACGAGGTCGAGGACGGTGATGCCCTCGGGCGCGATCGGGGACTGCGGCAGCAGGCCGAGGGTGCGGGCGAGTTCCTTCGCGGGCATCCGGTGCACGAGCTTGCCGTCGAGGACGACCCGTCCCGTACGGGGCGCGAGGAGGCGGGACAGCGAGCGCAGCAGCGTCGACTTCCCGCAGGCGTTCGCGCCGACGACGACCGTGATCTCGCCGGGCGGGACGGTCAGGTCGAGGGATTCGACGACGACGCGGTCGCCGTAGCCGAGCGTGAGGCCCTCGGCGGCGAGGGAGTGGGACGTGGTCACAGCGAGCCTCCGGCACGGTGGGTGCGGACGATCAGGTAGACGAGGTAGGGCGCGCCGAGGACGCCGGTGACCACGCCGACCGGGTAGCGGACGTCGAACGCGAACTGGCCGACGAAGTCGGCGACGAGGACCAGCAGGGCGCCGACGAGCCCGGCGGGGACGAGGAGGGAACCGCCCGTCCCGATCAGCCGGGCCGCGATGGGGCCGGCCAGGAACGCCACGAACGCGATCGGGCCCGCGGCGGCGGTGGCGAACGCGATCAGCCCGACGGCGGCGACGATCACCGCGATGCGGGTGCGTTCGACGCGGACGCCGAGCGCGGACGCGGTGTCGTCGCCGAGCTGCAGCGCCGACAGGTCGCGCGCGAGGAGCAGGAGGACGGGGCCGAGGACCAGCAGCGCGATCAGGGCGGGCACGACCTCCGCCCAGGTCGTCCCGTTGAGGCTGCCGGTCAGCCAGCGGGCCGCTTCCTGCATGTCCCACTCCCCCGCCCGGGACAGGACGTAGGAGGTGACGCTGTCGCCGATGGCGGCGATCCCGATGCCGATCAGGATGAGCCGCATGCCGACGACGCCGTCCCGGAACGCCAGGACGTACATCAGCAGGGCGACGGCGAGGGACGCGACGATCGCGAAGATCGACACCTGGGTGCCGCCGAGGCCGAACACGACGATCGCGACGGCCGCGGCCGCGCTCGCGCCGGAGCTGATGCCGATGATGTCGGGGCTCGCGAGGGGGTTGCGCAGCATCGTCTGGAACGTGACGCCGCCCAGGCCGAACGCGGCTCCGGCGGCCACCGCGAGGACGGCCCGGGGCAGCCGGAGCGCCCCACCGTGAAGGACGCGCCGGGCACCTGCTCGCCGAAGATCACGCGGAGCACGTCGCCCGGCGGGTAGAACGACTGCCCGACCATCAGGGAGACGGCGAACCCGGCGGCGACGAGCGCGGCGAGCGTCCCGATGACGAGGCGCGCCGGGACGCGCGCCCTGCGGCGGCCGCGGGCGACGGCCGCGACGGCGGACGGTGCGACGGCGGCGGGGGCCGGGGCCGGGGCGGTCACAGCTCACGCACCTTCTGACGTCGGACGATGTGGATGAAGAACGGTGCGCCGAGGATCGCGGTGACGATGCCGACCTCGATGTCCTGCGGCCGCGCGATCACGCGTCCGACGACGTCGGAGAAGGTGAGCAGCGACGCGCCGACGAGGACCGTGGACGGCAGCAGCCAGCGGTGGTCGACGCCGACGAGCATCCGGCAGGCGTGCGGGACGAGCAGCCCGACGAACGCGATCGGGCCCGCGACGGCGGTCGACGCGCCGCACAGGATCACGGCGCCGAGCGCGGCCGTGGCGCGGATGACGGCGACGCGCTCGCCGAGCCCGGCCGCGACGTCGTCGCCGAGCGCCAGCGAGTTCAGGCCGCGCGCGGACAGCAGGCAGATCGCGAACCCGACGAGCAGGAACGGCAGCACCTGCCCGATGCGCTCGTAGGAGCCGCTGCCGACGCCGCCGACCTGCCAGAGCCGAAAGCCTCCGGCGATGTCGTTGCGGGGCAGGACGACGGCGCTGACCAGCGACGCGAACGCGGCGGACGTGGCGGCCCCGGCGAGCGCGACCTTGAGCGGCGTGGCGCCGCCCCGGCCGAGGGACCCGACGGTGTAGACGAACACGGCCGCGGCGGCGGCGCCGGCCATCGCGACCCAGATGTAGGCGGTCGGCGAGGTGAGGCCGAAGAACGCGACGGCGGTGACGACGGCGAGCGACGCGCCCATGTTGACGCCGAGGATGCCCGGGTCGGCGAGCGGGTTGCGGGTCACGCCCTGCATGACGGTGCCGGACAGGGCGAGCGCCGCGCCGATCAGCACCGCGAGCAGGGTGCGCGGGATCCGCTTGGCGACGGCCGCCTCCTCGATGGTGCCCTGCGCGCCGCCGAGCGCGGCCCAGACGTCGGTCCAGGCGACGCCGCGCGAGCCGAACACGACGGACGCGAGCATCGCGGCGGCCAGCACGGCGACCGCGGCGAGCAGCCACAGGACGCGCACGCGCGCCGGACGCCGCACGATGGCGGCGTCCGGCGGGCGTTCGGTGTCGACCGTCGTCACCTGATCTCCCGGAGAATGCTCCGGCCTTCAGGCCAAAGAGGAATCCGGTCCCCCGTGCAGCGGGGCAGGGAAAGCCGATCGGCCCCTGGGCGGATCGGCGTCGCCCCCGGCGCCGCCGATGGCGGTCTCCAGCAGGTAGACGATCTCGGCGTTGAGAGAGCGCCGGTCCCGTGCAGCCTGCTCGACCAGGCGGACGTGGACATCTGCGGGGATTCGCAGCGTGATGCGCTTGTCATCCATGACCTCATAGTAGCGACACGAACACATAGAGATAGTGTACGGTCAGTGACATGACGACATCGGAATGCCACGAGCGCGACACCGGGAGTGCCCGGTTCGGCTACCGGCTTCGGCTGTCGTCGACCGCCGAGCGGGCGCTGCTGGCCGAGTGGGACCGCTGCCGTTGGACCTGGAACGAATGCGTTGCCCAGTCCAAGGCCGCGTTCGCAGCCGGGCAGACGTGCGGCCCGGCGCGGCTGGACAAGATGCTGACCGGGTGGCGCGCCGAACGGCGGTGGCTGCGCAAGGGCGCGTCGGTGCCGCAGCAGCAGACCATCCGCGATTTCGGCAGATCGCGGGCCAAAGCGCTCAAGGACATCGCCGAAGGTACGCCGGCCGGACAGCGGGCGGGGATGCCGCGTTTCAAGAAGCGGGATCTGGCCGACCCGACGATGAACTACACCCGGCGCGGGTTCCGCCTCAAGAGCGGGCGCCTGCACCTGGCCGGGGGCATCGAAGCGGTGGTGGTGTGGTCGCGGGACCTGCCCGCCGACCCGTCCTCGGTGCGGATCCACCGCGACTCCCTGGGGAACTGGTACGCCTCGTTCGTCGTGCCCGCGCAAGCCGAGCCGCTGCCCGCGACCGGCGGAGTGCTCGGTGTCGACTGGGGAGTGACCGAGACCGCGACGACCACCAGCGAGGATCACGACCTGCCGCACTCCGAACACGGAAAGAAAGCCCAGGCGCGCCTCGCGCACCACCAGCGGCAGATGGCACGGCGCCGCGTCCCCAAGGGCAAGAAGCAGACCAAGGGATACCGGCGGGCGCAGCAGTGGGCGGCCAAGGCGCACAAGAAGGTCGCCCGCCAGCGTCAGGACGACGCGCGCAAATGGGCCAAGAAAGTGATGCGCGACCACGACGCGATCGCGGTCGAGGACTTCCGCCCCAAGTTCCTCGCCCGCTCGACGATGGCGCGCAAGGCCGCCGACGCGGCGATCGGCGAGACCAGGAAGGCCCTGATCGAGATGGGCCGCAAACACTGCCGGGACGTCCGCCTGGTGGACCCGGCGCACACCACGATGGACTGCGGCGACTGCGGTGCCAGAGCCAAGCACCGCCTGCCGTTGTCCGAACGCATCTACACCTGCACCGCGTGCGGAATGTCCCATCCTCGGGACAAGAATTCGGCGCGTGTGATGCTGGTCCGGGCGGGTCTGGACCCGGGCGGTGCCGATGGCGGAAGACCTCCTGCCCCGCCGGGGCAAGGGGCGGCCTGAGCCGTGAATCTCCGCAGTTCTCATGGTGGGAGGGGACTCCAAGAGTCCCCTCCCACCAGGGAGGAGAGCATTCAATTGACCTTGTCCGCGGCCTGGGCGAGGGCCTTGACGTAGTCCTCCAGGACCCACGAGATCGCCAGCGGGGTCGGGTTGGCGGCGGTACCGGCGGGCGTGGTGCCGGACATCAGGTACACCGAGCCGCGCTCGATCGCGGGGATCTTCGACAGCAGCGGGTCGTCGCTGATCTGCTTCAGCAGCTTGTCGTCGCCGTAGCCGATGATGATGTCGACGTCGTCGAACGCGTCGATCTGCTCGGAGCTGCGGGAGAGGGCGAACTTGTCGGTGCCCTTGGACGCTCGGCGATGCTGCCGGGGGTCGTCATCCCGAGGTCCTCGAAGAACAGGGTGCGGGTGTCGTGCGTGCTGTAGAAGCCGATCTCGCTGACGTCGTTCGGGTCCATGTGCGTCATGAACATCGCCGACTTGCCCTTGAGCTGCGGGTACTTCGCGACGGCGGCGGTGATCTCGCCCTCGATGCCCTTGATCAGCTTCTCGCCCTCGGCTTCGAGCCCGATGGCCTTGCTGTTGATCCGGATCACCTCGCGCCACGGCGTCGCCCAGGGGGCGTCGGGGTAGGCGACGACGGGCGCGATCTCGCTGAGGGTCGCGTAGTCCTCCTTGGTGAGGCCCGAGTACCCGGCGAGGATCACGTCCGGCTGCGTGTTCGCGACGGCCTCGAAGTCGATCCCGTCGGTCTCGTCGAACAGCACGGGCCGTTCGGCGCCGAGTTCTTTGAGCTTCTCGTCCACCCAGGGCAGGACGCCGTCGCCGTCGTCGTCGCCGAAGTTCGCGGCGGCCATGCCGACCGGGACGACGCCGAGGGCCAGCGGCACCTCGTGGTTGGCCCAGTTGACGGTCGCGACCCGTTCGGGCTTCTTCTCGATGGTGGTCGTTCCGAGCGCGTGCTCGATCGTCACCGGGAACGTTCCCGAGCCGCCGCCCGCGCTCTTTTCGGTGGTCTCCGACGAGTCGCCGCACCCCGTGAGGGCGCCCAGCAGGATGGCTGCGGCCGCGAGAATGCGCAGGCCAGGTGGACGTTTCAATCCGCACTCCACGTTAAGGATCCGCCACAAGCACCAACCTTCTTAGGTAAGGCTTGCCTTGGTGGAACCTTAGGAGAAATGACCGACTTGTCGCAATGGGTCATTTGGGACAGCCGTTATCGCGATCGGGACACCGGACCGGCTCAGCGCGCCCGGAACGCCCCCGGGGTCAGCCCCGTCGTCCGCCGGAACGCCGCGCCGAACGCGCTCACCGAGCGGTAGCCGACCTCCTCGGCCACCGCGTCGATGTCCCCGCCCCGGGTGAGCAAGGTCACCGCGTGCTGGGCCCGCACCGCCGCGACCCACCGCGCGAAGCTGGTGCCCGTCTCGGCGTTGAACGCGCGGGTGATCGTGCGGGCGCTCACCCCGAGTCGGGACGCCCAGTGCGCGAGCGTCCGCCGGTCGCCCGGATCGTCCCGGACGGCGTCGGCGATCGGGCGCAGCAGGTCCGACGTCGGCATCTTCAGCAGCAGCTCGTGGGGCGACGGCGCGAGGACGTCCAGGACCATCGCCTCCGTCACCGCCCGGGACCCGGCGGGCAGGTCGGGCACCGCGAGCCGCTCCAGCAGCAGCCGGAGCAGCGGGGTGATCTCCACGCCGACCGGCGCGGACGACAGCGAGGCCACGCTGCCGTAACCGAAGAACCCGGCGCGGCACCAGGTGCCCGCGGTCGCGTACCGGAGTGCAGCGTCCCCGCGGGCATCCACAGGCCGAGCGCCGGGGTGATCGTCCAGACCCGCGCCCCCACGACGGCAGTGGACGCGCCGCGCTCGTTCCACAGCAGCTCGTGGAACGGATGCGAGTGCTCGTTCCACGTGGTGTCGCGGGCGAAGTCCTCGCTCCAGCTCGCGATCGTGAACGGCGCCGCGGCCTCGCCCGCGGCGAGCGCGGGCAGGACACGGGTCTCCCCGCCCGCGTCCCCGCCCGCCTCGCCCGAGGTCACCGCACGGGCACGTTGTTCGTGTTGCCGAAGGGGCCGCCGACGAACGTCACCGTGGACACGTCGCCGGGCGGCGCCGGGATGTAGGCGTAGCCGCGGACGGGCTCGTTCACGGCCGTCCGGTACGCGGCGCCCGTCGAGGCGACGTACGGGGCGGGCTTGCCCGGGTCGGCCTTGCCGACGCGGACGGCCCGGTAGGTGTCGGTGCTGCCCGGGACCTGGATCGCCATCGAGGTGAAGAAGCCGCCCGGGTAGTCGCGGTGCGGGTAGGCGGCGTTCGCCGGGGTGTTGCCGGGGCCCTCGTTCACGATGTCGAAGACGGCGACGATGTAGGCGCCGTCCCGGTAGAACGGCTTGACGTCGAGGCGGCGCTTCTGCTCGCCGAAGCGGGCGTAGCGGCTGGCGACCTTCTCCCCGTCGGACGCGCGGAACGCGGCGGGCGCGGCGGCGGCGCCGCGGCCGTCGGCGGAGGCGGTGGTGGAGCCGTTCGCGCCCTCGGTGACCTCGCGGACCTCGTACTGGATCTCCACGCGGCGGTTGCGGGCGCGGGCCTTCTCGTCGTCCTTGCCGCCCTCCTTGGCGATCGGCTCGGACTCGCCCTTGCCGTGCGCGGAGTACTTGAACGCGCCGCCGAGGCGCTTCTTCAGCTCGGCCATGACGGACTCGGCGCGCTCGCGGGACAGCTTGAGGTTGTAGTCGTCGGCGCCCTTGCTGTCGGTGTGGCCGTTGAACGTCAGCGGCCGCTTGTTCGGGTCGGCCTTCGCCTTGATCTCCTGCGCCGCCTCGTCGAGGACCTGCTTGGCGCGGCCGGACAGCTTCGCGGAGTCGAACGCGAACAGCACGTCCGTCCGGAGGTTGACGGTGACGTCGGAGCCGCTGGACGTGACGTCCTTGATCTCGCCCTCGGTGATGTCGTACAGGTACGCGGGGTTGCCGCCCTCGGCCTGCCCGCCGCCCGCCGGGGCGCCGCCGGAGCCCGTGACGGGGACGCCGGTGAACTCGCCTCCGGTCCCGGGCGTGAGCGCGGTGACCTTCTGGACGTTCTGCGGAAGCGCCGGGTACGTGGCGGTGAGCTGCTGCGGGGCGTTCGGCGCGAACTGCCGCGCGGTGGGCTGCGCCGTCGGCTTGTACAGCTTGCGGCCGACCGGGTCGAGCAGGTCGATGGCGAACGGGACGCTCTTGGCCGCCTGGTCCAGCGACGTGACCGTGTAGCTCAGGACGGACGTGGCGCCCTGCCGCTGGACGCCCTTGATCTCGACGCGCGCGTGCAGTCCGGCGTCGCCGAACCAGCCCTCCTTGACGAGCTTGCCCGGCTGGGCGGCGGGCGTGCTCGCCCCGCTCGCCGGGGTCGTCGGGGGCTCGCTCCCCTCCGCGTCACCGGAGTCGGAACATCCGGTCGCGAGCAGGAGCCCGGCGAGGAACACGGCGAGGGGAACGCTCGATGAGGCGCGCATCGGCTCTCCGGTCGGTCGGGGGGAGCGGGGTCGACGCCAACGGTAGCGGTCCGGGCACCGAACGCGCAGCGGCCCCCGTCACGCACGTGACGGGGGCCGCGAACGGTCGGCGAACGGCCCGGGAACGGACCGCGAACGGGCCGGGACGGGTCAGAAGGACTCTTCGGCCAGCTCCATGGCGTCCAGCGTGGTGGCCTCGGTGACGGCGCGGTCCGAGGCGAGGCGCGGCAGGACGGTCTGGCAGAAGAACTGCGCGGCGGCGACCTTGCCGTTGTAGAACGCCTGGTCGGAGCCGGAGACGTCGCCGCCGTCGAGGGCGGTCAGCGCGACCTCGGCCTGGCGGCACAGCAGCCAGCCGACGATCAGGTCGCCGAGGGCGAGCAGCAGCCGGCTGGAGTTCAGCCCGATCTTGTAGAGCTCCTTCGGGTCCTCCATGGACGACAGCGCCCACCCGATCATCGGGTTCAGGATGCCCTGGACGTCGTCGAGGGCGCGGGCGAGCGCGGCGCGCTCGTTCTTGAGCCGGCCGTTGCCGGCCTCGCTCTCGGTGAACGCCTTGACCTCCCCGGCGAGCACCTTCAGGGACTCGCCGTTGTCCCGGAGGATCTTCCGGAAGAACAGGTCCTGGCCCTGGATGGCCGTGGTGCCCTCGTACAGGGTGTCGATCTTGGAGTCGCGGATGTACTGCTCGATCGGGTAGTCCTGCAGGAAGCCGGAGCCGCCGAGGGTCTGCAGCGACTCGGCGCGAGCAGCGCGTAGGCGCGCTCGGAGCCGAACCCCTTGACGATCGGGAGCAGCAGGTCGTTGAGCTTCTCGGCCTGCTCGTCCTTGCGGCCCTCGTGCTCGGCGATCTGCACGGCGTCCTGGTAGGAGGCGGTGAGCAGGACGAGCGCCCGCATGCCCTCGGCGTACGCCTTCTGCGTGAGGAGGCTGCGCCGGACGTCCGGGTGGTGCGTGATCGTGACGCGCGGGGCCGTCTTGTCGGTCATCTGCGTCATGTCGGCGCCCTGCACGCGCTCCTTGGCGTATTCGAGCGCGTTGAGGTAGCCGGTGGAGAGGGTGGCGATGGCCTTGGTGCCGACCATCATCCGGGCGTACTCGATGACGAGGAACATCTGCTTGATGCCCTCGTGCACGTCGCCGATGAGGTAGCCGACGGCGGGGTGCTTCTCGCCGAAGGTGAGCTCGCAGGTCGTGGAGACCTTGAGGCCCATCTTCTTCTCGACGTTGGTGACGTAGGCGCCGTTGCGCTCGCCCAGCTCACCGGTCTCCACGTCGACCATGTACTTGGGCACGAGGAACATCGACAGGCCCTTGGTGCCGGGACCGGCGCCCTCGGGGCGGGCCAGCACCAGGTGGAACACGTTCTCGGACATGTCGTGCTCGGCGGAGGTGATGAACCGCTTGACGCCCTCGATGTGCCACGTCCCGTCCGGCTGCCGGACGGCCTTGCTGCGGCCCGCGCCGACGTCCGAGCCCGCGTCCGGCTCGGTCAGCACCATCGTCGCGCCCCACTGCCGTTCGAGGGCGAGCTCGGCGAACTTCTTCTGCTCGGGCGTGCCGATCTGCCAGAGGATCTGGGCGAAGCCGGGGCCGGAGGAGAACATGTAGACGGCCGGGTTGGCGCCCAGTACCTGCTCGGCGACGGCCCAGGTCAGCGAGCGGGGGGCGCCGCTGCCGCCGAACTCGGGGCGCAGGTCGAGCCGGTACCACTCGGCGTCCATCCACGCCTGGTAGCTCTTCTTGAAGCTCTCCGGCATGGTCACGGTGCCGCGGCCGGGTCGAACACCGGCGGGTTGCGGTCGGCGTCCTCGAACGAGTCGGCGAGCGGGCCTTCGGCGAGGCGGTTCACCTCGTCGAGGACGCTGCGCACGGTGTCCTCGTCCAGCTCCGCGTACGGGCCGGTTCCGAGGAGGTCCTGGCGCCTGAACACCTCGAAGAGGTTGAACTCCAGGTCACGGAGGTTGCTCTTGTAGTGCCCCATTCGAGACTCCGTTCGGCTCGGCGGGCTGCCGACGGCCCCGCACGTCGTACTGGTCAGTAACTCAACAACATGCTACCCGCTGGTAACCAGTGGCGACCACCAGAAATCCGGCGTTCGGCGGGATGCAGGCCACATGTGTCTTACCATCGGGCCTACAAAGTGACGCAACTCACATGATCACACAAGTTTGTTACCAAACGGTAGACACAAACGAACATTTCGTAACAAACAGGACATTTCACCCTCAACAGCCTGGTCAACTCACGGTTGGGTGTTTCAGAATCATGTCTCCCGGCCGACACAGTCACGGCAGGGGCATCACTTGCATAACGGTCCCGGGCCGCCTCTTGACAAAAAACAGACATACTGCTAGCTCTCCGGCATCTCTAAGCTCCATGACCGGATCTGGCAAAGGTGAACCAAACGGCGGCCCCATCCCTCTTACTTGGGGTGGCACGGGGTCACAAGGGTCTGTGGGTTCTCCCCCGGAGCCCGAGGAGAGGAAGGACAGGAATTGTCGTCTGTCACGGGGTGGCTCAATGATGCCTGGAGTTCGGTTTCGGGGGCGTTCTCCAGCGGGGACTGGAGAGACTTCGTCCCCCTGGGGTTGGCGGGACTCCTCGTGTGGGGCCTGTGGATCTACCGCGTGATCCTCTCCCGCATGGACAAGCCGGTCGTGAACAACTTCCGCACGACCGTGTCCGTCGTGGTCCCCTCGTACCGCGAGGACCCCGAGATCATGATGAACTGCCTGGACAGCTGGCTCGCCCAGAACCCCAGCGAGATCATCATCGTGATCGACGTCGCCGACACCGAGGGACACCGGCGGCTGGCGCAGGTCACCGACCCGCGCGTCCACGTCCTGGTCTACGAGCACTCGGGGAAGCGGTCGGCGCTCGGCGTCGGCATCCGCGCCGCGCGCGGCGAGATCATCGTGTTCGCCGACTCCGACACCTGGTGGCAGCCCGGCCTGCTGGACGCCGTCCAGATGCCCTTCGAGGACCCGCAGGTCGGCGGCGTCGGCACCCAGCAGAACGTCTTCCAGCGCGAGACGAGCGTGTGGCGCCGGATCGCCGACTGGCTGGTCAACCTGCGCTACTACGACTACGTCCCGGCGATGGGCTCCAAGGGCGGCGTCGCCTGCCTCTCCGGCCGGACGGCCGCCTACCGCCGCGCGGTCATCCTCCCCGTCGTGGAGAACCTGGAGAACGAGTTCTTCCTCGGCCGCCGCTGCATCGCCGGTGACGACGGGCGCCTCACCTGGCTGACCCTGTCGCAGGGCTACAAGACCGTGCACCAGTCGTCGGCGCGCGCGATCTCCATGTTCCCCGACTCCTTCCGCGCCTTCTTCAAGCAGCGCATCCGGTGGAGCCGCAACTCCTACCGCTGCTACCTCACCGCCCTGTGGAAGGGCTGGCTGTGGAAGACCCCGTTCGTCACGAAGGTGACGGTCCTGCAGATCCTGCTGACCCCCGTGACCATGGGCGTCACCCTCGCCTACCTGATCTTCAGCCGGATCCTGGACAACCTGCACCCGCTCGGCATCTCGCTGGCGATCGGCTGGGTCCTGTTCGGACGCGGCGTGCGCGGCTGGTCGCACCTCAAGCGGCACCCGAAGGAGATCCTGCTGCTGCCCCTGACCGTCCTCGTGGTCATCGGCATCTCGCTGCCGATCAAGCTGTACGCGTTCATCACCATGAACAAGCAGGGCTGGCTGACCCGCTCCGCCGACCAGGTCGGCGCGCCGGGCAGAGCGCGAGCTCGCTGCAGGGAGTGGGCTGAGTTGACGCTTCCCATCCCCCGCTCACGGACGCCGCAGGCGCATCCGCCCGGACCTCGCGGGCGCGGCGCGCGGGCGACGGCCGCGGCCGGTATCGCGGTCGGTCTCGGGCTCGTCCCGCTCGCCTTCCTCGCCGCGCCCCCCGCATTCGCCGCACCGACCCCGAACCCGACCCAGTCGACCCCGACCGGCCAGCCGACCCAGGGCGGCCAGCCGACCCAGGGCGCGCAGAACGGCCAGCAGCAGAACGGCCAGCAGCAGGGCACCCAACAGCAGCAACAACAACAGCAGCAGCAACAACAAGGCGCCCAGCAGCGGCAGGGCGCCCAGCAGGGGGCGCAGCAGCCCGCGCAGCCGGGCGCCGCGCAGACGCCCGAGCAGGCGAACCCGCAGGCCGCGCTCGTCGACCAGGAAGATCAGCGGATCCTGCAGATCAGGTCCGTCCTGACCGCGATCCTGCAGATCGGCGGCGCCGCCACCGCGCAGTGGAAGCAGCCGCAGATCTTCGGTTCCAGCCACGGCAAGACGCTGGTGCTGCCGCCGATCGGCAAGCCGTACACGATCGCCGACCTGGCCAAGTACGCCGGCAAGTACTTCAAGCGGCTGCCGGACGGTTCGTACCTGCTGGGCATCTCGGTGTTCGTCGCCGACGGCGCCACGCTGAAGCTGCAGAACCCCGACGGGGCGCTCGTCCTGCGGATGGGCAGCATGCCGGGCGCGTTCGCGTCGATCGTCAGCTTCGGCGGCGAACTGAACATCGAGGGCACCCAGCAGAACCCGGTGCAGATCACCAGCTGGGACGCGCGGACGAACAAGCCCGACACCGAGCTGACCGACGGCCGCGCCTACCTGCGGGCGGTCGGCGGCGAGTTCCACATCAAGCACGCCAAGTTCTCCCACCTCGGCTTCTGGGGCGGCCGGACCGGCGGCATCGGGATGACCGGCACCGACCGGCCGCAGAGCGAGCAGAAGCACCGCACCAAGGAGCAGCGCCACCAGGACAAGCAGGAGCGGCTGGAGGCCAACAAGAACCGCGGCGGTGGCGGCGGCCCCGGCGACATCGAGATCGTCGAGCCGGGCGGCACCGCGACGCACGTCCCGGCGAACGACCTGGTCACCGGGTCGATCGACAACGCGACGATCACCGGGAACGCGTACGGGCTGTTCGTCTCCGGATCGAACCAGACGCAGATCAGCAACGTCCGGATCGAGAACAGCCTGGTGGACGGGCTGGTCATGCACCGGTTCGCGAAGAACGCCAAGATCTCCAACGCGACGGTGACCGGCAGCCGCGGCGACGGGATCGTGCTGGCGCGGGCCACCGAGAAGATCCAGGTGACCAACTGCACGTCCGAGAGCAACGGCCAGAACGGCTTCACCGTCAACGGCGGCGCGCTCGCCGAGGGGCCGTCCGCGTCGGGCGAGTCGCTGAAGACGTTCGGCGGCAGCTCCATCAGCAACAGCGTCGCGCGCAACAACGGCCAGTACGGCGTCGAGCTGCTCGGCGGGCACAAGCTGTCGGTGCAGAACAGCAAGATCATCGGCGGTGACATGGGCATCGTCGTCCGCGAGGCCGCCACCGAGGTGCAGATCTCGGGGAACCAGCTCACCGAGCAGGTCCGGCAGGGCATCTCGGTCCGCGACGGCGTCGAGGACGCCAGCCTCGCCGGGAACACGATCGTCGGCGCCCGCACCGGCATCTACCTGCGCGCCTCGTCCGGGAAGCTCACCGGGAACGTGATCAAGGGCTCGACGGCGCACGGCATCACGTTCGTCGGGGACTCCGAGGGCTCCGAGGTCCGCAACAACACCCTGCAGGGCCGCGGGACGAGCGCGGTCAGCACGTCCCGGTCCAGCGGCGACATCACCGAGGACGACAACAACACCGACGGCTGGACCGACACGGCGTCGCTGTGGATGAAGGCGCGGCGCTACCTGACCCCGATGAACCTGATCTGGGCGGGCGTGTTCATCATGGTGCTGTTCTCGATGCTGCGGGCGCGCAACGGCGGGCTGCGCATCGGCCGCGCCGGGGTGCACCCGTACGCGCTGCAGCAGCCGATGGAGAAGCGGCAGGTGTGGAGCCTGCCGCGCCGTCCCGCCGGTCCGCCGCCCGCGGCCCCCGGGGGCTTCCCGGCC
>NZ_MKJY01000017.1 GCF_001942465.1 Actinomadura sp. CNU-125
CCTCCCCGCCGTCCCGTCCCGGTTCGGGTTCGCGTTCTCGGCCGACGGCAGGTGGGCCGCCTGCCTGAGCACCGTCCGGGACCGCGTGACGCTGGAGCGCTGGGCCCTCACCGGCGACGCGCGTCCGGCGGGCGGTCGACGCGGGCGCGCGCCCGTCGACCGGTTCAGCCGTCCGGTCCCGCTGGACGACGGCCGCGACCTGGTGGCGCGGCCCGCGGTCGGCGCCGACGGGACGCCCGCGGGGCACGGAACGGTGATCGCGGTGCGCCCCGGCGGCGACGGGACGGACGTCCGGTCGTGGCGGATCGCGCCGATGCTCGCCGGATACCCGCTGGCCGGCCCGGGAACGCCGCAGACCCTGGTCCTCGTGACGGTGGAGGACGAGCGGCACTCCCGCATCTGGGTCCTGCCGGACGCAGCGGCGCCGCCCGAACCGGTGCTGCGGATCCCCGGCGTGCTGTCCGGCGGCGTCTGGCTCGACGACGGGCGCACGCTGGCGCTCGACCACACCGGCGCCGGGCACCGGACGGACGGGATCGCCGTCGACCTGCGGGAACGCGCCTGGCGCCGGATCTGGACGGTGTCCGGCACGACGACCGACCGGATCGTCGCCTGCGACCGGCGGTCGGCGAGCCTGGCCGTGACCACCACCGGACCCGGGGACGGCGGCCCCATGATCGGCCTGTGGTCGCCCGGCGGCGGCCGCGTGCGCTTCCCCGACGCCCTCAACCGGCCCGCCCGCGCCCGCACCCCGCTGGCGTTCGACGGCGGCGGGCGCCTGCTGGTCTGCGAGGACGCCGGCGCCACGTCCCGTCTGCTGATCCACGACCCGGCGGACGACCGCGCCGAACCGGTGCCCGGGCCGCCCGGCGTCCTGTCGCCGCCCGCCTCCTGGACCGGCGGGCGGATCCACCTGCGCTTCTCGGCGCCGCACCGCCCGCCGACGCTGGCGACGGCGCACCGCACCGGCTGGTCGTTCGCGCGCCGCCCGTCCGGCACCGGGACGGGCTGGGCGGGCGCCGACCTCGTCGAACTGCCGGGCCCGGCGGGGCCCGTCGAGGCGATCGTCTACGGCGGCGCCCGCTGGCACGAGAGCGACCGGGTGGTCCTCGCGCTGCACGGCGGCCCGCTGTCGGCGTGGCGGCTGGAGTTCGACCCGCTCTTCCAGCATCTCGCCGCCGCGGGCATCGCCGTCGTCGCCCCCAACCAGCGCGGCAGCACCGGCTACGGCGAACGCCACCTGCGGGCGGTCGTCGGCGACTGGGGCGGGCCCGACCTCGACGACGTCGTGCACCTGGGCCGCGGCATCGCCGACCGGCGGCGCGCCGTCACCGGAGCGCCGCACCCGATCCTGCTCGGCGTCAGCTACGGCGCCTGGCTGGCGCTGCTGGCGGCCTGCCGCGCACCGGACCTGTGGACGGCGTGCGCCGCGCTGGCCCCGTTCACCTCCGCCGCGAGCCTGCACCGCGACGCGCGCCGCCCCGGTCCGCGACCGGGTGGCGCGGCTGCATCGGCCGGGCGGCACCGGACGGGACGCGCGGCGCGACGTCCTGGCCGTGTGCGGCGCGCTCACCGCGCCGCTGCTCGTGGCGCACGGCACCCGGGACGAGATCGTCCCGGTCGGCCAGTCGCGGGCGCTGCGGCGGCGCCTCCTCGAACTCGGCAGGACCGAAGGGCCCGACTTCGAGTACCTCGAAGTCGACGGCGACCACACCGCGGTCGTCCAGGCATGGCCCGAGGACCTGCGGACGACTGTGGTCCGCTTCTGCCTCGACGCGGGGCGGACCTTGGCATCGACGAGGAAAGGAGGTGAAACAGATGGACATCTTCGACGGTGACCTGGTCGCGGAGCTGCAGGACCTGCCCGAGACCGACCCGATCGAGATCGACGGCATCCAGCTCGGCGGCACGTGCACGTGCGCCGGTCTGCTGACGCTGCTGAACACCGTGTGCGTCGGCATCTCCTGCGCGTGAGGCCGATCACCCTGACACGGTCCGGACATAGAGCTTGACCCCGGCCCGTAGACACCGGTCACGGATCGGTCGGACGACCCGGCCGATCCGTGACCGGACCCACCGCTCACTGTAACCAATGCCCGCCGGAAGGGAAGGGAGCCGACCCGCGTGGTCCGGACCGAACCCCCCGGCCCCGCCGTCCTGCGCGCCGGGGGCGGGCGGCTGCTGCGCGCCTCGGTCCGCCGCACCCGCGCGTCGATGTGCCTGCTGGCGCTCTGCACGCTGCTGCGCGTCCTGGCGACCCTGGCGACACCGATCATGCTCGCCCGCGCGGTCGACGCCGTCCACACCGGCGGCCCCCTCGGCTCCGCCCTGACCGGCCTCGCGGCCGTCCTCGCCGTCGCCGCCCTCGCCGACGCCGGGGAGGACCTCGCGGGCGCCTACTGCGGCAGCCGCATCACCGCGTGGCTCCGGCACCGGCTGGTCGACCGGGTCCTCGAACTCGGGGTCCCCGGCCGCCGCCGCTTCCCCACCGGAGACGTGCTCGCGCGGCTCACCGAGAGCGCGAGCGGCCCCGCCGCGTTCCCCGTCCAGCTCATGGCGGTCGCGGCGACCCTGGCGACGACCGCGGGCGCCGTGGTCGCGCTGGCCCTCATCGACTGGACGCTCGCGCTGGCGTTCGCGCTCGGCGTGCCGCCCGCCGTCGTGGTGCTGCGCGTCTTCGTCGCCCGCGCGAGCGCCCCGTTCGCGGACTACCAGCGCCACCAGGCGGCGGTCTCCACCCGGCTGCTGGACGCCCACCGGGGCATCCGGACGATCCGCGCCGGCGGAACCGCGGAACGCGAGGCCGCCCGGATCCTGGCGCCGCTCCCGCGGCTGCGCGAGGCCGGACACCGCACCTGGGCCGCGCAGGGCCGGGCGAGCCGCCGGATGTCGGCGCTGGCGCCGCTGCTGCAGGTCCTGGTCGTCACGTCGCCGGGCTGCGGCTCGGCGCCGGCGCCATCACCCCCGGCCAGCTCGTCGCCGCCGCGTCCTACACCGCCATGGCGGTCGGCGCCGCCGCGCTCTTCGACACCTTCGTCGCACTGCTGAACTGCGAGGTCGGCGCGGGGCGGGTCCAGGAGGTGCTCGACACCGCCCCGGCCGTCGCACCGCCCCCGCGTCCGGTCGCGCTGCCGGACGGCCCCGGACTGCTCGGCATCCGGGACGCGACCGTCCGGATCGGCGACCGCACGGTCCTCGACCGGCTCGACCTCACGGTCCCCGCCGGGGCCGCCGTCGCCGTCGTGGGCGCGTCCGGAACCGGCAAGAGCGTGCTGGTGTCGCTGGTCGGGCGGCTCCTCGACCCGCAGGAGGGACGCGTCGAACTCGACGGCGTCCCGGTCACCGCCGTCGCGCCGCCCGAACTGCGCCGCGCCGTCGCCTACGCCTTCGACGTCCCGGCCCTGCTCGGCGCGACCGTCCACGACCTGATCGCCTACGCCCGGCCCGAGGCCACCCGCGCCGACGTGCGCCGGGCCGCCCGGACGGCCGCCGCCGACGACTTCGTCCGGGCGCTGCCGGACGGGTACGACACCCCGCTCGACCGGGCGCCGCTGTCGGGCGGCGAACTGCAACGCCTCGGGCTCGCCCGGGCGGCGCTGACGCCCGGATCGTCGTCCTCGACGACGCCACCAGCAGCCTCGACACCGCGACGGAACTGAAGGTGACCCGGGCGCTCCGGCGCCTCCTGGCCCGGCGCACCAGCCTTGTGGTGGCGCGCCGCCCCGCCACCGCGGCCCGCGCCGACCTGGTCGCCTGGCTCGACGGCGGCCGGATCCGCGCGCTCGCCCCCCACGCCGAACTGTGGCGCGACCCCGCGTACCGGGCCGTCTTCGCCGCCGACGCATGAGGGTCCCGCCCGCGGCCCGGCTGCTGCGCCGCCACCTGCGCGGACGGGGACCGGCGCTGCGCCGCCTCGCCGCCTGGTCCGTCCTCGAAGGCGTGCCGGTGCTCGCCGCGGGCCTCCTGCTCGCCCGCGCCCTCGACGACGGGTTCCTCGCCGGGCGTCCCGGGGTCGGCCTGGCCTGGCTCGCGGCCCTCGCGGCGCTGTACCTGTGCGGCGCCGAGGCGACCCGGCGCGTCTACCCGCAGCTCGCCGCGACCGTCGAGCCGCTCCGCGACTCCCTGGTCACCGACGTCGTCACCGCCTCACTGCACCGGACCGACGGCCCGGCGGGCGCGGGCGTCTCGCAGGTCACCGAGCAGGCCGAGGCCGTCCGGGCGCTGCTCGGCACCGCGCTGCGCAACGTCCGGCAGCTGCTCGCCGCCGGGCTCGCCGCCCTGATCGGGCTCGCGCTGCTCTCCCCGCCGCTCGCCCTCGCCATCGCCCTGTCGGTCGCCCTCGCCCTCGGCGTGTTCGCCGCGTTCCTGGGCGTCCAGGTCCGCCGGTACCGGGCCGTCGTGCGGCACGCCGAACGGATCGGCGAAGCCGGCGCCGCCGTCGTCGAAGGCGTGCGCGACGTCGTCGCGTGCGCCGCCGAGGACCGCGCGGCCCGCACCGTCGCCGCGCCCATCGACGCGCAGGCCGCGGCGCTGCGCGCGTTCGCCCGCTCCCGTCTCGTCCGGCTCCCGGTGCTGGTGCTCGGCGTGCACCTGCCGCTGCTCGCGCTGCTCGCGCTGTCGCCCGGTCTCATCGACGGCGGACACCTCACGACGGGGGAGGTGGCGGGCGCGGCCGGATACCTCATCACCGGGCTGCAACCCGGGATCGTCCTGCTGGTCGACGCGGGCGGCACCCTGCTGCTCAGCCTCGCGGTGATCCTCGGCCGGCTCGCCGAGATCTCCGCGGGCCCCGCCCGGACGGTACGAGCCCGGCCCTCGCCCGTCCCCGCCTCGTCCGACATCGAACTCGACCATGTCACGTTCGCCTACTCGCCCCGCGCCGCGCCCGTCCTCGCCGACCTGAGCCTGCACGTCCCCGAGGGCACCCACCTCGCCGTCGTCGGCCCGAGCGGCACGGGGAAGTCGACGCTCGCGAACGTCCTCGCCGGCCTCGTCCGTCCGCAGCGGGGCACGGTCGCCCTCGGCAAGGTGCCGCTGCCCGACCTGGACCCGGCACGGCTCCGCGACGCCGTGACGCTCATCCCGCAGGAGAGCTACGTCTTCGCCGGAACCGTGCGGGAGAACCTCGCCTACCTGCGCCCCGGCGCCACCGCCGCGCAACTCGACGAGGCCGTCGGCGCGATCGGCCTGGACGAGACGCTGCGCCGGCTCGGCGGCCTCGACGCCGACGTCCCGCCCGGCGGCGGGCCGCTGTCCCACGGGGAACGCCAGCTCATCACCCTCGCCCGCGCCTACCTGTCCGCCGCGCCGGTCGTCGTCCTCGACGAGGCGACCTGCCACCTGCATCCCGCCGCGGAGGCCCGCGCCGAGGAGGCGCTGGCGGCCCGCGGCGGGACGCTCATCGTCATCGCCCACCGGATCAGCTCCGCGCAGCGG
Source organism: Actinomadura sp. CNU-125 (assembly GCF_001942465.1). Taxonomy (GTDB): domain Bacteria; phylum Actinomycetota; class Actinomycetes; order Streptosporangiales; family Streptosporangiaceae; genus Spirillospora. The sequence goes on from NZ_MKJY01000017.1 coordinate 5,437, forward strand.
GCCCACCGGGTCCTCCTCATGGACGCCTCGGGCCCGATCGTCGGGACGCACCGCACGCTGCTGGACCTCAGCCCCCTCTACGCCGAACTCGTCGGCCACTGGCGGTCCTGACGCGCCGTGGGCGCGGACCGGCGGCGAGCCGGAGCACCGCAGACGCGGGACGGACGCGGGCGGCGGGGTAGGGCCCTTGAGCCGGCCGCCGAGTGGGAGAAGCCCATGGAAATCTTCGGCAACGAAAGAAAGGGAACCGGCCATGCGTGGAGCTGTTCTGTACGCCCCGGGCGACCTCCGTGTCGAGGAGCGTGACGATCCGGCGATCATCGAGTCGACGACGCGATCATCCGCGTCGCGGCGACGTGCGTCTGCGGGTCCGATCTGTGGCCGTATCGGGGCGTGGAAAAACTGGACGGCCCGGCTCCGATGGGGCACGAGTACGTCGGGACCGTCGAGGAGGTCGGCGCCGACGTCCGGACGATCCGGCCCGGCCGGTTCGTGATCGGCTCGTTCTGGGCGTCCGACGGCACCTGCGAGCTGTGCCGGGCGGGTTACCAGAGCTCGTGCGTGCACCGCGTGCTGATGGGCTCGATCGGGACGCAGTCCGAACTCGCCCGCATCCCGCTGGCCGACGGCACGCTGGTCGCGACCCCGGAGCGCCCCCGGCGGACCTGGTGCCGAGCCTGCTGGCCGCGTCCGACGTGCTCGGCACCGGCTGGTTCGGCGCCGTCGCGGCGGACGTCGCGCCCGGCAAGACCGTCGCGGTCGTCGGGGACGGCGCCGTCGGCCTGTGCCGGGGTGCTCGCCGCCCGGCGGCTCGGCGCCGAACGGATCGTCGCCATGAGCCGCCACGCGCCGCGCCAGGAACTCGCCCGCCGGTTCGGCGCCACCGACATCGTCACCGAACGCGGCGCCGACGGCGTCGCGGAGATCAAGGACATGACCGGCGGGCTCGGCGCGCACAGCGTCATCGAGGCGGTCGGTACCTCCGAGTCGATGCTCCAGGCGATCCGCTCCACCCGGCCCGGCGGTCACGTCGGGTTCGTCGGCGTCTCCCACGACGTCCGGCTGCCGGTCGAGGAGCTGTTCTTCTCCCAGGTCCACCTGCACGGCGGCCCGGCACCGGTCCGCCGGTTCCTGCCCGAGCTGATCGAGTTGATCTGGAACCGCGAGATCGACCCCGGCGCGGTCTTCGACCTCGCCCTCCCGCTGGAGGAGGCCGCCGAGGGATACCGGGCCATGGACGAACGCCGAGCCATCAAGACGCTGCTCAACCCGTGAGGCCCTCGCCGGCGCCCGTGCGAGACGGTGTGGACAGGCGGTCGAGCCCGGACAAAGGCTCTCATGCGAAACTGGGCGCTCGGAGAGCGCGAACAGGGATGGACCGGATGTTGCACGGCGTCTCGCCGCATCTCACGCGAATGCTGCTCGAAGCGGGGCGGCGGTCGGGCGTGCACCGGTCACGGTTCACCCACATCCCCGGCCTGACCGTTATGGACGAGGAGCGCGTCCGGATCCCCACGGCGACACTCCTGCGCGTGTGGGAGGCGATCTCCGGGGCGATGACGGAGGCGGGCGGCGGAGCGCGGGCGATGGAACTGTGGCGTCCCGGCCGGCTCGGCGTGTGGGACTACCTGTTCACCGCCGCCGACACCCTCGACGACGCACTGCACGCCTGCGGCCGCCACTTCGCGGCCATCGCCGACCCCGCCGACACGCTCGGCGTCACCCGCGACGGCGCGGGCGTCACGGTCACTTGGCACGGGCCGTACCAGGAGCATCCGTCTTTCCCGCTGATCGCGGAGTTCGTGCCGGCCATGCTGCTCGGCGTGGCGGGCTCGGCCGCCGGACGCCGGTTCGTGCCCGTCCGGGTGCGGCTGCCCCACCGCGCGCCGCCCCGGTACGACCTGCTGGCCGAGGTGTACGGCACCCGGCGGATCGAGTTCGAGGCGGGTCCACCGGCGGTGACGTTCTCGGACGCCGACGCCCGTGCGCCGTTCCCGCGGGCGGACCCGGCCCTCGCGGCGATCCTGGACGAGCATGCGCGGATCACGGTCGCCACCGCGCGTCCGGTCCTGGACTGGCTCGGCCGGTTCCACCTCGCGCTGGAGGCCGCGGTCGAGGCGGGACCGCCCGAACTGGGCGACGTGGCGCACCGACTGGCCATGGGGCCGCGCACGCTGCAACGCCGCCTGAGCGACGAAGGCACGAGCTGGCGGGACGAACTGGAACGTTTCCGGCGGCAGCGGGTCGAGCACCTGCTGCGGGAGACGTCGATGACGCTGGAAGCGATCTCCGCACGCTCCGGATACTCCGATCCGCGCGCGCTGCGCCGGGCCGTCCACCGATGGTACGGCCACGGTCCGGCCGCGCTCCGGACGTCGTCGCGCGCCGGCCGAACCTGACGCGTTCGGTCCCCTCGGCGACGTCCGCGGTCCTCCCGGCGGCCCCCACCCCGCTCCTACCGTCCCAGGCATGGACGAACGACATGACAAGCCCCCGGCCAGGGCCGGCGCGCGGCAGTGGCTGGGGCTCGCGGTGCTGCTGCTGCCGACCATGCTGCTCACCGCCGACCTCGGGGTGCTGTGGCTGGCGACGCCGGACCTCACCGCCGACCTGCGGCCGAGCGGAACCGAGTTCCTCTGGATCACCGACGTCTACGGGTTCATGACCGCCGGATTCCTGGTGGTCATGGGCACCCTGGGGGACCGGGTCGGACGCCGCCGGCTGCTGCTGGCCGGGGCCGCGCTCTACCTGCTGGTGGAGTTCCTGATGCTGACCGCCGCGGCGGTGCGCAGCCCGGAACTGCTCATCGGTGCCCGCGCCCTGCTCGGCGTCGCCGGAGCGGCGATCCTGCCGTCCACGCTGTCGTTGATCAGCGCCATGTTCACCGACCCGGGGCAGCGGACCCGGGCGATCTCGCTGTGGTCCACCGCGCTGGCGCTCGGCGTCGGGCTGGGGCCGGTCTTCGGCGGGCTGCTGCTGTCGCGGCTGTGGTGGGGGTGGGTGTTCCTGCTGGGCGCACCGGTCATGGTCGTGGTGCTCGCCGCGGGACGATCGGTGCTGCCCGAGTTCCGGGACGGCTCGGCCGGGCGGCTGGACGTGCCGAGCGTCCTGCTGTTCCTGCTGGGCGTCCTGCCGGTCGTCTACGCGATCAAGCGGATCGCCGAACACGGCTGGGACGCGCCCGTCGCCGCCGTCGGCGTCGCCGGAGTCGTGTTCGGCTGGTCGTTCGTCCGGCGGCAGCGGCGGCTCGCGGCCCCGCTGCTGGATCTTCGGCTGTTCGCCGACCGCACGTTCTCCGCCGCGCTGGCGATCCTGTTCCTCGGCATGATGGCGCTCAACAGCGTCGAGTACCTGGTCCCGCCCTTCCTGCAGATGGTCGGCGGGCTGTCGCCGATGGCGGGCGGACTCTGGCTGCTGCCCTCGGCCGCCGCGTTCCTGCTCGGCTCCCAGCTCACCCCGCCGCTGGTCCGGCGCGCCGGCCCCGCCCGCGTGCTGGTGGCCGGGACTTTGGTCTCCCTGGTCGGCTACGTCCTGGCGGCGCAGGCGGCGGGCCCGGTCGCCGCCGCCGCGGCGATCACGGTCATCATGCTCGGCGTCGGCCCGATCAGTGTGCTCGGCACGGACCTCGCGGTCGCCGCCGCGCCCGCCGAGAAGGCGGGTTCGGCCGCGGCGGCGGGGCAGACGGCGTACGACCTGGGCCTGGCCATGGGCATCGCGATCACCGGCAGCGTCGCCACGGCCGTCTACCGGGACCGGATCGTCGTCCCGGCCGGGACCGAGGAAGCGGCGCGCGAAACCCTCGGCGGCGCGATCTCGGCGGCCGAGAACCTTCCCGCACCGCTCGCCCGCCGGCTGACCGACGCGGCCCAGGACGCGTTCGTCTCCGGCTTCCACGTCGCCGCGACGGTCGCCGCCGCGCTGGCGGCGGTCGTCATCGTCATCGCCCTCACGGCGCTGCGGCGAAGCAAGGGCGATCCCCGTCCCGAAGCCCCGGACCGCGCCGAAACGGCTCCGGCCGTCCATTGACCTCGATCCGACGAAGGAGAAGAACGACGATGGAGAACGACCTCTTCGACTACGACCCGATCGTCGGACGAAAGCCGATCCGATGGCCCGGCGACGCACGCGTCGCGTTCTACGTGGGATTGAACGTCGAGCATTTCCTCGTCGACCGTCCCTCCACGAGCCTCAACGAGGCGACGGCGGCCCTGACGCCCGATCCGCTGAACTACGGCTGGCGCGACTACGGGCCCCGCGTGGGCGTCTGGCGGCTGACGGAGATCTTCGACCGTCACGGGATCAGGCCCAGCGTCCTGCTCAACTCCGACGTCGCCCACCGTTACCCGCAGATCATCGAGGCGGGACGGGAACGGGACTGGGCCTGGCTCGCGCACGGCAGGAACAACTCCCTCCTGCAGACCGGCATGTCCGCCGACGAGGAGCGCGCCGTCCTCACCGAAGTCGTCGGCACCATCGAGACCGCCACCGGCCGCCGTCCCCGGGGCTGGCTCGGCCCGGCGCTGACCGAGACGTTCCAGACCCCGGCGCTTCTGGCCGACCTCGGCGTGAACTACCTGCTGGACTGGACCAACGACGACCAGCCGTACAGCCTGAACATCCCCGGAATGCTGAGCGTGCCGTACTCCCTCGAACTGAACGACCTGTGCCTCTTCACCATGAACGGCTTCACGGGGCCCGAGTTCCTCCAAGCCGTCACCGACCAGTTCGACCGGCTCTACGCCGACTCCGCCGACAGCGGGCGCGTCATGGCCCTGGCCCTCCACCCGTTCGTCACCGGCCAGCCTTTCCGGGCCGGATACCTGGACCGGGCCCTGGAGTACATCGCAGGCCACCCCCACGTCTGGCTGACCACCAGCGACGAGATCGCCGAGCACTACCTAGCGACGACATGACCGACCGGCCAGAGTCCGCTGCGTAGTTCCATTAGCCCCAGGCGAGTTCGAAGCCGGCCGAACCAGACCAACACCGAAGCCGCCCCGGCGGCATCGTTGATCCGGCCAAGGTAACGCGCACATCGGGCGCAGACGAGCCGACGCTGTTCCGGCGATCACCGCCACGGCGGTGATCGCCGGAATGCCCGTCCGCTAACGAGCGGCCAACGAACGAAGAAGGCCGGCCCTCCGCGAGGAGAACCGGCCTGTGCCCTATCGGGACGGCGGGATTCGAACCCGCGCCCCCAGGCACACCAGCCCAGTCGATCAAGGTCCATCGAAGTCGACGAGGGAGCCACTCACCTGCGGAAACGACCTGGAGGATTCATAGTGTGTCCGAGCCGTTCTGACCACGGTGGCTCCCCAATTGGCTCCCCTCGGGGCGACAAAGACGTTCTGGCGAACAGAGACGAAACGATCAAGGAAATCACTCGTCCTGCAGATTATTATCGCATCTCATCCACCGGAGCACCCATCGAGATCAAGCCATGCCCCCATGGCCAACCGAAGCCAAGCGTCTCATGGGGCGAGAACCTCGGAAGATCCGGGAACCAGGGGCTTGTTGCTCGCGTCGAAGGGAGCAAGGGAATGCTGAACATCCTGGAGGGCGACACGATGAACGCAGAATCCATCACTGCTACGTGCGCGGTGGTCGTAGCCGTCGCCTCCCTGGTAATTTCGTTCGCGGAGCATCGGGCGAATAGGAAACATAACCAAAATTCCATCCGCCCTCTGCTGCAGATCAATCGCGTTAAAAGATATCGCAGTACAGAAGCCGGACTGAAGCTAAAGAATTGCGGCCTCGGGCCGGCGATGATTGTCGAGTCAATCGTCAAGCTGGATGGAGAAATATTGGGCGGATGGGACGTCGATACTTTCGAAAGGGTAGAGAATTCCACCTCCGGCAGAATTGAGATCATGACTACTTTGGGGGCGGATCGAATACTTCAATTCGGGCAAGAAGTATTTATTTTGGGAATGTATGACTTCGATGACGGAGATCACGCTTGGTTCTGGGAGCTTGTCACCAGAAGACTTAGTTTCGAGATTCGGTATGAATCGATTTACGGCGGTGAGTCGTTTACGGCTCGTCTGGAGGAGTGGAATCCGCGCTCTGGTCGTATTTAGTGTGATTTGCCAGAATTTCGTCTGCTTAAGAGTGTGTCTCGCACGGTAAGTTTGGCGAGCTTCGTATAGCAGGTGATGGTGGCGGCGTGGGCGACGATGGCGGTAAAAGGTGTCCGTGGCGTTTGCAGTGGACGGTCGGGCGCCGGTAGCCGAACAGCCTGGCCAGCGTTCGTTCGGTCTTCCAGCAGTGGCGTCGAAGCCGTTCGTAGGAATCGATGCCTGGGCGTGTGATGTGCGGCACGGTGCCCCGTCCGCGCAGCCAGGCCAAATGCTCAGGGAGTGGCATGTCTTGTCGGCATCGGCCTTGACCGGCCGCTGCGGGGGCCACGCCTTGACCGGATCGTCGGCAATGCCATGAGGATGACCGTGAAATGCGTGAACCGCTGGGGGACCGGCTGTCTTTATGTGTCAACGGCTGGGGTGTCGTTTCTTTTCAAGGAGTCTAGTCGATGGGCAAGTTCGCGGCGGGCAAAGGGGTCGCCGGGGGCGTTGCAGATGTGAATGCCGATGGCGCAGGGGTCGCGGACGCGCATGAGGGCCTCGTAGTCGGGCCATTCGCTGAGGTCCTAGCCGTAGGCGTTGGTGAAGTCGTCGACGTCGGCGGGGGAGAGGCCAAAGCGTCGTTGTCCGTGGTGGCTGTGGACGGGTTCCCATTCGCGGGGGCCAATGGCGACGCTGTCCCAGTCACCCAGCACTATGTGGCCCACTTGGTGGCGCATGAGGTTGTCGATCCGTGTGCCCCCGTGAACGAGGGGGAGTGGGGCGGTGAACGGCGGCGTGTGCCATGCGTCGGTCATGGCGGCGATGCGCTCGCGGAGCCATTCCAGTTCGGTGGTGTCGAGGAGACCGGGGTGGTGCTGGACGGTTGCTCGGATGCTGGCCAGCGGGTCGGTGAGCTGCGAGATGGTCGTCAACTATCGGGGGCCTCGCCCGCAAGCACGTCATCCCGCTGATCGGCAAGGCCAAGCTCAAGGACCTGCGCGCCGATAAAATGGACGAGTGATTCGACGGGCTCGCCCGGCTCACTGTCCACCCGGAGTCTGCGGCTCGTGCACGCGATCCTCAGCGGGCCCTCCGGCAGGCGCAGGGACGGGCCACTGGCATGCAGAACGTGGCCGAACTGGTCAAGACCCCCAAGGGGACGGCCGGACGCTCCAGCCGGGCTCTCACTTTCGAGTAGGCCCGCGCCGTCCTGGAGGCGTCCAAATCATCGCGGTTGCACGCGTATGTGGCGGTCAGCCTCCTGACCGGCATCCGTACAGAAGAAGGCCGGGCGATGCACTGGGCCACGTCGCCGCCTGGGAGGAGGATGACGGTGAGTGGCAGCCGGTCGCTCAAGCGGGCTTCGAATACAAGATGCTCGCCATCTACGTGTGGCGGTCCGTGCGTGCACACGCTGACACCAAGATCGAGAAGTCGAGCCGGACGGTGGAACTCCCCGGACAGGCTGTGGAAGCTTTTGCGCAGGCACCATGCCCGCCAGGCCAAGGAGAAGCTCAAGGCGGGGGAGGAGTGGCAGGACAGTGGTCGGTGTTCTGCTCGACGACCGGGGGAGGCCGCTGGACGCCGCGAACGTTCGACGGGCGTTCCGGCTCATCAGCAGGAAGGGGGGATCGGGGAGACCTGGTCGCCGCGGGAGCTGCGGCCCTCGTTTGTCTCGATCACGAGTGAGAGCGGGCTGCCCATCGAGGCGATCGCGGACTTGTGCGGGCACTCGTCTCCGAGCGTGACCGGGGAGATCTACCGGCATCAGCTGAGGCCGGTCATCACCAGAGGCGCTCAGGTTGGCGACTCGGTGTTCGGGTCCAGGGAAGTCAGCGTAGGTCGGGTGAGGGTGGCTCCCCTTTTGGCTCCCCGTCGGCCTTGAAGATCGAAAAAGGGGGTTGCGTCCACCGAGGTGGTGTATGAGTTTGACCAGGTCAAGTGGCATGGCGTTGTGACGTGAGGCGCCACCGCGTGATCCTTCGAGATGGATGATCAAGAAGAAGGGGACAACGCGATGGCCGTGGACAACAGTGTGGACCCCGCCGAGTGGATTGCCGAGCAGATCGGGGCGTGTGAGCCCGATGTGTTGCGGTCGATGGTCAAGACGATGGCCGAAGCGCTCATGAGCGCGGAGCGACGCGGTCTGCGGGGCTGGCTACGGACAGTGCTCCGTAGACGGCGTCGGCCTCGGCCGACTTAAGCGCTTCAGCCATCCTCTTGACCATCGTGAACGGTGGTAGCTGGTCTCGTACTCGATGGGTGGGACGTCGCCAATCGCGGTGTGGAGCCGGCGATGGTTGTACCAGCTGACCCATTCGGCTATGGATTCGACTTGGTCGCAGCTCCGCCAGGTGCGGGGATGGATCAGTTCGGTCCTGGAGGTGGCATTCAGCGCCTCGGCCATCGCATTGTCATAGGAGTCGGCGACCGAGCGGTGACGCCCAAGTCGGCCAGCCGGGTGGTGTAGCGGGAACTGACATATTGGCAGCCCCCGTCGGAATGATGAAGGGGGGCGCTGGGCAGCACCGGCCGCTGGCGGCCGCGATGCCACAGCGCCATCTCCAGAACGTCCAAGGGCAGGTGGGTGCGCAGGTGGTCGGCCAGTTGCCAGCCCACGATGCGGCGGGAGAAGGCGTCCAGCACGAATGCCACGTAACCCCATCCCTCTCAGGTGCGCACATAGAGCTCGTAACACGATCATGGGCGGGCCTTCTTGAGGCGTCTCCAGCAGATGAGGCCACAGGCCAACCAGACGAAGGCATCGTGGAGTTCGATTCGGCGTTCCCAACGGACAGCAAGGCGTTTGAATTGGTGGAGCAGGGCGAAGGTCTGCTCGACCACGTAGCGGAGCTTGCCCAAGCCCTTGTTGTTCGGGGCGCCCTTGCGGGAGATGACCGGCAAGATCCGCCGCTTGCGCAACTCTCGGCGGTTGGGGTTGGATCGTAGCCCTTGTCACCGAGGAGCGAGTCGGGGCGGCGGGGCGGGCGCCCGCGCCGTCCGGTCGCGGGCGGGATGCCGTCGACCGGGGCGAGGGTCTGGGGGACGTCGTTGACGTTGGCCGCGGTGGTGATGACCTTGAGCGGGGTGTCGCGTCCGTCGCAGATCAGGTGGTGCTTGCTACCCGTCGGTCGACCGGCGACGGGCCAGTGTCGGCGCCCCCTTTTTTTCGCGCGGATGTGGGAGCCGTCCACGCACGCACGGGATCAGTCGAGTTCGCCGGCCGCCTTCAACTCGACGAGTAGGATGCGGTGCAGTTGGTCGAAGACCCCGGCCTGCTGCCACCGCTCCAGGCACCGCCAACAGGTCTGCCCGGGATCGAATTCCAGCTCCAGTGGCAGGAGTTGCCAGGCTATGTCGTTGTGCAGGACGTACAGGATGCCCTGCAGACACAACCGGTCCGCCAGCGGCCCGTGGGCCCGGCGCCTTATCCGGCCAGGGCAGCAGCGGCTCGATCAGGGCCCACACGTCGTCGTCCACGATCCATGGCCGGATGCTCACATCCTCCCGAACGGCGGAATCGTCACATCGGCCACGCCGGACCACGGCGAACAAGATCAAGTTACGAGCTCGTAGGACACGGTCTGATACTGCAACGGTCTTCGGCGTGACTGGTTGCCAGGCTGTTCGCTGGCCTGGACTTAGATCGGATCTTGGTGACGTCAGGACGCAACGGGGAGGTTAGCGAGGTGCCGCGAGTACGTCCTGGAGTACGTTCGCGAGCGTGACGCGGGCCAGCTCGTGTCTCACGGTCTCCTCGATGCCCTCGTAGATGCTCTGCATTGCCGGCTGGATGCCGTGACCCACCACACATCCCTGGTCTGGGGTGGTGCGGTGCATTGCGAACAGTGGCCCGGGTTCCACTGCCTCGTACACGTCGAGCAGGGTCATCGACTCCAGCTCGCGTGCCAGCGACCAGCCCGCGCCCACGCCCCGCCGGGACTCCACAAGCCCGGCCCTGCGCAGCTCGCCGAGCAGCCGTCTGATCACCACGGGGTTGGTGTTCGCGCTGGTCGCGATCTGCTCGGAGGTGGCGACCTCATGGCCCTGGCGCTGGTAGAGGCCGATCCAGGCCAGCGCGTGGGCGGCGATGGTCAGCCTGCTGTTGGCGCTCATGGGCTCCTCCTCTCGGCCACAACGCTCCATGCTACGGCAGTCGTAACAGTGAAGGTTGCAACATGTTGTCGTAACAATTAACGTTGCGACTGCCGGAAAGGATCAATCAGCGAGGTGAGAAGAATGAGCAAGCCACTCACGGGCAAGGTCGCCCTGGTCACCGGGGGATCGCGCGGACTGGGAGCCGCGACCGTACGGCTGCTGGCCGAGCAGGGCGCCCACGTCGCCTTCACCTACGTCAGTTCCGAGAAACAGGCGCAGGCCGTCGTCGACGAGGTGCACGGCAAGGGAGCGAAGGCCATCGCCTTCAAGTCCGACCAGGCGCACACGAGCCGGGCACCGGCGCTGATCAACGACGTGGTCGCGCACTTCGGCGGCCTGGACATCCTCGTCAACAACGCGGCGATCTCGGTGGAGCAGGGCCGCACGGTGGACGACCCGGACGCCGACACCGCCGCACTGGACCGGATGCACGCCACCAACTACCTCGGCGTGATCGCCGTCATCCGGGCCGCCTCCCGAGTGCTGCGCACGGGTGGCCGCATCATCACGGTGAGTTCCGGACTGGGCTCCCGGGTCGGCGTCCCGGGCGTTGCCGACTACTCTGCGACCAAGTCAGGCATCGAGAGGTACACCATGGGGGTCGCACGGGACCTCGGGCCCCGCGACATCACGGCCAACGTCGTCGAAGCCGGGCTGATGGACAGCGGCATGCAACCGCCGGACCCCGACACCCTCAAGGCCCTGCTCAGCTCGCTGGCCCTGCAACGCATGGGGCACCCCGACGAAATCGCCGCGGCGATCGCCTTCCTGGCGAGCCCCGCCGCGTCGTACGTCACGGGCGCGGTGCTGGACGCCCACGGCGGCTACAACGCCTGAACCCGAACCCCTGCCGCGCGCCCCGAAGGACATCGCTTCTTCGGGGCGCACACCGCCAACGACCCGCGTGTGCGTGGACGCGCCTCAAGAAGCCCGGATTGCCGAGCAGATCGGGGCGTGTGAGCCCGATGTGTTGCGGTTATGGCGGCGGTCCGGACCGGTGGATGGGGCGGTGTCACGCAGGGGCGCCGAGCGGCGGGTGCTCGAGCACGCGGGGCTTGTATTCGACCAACTGGATGCGGCCGTCGAAGGTGCGGTGCTCGATCATTTCGAGGGCGACGTCCGGATAGCCGTCGTAGATGCGTTCTGCGCCCGTGGCGCGGGTGATCACCGGGAACATCACGACCCGGAAGCGGTCGACGAGTCCGGCTCGGAGCAGGGACCGGCACAGGCTGAGGCTGCCGATCGTGGTGAGGAGTCCCGAGCCGCTCGCCTTCATGCCGCGGACGGCCTCGACGGCGTCGCCGCGGACGAGCGTGCAGTTCGCCCACGTCAGCGGCTCCTCCAGTGTGGAGGAGAACACCACCTTGGGCGCTCGCGTGAGTTCGTCGACGGACGCCTCTTCTTCGGGTCTGAACTCGTCCTGGCCGTCCGGGACCTCACCGGCGGCGAAGCCCGACAAGTGCGGGCCGTCGGGACGGTGATCGGCAGCGACCTGGCGTTGCCTCGCCGCGCTCGCCGCCGCGGGGCAAGAAATGGAAAACATAATGATGTTGCCCTCGGACCGGGCGCGGTCCGGGGGCGGGGACTGGATCGGGCGCGATCCAGTGGAGGTGCCGTTGGCTGACGAAGAGGTAGGTAAGGCGGCAAGGCGGAACTCGAGGAGGCACAGCTCGCCGCGGCGTGATCGGGCTGTGTTCATCACCATGTCGGAGGAAGAGCACGCTGCCGTGAAGGCGGCAGCTGAGCGTGAGCATCTGGCGACCGCTGCGCGGCGCAGACTCAGCTGACCGCCGCGGCCGGTTCGACCCGCCCGGAGTACGTAAAGCTGAGAGAAGCTCTCGGCGACCTCATGTATGCGTCGGGGCAGGCCCACCGAATCGGGGTGAACCTGAACCAGGCTGTCGCGGCGCTGAACTCAGGTGAACCGGCCACGGAGCTTCACTGGTACGCCGAAGCGGCGGCGCAGGCGGTCCGCAGACTCGACGAGGTCGCTGTCCGGGACGACAGCGAACCGGCGAGCCCGTCTAGCCACTCGTCCACGTCATCGGCACACAGGTCCTTGAGCTTGACCTTGCCGATCAGCGGGATAACGTGCTTACCCGCCAAGGCTCCGGTAGTTGGCGACCGTGTCGCCGTCGAGCCCCTGAGCCCTTTGGCGAGCCAGTCCTCAATCGCTTCTCCCACGGTGTAGTTCGCCGGGCTCTTGACCCCCGTCTCCAGATCCATGACGGCCGCCTTGAGCCGGTCCACGAGACCTGGCTCTTGGTCTTGCCCTTCGCCGTCCGTCCCTCAACTCCACTGCAACAGAGTTCGCGGCTTCTCTACGGCGCAAGTTCAGGGCAGTCGGCGGCACATCTCCGGAGGCTGACCACCGCGTAGGCGTGCAGCCTCGACGACTGGGCCGCCTCCAGCACGGCCCGAGCCTGATCGAGCGTGAGCGCCCGACTCGGGCGTCCCGCCGTCCCCTTGGGGGTCTTGACCAACTCGGCCACGTTCCGCATGACCATGTCCCGCGCTTGGGCTTGCCGGATCGCACGCTTGAGGATCGCGTGCACCAGCCGCAGGCTCACCGGGATTCGCACCGAGGAAGCCCGAGCGATGCAGTGGGACCACGTCGTCGCCCAGGCCGGCGGTGGGGCGGGCTGGCGCCCGGTGACCGCGGTCGGGTTCGAACACGAGAAGTTCGCCATCTACGTCTGGCGGTCCGTGCGGGCCCACGGCGACACAAAGACCGAGAAGGCACGCCGGACGCTGGAACTGCCTGGGCAGGCCGCTGAGGCTCTGTGCAGGCCTCACGCTCGGCAGGCAGCGCAGCGGCCCGGGCGGGGGAAGAGTGACACGACCATGGTCTGGTGTTCTGCTCGACGACAGGGCGGCCCTTGGACGCCGCGAACGTGCGGCGGGCGTTCCGGCTCATCACGAGGAAGGCGGGGATTGGAGAGAGTTGGTCGCCGCGGGAACTGCGGCACTCGTTCGTCTCGATCATGAGTGACAGCGGGGTGCCGATCGAGGCGATCGCCGATCTGTGCGGGCACTCGTCGCCGGCGGTGACGGGGGAGGTGTACCGGCATCAGCTGCGGCCGGTCATCACCCGGGGTGCCGAGGTCGCGGACGCGGTGTTCGGGCCGGTGAAGTCGGCGTAGGTCGGGTGAGGGTGGCTCCCCTTTTGGCTCCCCATCGGGCTTGAAGATCGAAAAAGGGGCCTCGGATGATCTCCGAAGCCCCTCTGACCTGGTCTTACTCTGTCGGGACGGCGGGATTTGAACCCACGACCCCTTGACCCCCAGTCAAGTGCGCTGCCAAACTGCGCTACGTCCCGGTGCCCGCCTTGTGTGGCGGGCGTTGATTACTCTAGCGCAGTCTGCAGGCTGGTGCGTACCGGGAATTCGAGGGGCGGTGGGGTCGCCCGTCCCGGGGTGTGTGAGCTGGGTCACTCGGTGGGGTAGGGGATGGTCCGTGGACGGTCACCGGAAGTGGTGAAGTTCGGGCATCCAGGGAAAACCGGGTTAAAGATACGGGTAGGAGACCCGGAAAGGGACGAATACTCCTTCGCTGGCGTATGTAGCTTTTTTCTCTCGGGGCATGAAGCGCCGAATGGGGGAGTGGCTTGGCCGAAGCGGAGGGGGCGCGAGCGCCGGGGGTGCACGCGGCGGTGCCCGACCTTGAGGACCTGCGGGGGCCGCGCATGACCGCGCGATCCTGGCCGAGGCGCGGGTCGTGCTGGCGCGGCGGCTCGGGGTGCCGCCCGGGGAGGCGCTGCAGCACCTGATCTGGCTGGCGCGCGACCTGGACATGGAGCTCGCGGAGGCGGCGGCGCTGGTGGTCAAGGACGTCGGCGCCGGGACGGCGGAGGCGGTGGCGGCCGCGCGGCGGGCGCGCGGGCGGAGGTGTCGCGGACGGGCCGGGCCGTGGTGTCCGAGGCCGAGGACGTGCTGCGGCGGGTGACGGCCGAGGACACCGGGGGCGACCGGGAGATCCTGGAGGGGTTGCCGGACGATCCCGTGGCCCGGGGCGTGCTGGACGGGGCGTTGGATTCGGCGGCGCATCTGGTGCCGGTGCGAGGGCCGGAGGGGAACGTCGCGGATTTCCTGTACGCGGAGCTGAACGGGCAGGCGAAGGATCTGTTCGGGCGGGGTGCCGAGGAACTCCGGGGGTTGCGGCTTCTGCGAACGGATCCGGGGGCGGCCCTGACCGGGTTGTTCGAGGAGTACGTGGAGGTTCTCGGGGGCGGGGAGACGCTGGAGCGCGGGTCGATCATGTACACGACGGCGCAGAGCGGGCTGTCGCGGACGTCGCGGATGAGCGTCCGGTGCGTGCGGGTGCCGACCGGGGTGTGCGTGGTCTGGCGGTACCACAGTCGGGAGGATCGGCTGGCGCGGAGGCTGGAGCGGGTGGAACGGCTCGCGCAGCTGGGGTTCGGCGAGTGGGACCTGGTGACGGGCGAGGCGGAGTGGACGCCGCAGATGCTGGCGAACTACGGGCTGTCCCCGGACGAGGTGCCGCCGATGCCGCACGATCTGCCGAAGGTGGTGGCGGGCGACGATCTGCCGCTGGTGGAGGAGGCCCTGCAGACGCTGTTCTCGCGGCGGGAGCCGGTGGAGGCCGAGCACCGGGTCATCGGGGAGGACGGGCGCCCCAGGCATCTGTGGCTGTTCGCCGAGCCGGTGCTGGACGACGCGGGCCTGCCGGTGTCGGTGAACATCGTGTCGCAGGACATCACCCGGCGGCGGGGCGTGGAGCGGGCGCTGGCGGACACGCGGCGGCAGATGCTCAAGCAGCAGGCGCGGACGGCGCAGGAGCGGCGGGTCGCGGTGACGCTGCGGCGGGCGATCCTGCCGGACGAGGGGGAGGTGGAGCAGCTGCCGGGGGCGCGGATCGCGCTGCGCAGCCTGGCGGCGGAGAGCGCGGCCAGGATCGGCGGCGACTGGTTCGCGACGCGGGGGCTGCCGGACGGGCGGGGCCTGTTCGCGATCGGGGACGCGGCGGGGCACGGGCTGCCGGCGGCGGCGGCGATGGCGCGGACCCGCAACGGGCTGCTGGGCCTGGCGTTCACCGGGGAGCCCGCGGGGCGGTTGGTGGGCTGGTTGAACGAGCTGGTCGGGACGATGGATCCGCCCGCGACGGGCACGGCGATCGTGGGGCATTTCGATCCGCTCCGGGGCGTCATGGAGTGGACGTGCGCCGGGCATCCGCCGCCGATCCTCGTGCGGGACGGGCGGGCCGCGCCGCTCGAGGGCGTCCGGGATCCGATGCTCGGTGCGATGCCGGGGTGGGAGTACACGACGATCGAGACTCCGCTGGTGCGGGGCGACATGGTCTTCCTGTACACGGACGGTCTGGTGGAGCGGCGGGACGCGGATCTGGACGAGCGCATCGCGCGGCTCACGGTGATCCTGGAGGAGGGGGCGGGGCGTCCGGAGCCGGCGCTGGACGAGGTGCTGGCGCGGATGGAGCACGACCGGGCGGCGGACGACACGACGATGTTCGCGCTCCGGGTGGAGTGACCGACGCCGCCTCTGACCTGCGGGTTCGTTGTCGTGTGACTTGGCTCATGCGACGGGGCGGTCTGGGGACCGGTTCGACGGTTCCCGTCGTTGTTTCGTCGATCTAGGAATGCGGAGATCGGCGATGTGCGCAATGCCCTGTGCGGAGGGCGTTCCGGGAGCGTCGATAAAGATCGGGAAGAACGCTCCGCGGGTGGGTGTTGGCAAGGACTTGGAAGGCGCTTGACCAGGGAAAAGATCACTTTTGCCATGGTTTGCTTTCTTAGCGAAGGTTGGTACCTTCAACCCGAATCTCGCAGCGCGATCCACGCGTTGTACCGGCCGTGCCAGGGGCGCGGCCGCCGGTCGCGGAGCAATCCACGCACGCGACGCGCGCCATGCACGCGCGCCCCTCCAGAGCAGTCGCTCAGAGAAATCCGACAATCCAGCGCCGCACGCGCGGCGTGAAGGCCGAGTCCGCACAGGCCCGACAGGGGCCGCAGCGGAGCCGGGGACCCAAGTTCCAGGGGTGAATCGGCGCGTCCCGAGCGCGCCGTAGGGCTCTTCCATGCCCGAATCCGTCAGCTAACCCGGTAGGCGTCATGGGAGACAAGGAGATTCCCTGCATGACCGGTCGTTTCGATCGACTTAACGAGTCCGTGAAGCGCCTGAACCCCCAGTCCGCGGTCAAGCGGCTGGCCCCCGAACTCGCGATCAAGCGTTGGACCCCCGAGGACCGGGCCGTCGGCGTCGCCGTCGGCGCGGTGCTGGCCGGCGCGGTGGGGCTGTCGGTCTTCAGCCCCGTCGCCGGCGCGAGCGCGGCCACCGAGGCCGTGAGCGCGACCGCCGAGAAGGCCGCCGCGGTGACGCACACCGTCGAGAAGCCCGAGGCGACGTCGTCCGGGATGACCCTGGCCGAGGCGAAGGCCGAGGGCTGGAAGGTGCTGCCGCGCGCCGTCGAGGCGTCCGAGGTGATCGACCTGGCCAAGGAGCAGGTCGGCATCGAGGAAGAGGGCTCGGGCAACATGACCAAGTTCCACGACTGGTGGGTCTCGACCCCCCGCGCGGAGAGCGCCGCGAGCAGCGGCGGGTTCTCGGTGGACGCCTACAAGGGCGCCGCGTGGTGCGACATGTTCGTGTCCTGGCTCGGTTCGCAGACCGGCGTCAAGGGCATGGGCTGGGACGCCTACACCGTCTCGCACGCCAACTGGTTCAAGGACCAGGGCCGCTGGGGCGACGAGGCCAAGCCCGGTGCGATCGTGTTCTTCGACTGGGGCGCCGGTTCGGACGGCTCCATCGGCGACATCGACCACGTCGGGATCGTCGAGAAGGACAACGGCGACGGCACCGTCAGCACCATCGAGGGCAACA
This sequence comes from Actinomadura sp. CNU-125, assembly GCF_001942465.1. Taxonomy (GTDB): domain Bacteria; phylum Actinomycetota; class Actinomycetes; order Streptosporangiales; family Streptosporangiaceae; genus Spirillospora. Next base: position 22,511 of record NZ_MKJY01000017.1, read on the forward strand.
GCAACAACGCCGTCCAGGAGAGGACCCGCGACAAGGGTCAGATCGTCGGCTACGGCTACCCCGAGTACGCCTGATCCGCGGATCACGAAGGCGCCCGGCGCTCCGCCGGGCGCCTTCGGCGTGCCCGGACGAGGCGACGGTAATGCGAACCATTGACAGGCTTTGGCGCCGCTTGGACCTTGCCCGGCCGTTCCTGGAAAGGAATCCCTGGCACGCGAAGTAGCGGAGGGAAGGCCCATGCGGGTGCGGCCGGATGTCAGTGTGGTGGTGATCGCCTACAACGACGCGCGTCGGCTGCCGAGGGCGGTCGCCTCGACGCTGGCGCAGTCGCTGCGCGCGGTGGAGACGGTGATCGTGAACGACGCGAGCACCGATCGCACCGGGGACGTCGCGGAACGGCTCGCCGCCGCGCATCCGGGCCGGGTCCGGGCGGTGCACCTGCCGGTCAACTCCGGGGGGTGCGGCCGTCCCCGCAACACCGGGATCGACCGTTCGGACGGCCGGTTCGTGATGTTCCTCGACAGCGACGACCTGCTGGACCGGCACGCCTGCCTCAACCTCGTCGCGGCCGCCGAGGACACCGGCGCCGACCTCGTCTCCGGCCTGTGCACCCGGGTCTTCCTGAACCGGCCGCCGAACGCGCGGAACCGCACCCGCCCCTGGTACCCGCGGCTGTACGAGCGCAGCGCCGTCTACGGGTCCCTCGGCGAGAACCCCGATCTGCTCTACGACACGCTGTCGACGAACAAGGCGTACCGCAGGGAGTTCCTGGACGAGCACGGGCTGCGGTTCGTCGAGCGCCTCCACTACGAGGACCTGCTGTTCACCGCCGAGGCGTACCTGGCGGCGGAGCGCACCGCGCTGATCCCGCACCGCGTCTACAACTGGCTGGTCAAGGACGCGGCGTCGGGCCCGTCCATCTCCAACCGGCGGGCCGAACTGGCCAACTTCGCGGACCGGCTGGAGATCCACCGCCGCATCGACATGCTGTTCGCGCTGCGCGGCGCGCACGATCTCAAGCGGGCCAAGGACGTCAAGTTCCTCAACCACGATCTGGTGCTGTACCTGCGGGAACTGCGCGGCCGGGACCCCGGGCACCGGGCGCGATTCCTCGACCTGTCGGCCGGCTACCTCGCCGAGCTGGACCCGCGGGCGTTCGAGGACGCCAACCCGATGGCGGCGATCGCCGCGTACCTGGTCCGCGAGGGCGACCACGCGGCGGCGATCGCCGCGGCGGAGCACCGTCCCGGCCATCCCGAGCTGGGCGCGGCCCTGCTGGAGCGGGACGGCCGGGTGTTCTGGGGCGGCCGCCCGCCGCGCGGGGGGCTCGGCCGCCGCGTCTGGACGGTCACCGGGTTCGGGTTCCACCTGCGGCCGCTGCGGGAGCTGTGCCCGGGCAACACGGTGACGCGGCTGGAGGTCCGCGACGCTGCGCCCGCATGGCCGGGCACGTCCTGAACCCGCTGGGCCGGGTGCCGCCGGACGCCGAGCTGTCCGCGGTGCTGGTGTTCCGGGACCGCCGCGGGCGGGCCCCGGCGGCCCGGGTCGGGGCGGACGTCGAGCACCGCGGCGACCGGCTGGCCTGGCGGGCGGAGTTCGATCCGCAGCGGCGCGTCCGGCCGATCGGGTTCGTCGACCCGCTGTGGGACGTGCGGCTGCGCGTGACGGTGAACGGCGAGACGATGGTCACCCGGCCGGGCACCGGGACCGGCTCGCCCCCGCTGAACGACGTCGATCTTCCGGTGCGGCCCCGGCTGTCCCGCCTCGCCGGGGACGTGCTGCGCTCGCACGTGACCGCGTCCGGGCACCTGTCGTTCGTCCTGGACGCGCGCGGCCGCGGGGCGCGGCTCACCGGGGCGGCGTGCGCGGGCGCCGCGGGGACCCGGGCGGGCCGGGGCTCGTGGCGGCGGGCCCGGCGGCTGCACCGGTCCGCGCGCGGGGCGCTGGCCTCCCGCCGGACGAAGACCGCGGTGTTCAACCGGGTCCTGACGCGGCTGCCCGTCCGGCCCGGGCTGGCGGTGTTCGAGAGCCATCTCGGCCGGTCGTACTCCGACAACCCCAAGTACATCTACCGCGAGCTGCGCAGGTCCGGCCGCGCGGTGGACGCGGTGTGGTCCTACCGGACGTCGCCGGAGGGCTTCCCGGCCGACGCGCGGCTCGTCCGGCGCGGTTCGTGGGCGTACTACCGGGCGCTCGCGCGGGCGCGGTACTGGGTCGACAACCAGGGCTTCCCGGATGGTCTCCGCAAACGGCCCGAGACCACCTATGTCCAGACGTGGCATGGTTCGGCGGTCAAGCCGATGGGCCTGGACCAGCCGCGGCTCAAGGCCGCCCCCGCGGCGGAGCGGCGCGGCTCCGCCGGATGGTGGACCGCTACGACTGCTTCCTGGTGCGCTCCGACCACGACGTCCGCACCCTCTGCCCGGCCCTCGGCGTGCGCGCGCCGCTGCTGCCGTCCGGGTATCCCCGCAACGATCCGCTGGTCGCCGGGGCGGACGGCGACCCCGAGCTGGCCGCCGAGATCGCCGCGCTGCGCCGCTCGCTCGGCCTGGACCGGGACGGGCGCCGCGTGCTGCTGTACGCGCCGACGTTCGCGACCGGCCCCCGCGGCCGTCCCGTCCGGACGCTCGAACCGCCGATCGACCCGGACGTGTTCGCGCGCGAACTGGGAGACGAGTTCGTGCTGCTGCTGCGTCCGCACTACCTGTGCCGGGCGGACCTCCCGCCGTCCGCGCGGGCCTTCATGCGCGACGCGGGCGGCGTGCCGGACGTCACCCCGCTGCTGCTGCTCGCGGACGCGCTGATCACCGACCGCTCGTCGATCGTGTTCGACTTCGCGCTGCTGGACCGTCCGATCGTCCTGCACCTGCCGGACGACCCGTCCGACCGGGGCGGGGACCCCGGCGCCGGGTACGTCGACCTCGAACGGGACGCGCCCGGACCGATCACCCGGACGGCCGACGGGCTCGTCGCCGCGCTGGCCGGGCTGGACGCGGCGGAGGCGGTGCACGCTCCCCGGCGCGCGCGTTCGCCGCGCGGTTCGGTGAGCACGACCGCGGCACGGCGGCGCGGACGGTGGTGGAACGCTACTTCGCCGATCGGAGGCGGGCATGCTGAGGGGCGGGAACACCGGCGGCGGGGGCACCGGTGCGGGACGGGACGTCTTCATCGTCTGCAACAACGCCGACGACGTCGGGGGGCTCCAGCGGTGGGCCCACCACATGGTCGCGGCTGTTCGCGGCGCGCGGCGACCGCGTCACCCTCGTCGGGATCACCCGCGGGCCGGGCCCGGCCGCGCACGATCCGGCGGGCGCCTACCGGGTGGAGGCGCTGCACGACCGCTGGCGGCCGCCCGCCCTCGCCCACCGGCCGCGCTCGCCGCGCGACCGCCTGGACCTGGCCGCGCGGGGACGGGACGTGTGGCGTTCGGCCGCGCAGCGGCGCGGCGCCGCCCGGCTGTCGGAACTGTTCGCCGCCGCCCGCCCGGGGGCCGTCGTGATCGTCGCGCAGGTGTGGGCGATGGAGTGGGTGCGGCTCGCCGACACCTCGGGGCTGCGGGTCGTCGGGATGACGCACGAGTCGTACGAGGCCACGCGGCGCTCGTCCCGGCACGGCCGCGTCCGGGAGCACTACGCCCACGCCGACCGGCTGCTGGCGCTGACCGCCGAGGACGCCGACGCGTGGGCCCGCGCCGGGATGACCAACGCCGACCACATCCCGAACCCGCTGCACGTCGAGCCGGTCGTGTACCCGACGCTCGACCTCCCGGCCGTCGCCTGCGTGGGGCGCCTGTCGGACGAGAAGGGCGTCGACCTGCTGCTGGAGGCGTGGAAGCGGGCCCGGGAGCGGCGCCCCGGCTGGCGGCTGCACGTCTACGGCACCGGCCCGGACGAGGAGGCGCTGCGGCGTCGCGCCGCCGAGGCGGGCCTCGCGGGCTCGGTGGAGTTCCGCGGCGTGGTCGCCGACGTCGAGGACGCGCTCGTCGAGGTGTCGATCTTCGTGCTGCGTCGCGGGCCGAGGGTTTCCCGATGTCGGTGCTGGAGGCCATGGCCTACGGGCTGCCGACGGTGGCGTTCGACTGCGCGCCGGGGGTGCGCGCCCTGCTCGGGGACGCCGGTGCCGGGGACGCCGGGGTGCTCGTCCCGCCGGGCGGGACGGCGGCGTTCGCGGCGGCGCTCGGCCGGCTGATGGACGACGCCGAACTGTGCCGCGTGCTGGGTGCGCGAACGCGCGCGCGTCCGTCCGGCGGTTCCGGCCGGAGGCGGTGCTCGCCCGCTGGGACAAGCTGTTCGACCTGCTGCTCCGGGAGCTTCCGGCCGTCCCGGCGGGGGGAGCGCGCGGCGGCCGCGGACCCGGCGGAGCGGGCCGGACGGACGAAGCCGGTGCGGGCCC
>NZ_MKJY01000018.1 GCF_001942465.1 Actinomadura sp. CNU-125
GCGCGCCGGGCTTGGCGGACGGCGGCGGCGCCGCGCGGGCGGCGGCGGCGGCCGCGTCGCGCAGCGCGTCGCCGCGCGCCAGGCGCAGGCAGAGCGCGGCGGTGAACGCGTCGCCCGCCCCCGTGGTGTCCACGGCCTCGACCTTCGGCGACGGGACGTGCGCCGTGCCGGACCCGTCGGCGACCAGCACCCCGTCGGGGCCGAGGGTGACGACGACCGACCGGGGGCCGCGCTCCAGGAGCGCCGCTGCCGTCGCGGCGGTCGCCGCTCGCCGCCGCCGAGCAGGTACGCGGCCTCGTGCTCGTTGACGACGAGCGGGTCGCACAGCGCGAGCAGGTCGGCTGGGGACGGGCGCGGGCGCGACAGGTTCAGCACCACCCGGCCGCCCGCCGCGGCGGCGGTGCGGGCCGCGGCCTGCACCGCCGGGAGCGGCACCTCCAGCTGGAAGGACACGACGGCCGCGCCGCGATCATGTCGCGGCGGCGGCGACGTCGGCGGGGGTGAGCCGCGCGTTGGCCCCGGGCGACACGATGATGCTGTTGTCGCCGTCCGGTCCGACGGTGATCAGCGCGACGCCGTTCGGGCCGGGCGTCGTCGCCAGGTGGGCGAGGTCGACGCCGTCGGCGGCGAGCGCGTCGCGCAGCAGGCGGCCGTGGCCGTCGTCGCCGACCCGGCCGACGATCCCGGTGCGGCCGCCGAGCCGGGCGGCGGCGACCGCCTGGTTGGCGCCCTTGCCGCCCGGGTGGACGACCAGGTCGGAACCGAGGACGGTCTCCCCGGGCGCGGGCCGCCGGTCCACCCCGACCACCAGGTCGGCGTTGACCGAGCCGACGACGACGACTTCCCACATCACGGTGTCCCTCCGGGGGCTCAGTCGGTGACGAACTGCGAGGCGTTCTCGCGGGTGGCGATCTTGACCGGCACCGGCGCGTCGGCCGGGAGGTCCTCGCCGCCCGCCGCCTTGAGCGCGCTGTCCACGGCCATCTTGCCCAGCAGCGCGGGCTGCTGCGCGACGGACGCGTTCATCGTGCCGCCCTGCACCGCCTCGATCCCGGCCGGGGTCCCGTCGAACCCGACGACCTTGACGTCGTCGCCCGCGCGGTCGCCGAGCGCCTTGACCGCGCCGAGCGCCATCTCGTCGTTCTCGGCGAACACGCCGTCGATGTCCGGGTGCGACTGCAGCAGGTTCGTCATGACGTTCAGGCCCTTGGTGCGGTCGAAGTCCGCGGGCTGCTTGGCGACGACCTCGATGCCGGGGTGCTCGGCGATGCCCTCGGCGAAACCCTGCCCGCGTTCGCGGGAGGCCGACGCGCCGGGCTGGCCCTGCAAGATCACGATCTTGCCCTCGTCGCCGAGCAGCTCCGCCATCTCGTCGGCCGCGAGGCGGCCGCCCTCGACGTTGTCGGACGCGACGAGCTGCGCGACGTCCGCGCCGTTGACCGTCCGGTCGGCGGCGATCACCGGGATGTCCGCGCGGTTCGCGGCCTGCACGGCGGGCGCGGCGGCGTCGGAGTCCACCGGGTTGACGATGATCGCCTCCATGCCCTGGCTGACGTAGTTCTGCACCTGGTTGACCTGCTGGGACGCGTCGTTCTGCGCGTCCGAGACGGTCAGGTCCACGCCGCGCCGCTCCGCCTCGGCCTGCGCGCCGTCGCGGAACTGCACGAAGAACGGGTTGTTCAGGGTGGAGACCGACAGGCCGACCTTGGTGCCGCCCCCGGCGGCCCCGCCGCCGTTGCCGCCGGTCAGCGCCAGCCCGGCCGACAGCGCGACGATCACCGCGACGGCCGCGCCGCCGCCCGCCCAGAACGTCCGGGGACCGAACTTCACTCCCCGCCGCCGGACCGTGTCCAGCAGGACGGCGAGCGCGATCACCACGCCGATGACGACCTGCTGCCAGAACGCCGACACCGACAGCAGGTTCAGGCCGTTGCGCAGCACCGCGAGGATGAGGGCGCCGACGAGGGTGCCGAACGCCCGCCCCTTGCCGCCCGACAGGCTCGCGCCGCCGATGACGACGGCCGCGATCGCGTCCAGCTCGTACCCCTCGGCCGCCTGCGGCTGCGCGGACGCCAGCCGGGACGCCAGCACGATGCCCGCGACGGCCGCGAACGCGCCCGACAGGGCGTAGGTGACGAGCTTCTGCCGGTCGACGCGGATGCCCGACAGCCGCGCCGCCTCCTCGTTGCCGCCGATCGCGTACATCGCGCGGCCGCTGTAGGTGCGGGCGAGGATCAGCGCCGTCAGCAGCCCCATCACGATCATGACGAGGACGGGGACGGGCAGGTACTCGCCGATCGTGTCGCCGAGGTGGGTCACCGCGCCGGGGAACGCGATCGGGCTGCCGTCGGAGATGACCAGCGCCAGGCCCCGGGCGATGCCGAGCATCGCGAGCGTCGCGATGAACGGCGGCAGCTTCCCGTAGGTGATCAGCAGGCCGTTGACGAGCCCGGCCGCGATACCGGCCACGATCGCGAACAGCAGCGCGACCGGCCACGGCATGCCCTGTTCCGTCGCCGTCCAGGCCAGGACGACCGCCGACAGCGCGGCCACCGACCCGACCGACAGGTCGATCCCGGCGGTGACGATCACGAACGTGGAACCGAACGCCAGGATCGCGACGACCGCGGCCTGCACGCCCACGTTCAGCAGGTTCGTCACCGTCAGGAAGTCGTCGGAGGCGACGGCGAGGGCCAGCACCAGGATCACCAGGCCGGCCAGCGCACCGTTCTCGCCCAGCAGCCGCGCGGTCTTGCGCAGCGCGCCGCCGTCGCGGGCCGGGCCTCCCTCCGGCCGCTTGCGCAGGGTTTCAGTGGACATCTCTCATTCCTCCACGTCGTCGTGGCCGGACACGGCCAGCGCCATCACCGCGTCCTGTGTCGCCTCGCCGGCCGGCAGCTCGCCGGCGATCCCGCCCCGTGCCATCACGAGGATCCGGTCGCTCATCCCCAGCACCTCGGGCAGGTCGCTGGAGATCATCAGCACCGCGTGCCCGGACGCGGTGAGGTCGTTGACCAGCCGGTAGATCTCGACCTTCGCGCCGACGTCGATGCCGCGCGTCGGCTCGTCCAGGATCAGCACCTTCGCGTCGGCGAGCAGCCACTTGCCGATCACGACCTTCTGCTGGTTGCCGCCCGACAGCGTGCGGACCTCCTGCGCGAGACCGCTCATCCGCACGTTCAGCCGGCCCGCGATCTCGCCCGCGCCGCGCCGCTGCCCGGCCCGGTCCACGACGCCGCCGCGGGTCGCGCGGCCCAGCGTGACCAGGCCGAGGTTCTCCTGCACGTCCGCGCCCAGCACGAGGCCCTGCCCCTTGCGGTCCTCGGGGACGAGCCCGAGCCCGGCCTTCATCGCGGCCTGCACGTCCCCGGGCGGCAGCGCGCGCCCGTCCACCCGCACCTCGCCGCGTCCGGACGGTCCGCGCCGAACACCGCGCGGGCCACCTCGGTGCGGCCCGCGCCGACCAGCCCCGCCAGGCCGACGACCTCGCCCGCGCGGACCTCGAACGAGACGTCCCGGAAGACGCCCTCGCGGCCCAGGCCGCGCACCTCCAGCAGGGCCGGGCCCGGCTCGGTGCGCTCGCGCGGGTACTGCGCGTCGATGGAGCGGCCGACCATCAGCCGGACCAGCTCCTCCTCGGGTGTGTCGGCGGGCACCTCGGCGACCGAACGGCCGTCCCGCAGCACCGTCACCCGGTCGCCGATCCGCGGGATCTCCTCCAGATGGTGCGTGATGAAGATGATCGCCACGCCCTCCTCCCGGAGCCGCGCCACGATCTCGAACAGCCGGTCGACCTCGCCCGTCGTCAGGACGGCCGTCGGCTCGTCCATGATCAGGACGCGGGCGTCCAGGCCGAGCGCCTTCGCGATCTCCACCATCTGGCTGCGGGCGATGCCGAGCCCCGCCATCCGGTCGGACGGCTCGGCCGCGACGCCCACCCGCGCCAGCAGGTCGCGGCGGCCGCGTTCATCGCGCGCCGGTCGACGAGGCCGAACCGGCGCGGCGGCCGTCCGAGGAACAGGTTCTCCGCGACCGTCAGCTCGGGGACGAGGTTGAACTCCTGGTAGATCGTCGCGATGCCGAGCGCCTCGGCGTCCTGCGCCGACCGGATCCGCACCTCGCGGCCGTCCACCTCGATCGTCCCCTCGTCGGGACGGTGCGCGCCGGACAGCGCCTTGATCAGCGTGCTCTTCCCGGCGCCGTTCTCGCCGAGCAGCACGTGCACCTCGCCGGGGCGCAGCGCGAAGTCCACGCCGTCCAGCGCCACCACGCCCGGGAACGACTTGCGCAGGCCCCGGACGCGCAGGATTTCCTCGGTCACAGCGGGCGCCTCCCTTCGGTCTCGTCGGAACCCTGTTCGGCCGGCTCGCCGCACGAACGGCGCACCACCAGCCGCGCGTCCAGCACCACCGGCTCCACCGGACGGCCGTCGATGCGGTCCAGCAGCGCGCGCACCGCGCGGCGGCCGAGCGCCTGCACCGGCTGGCCGATCGCGGTGATCGGCGGGTCGAGATGGGTGAACCAGGGGACGTCGTCGTAGGACGCCAGCGCGACGTCCCCCGGGATCGCGAGGCCCCGCGCGCGGATCTCGTCCAGCGCGCCGAGGGCCATCAGGTTGTCCCCCGCGAAGATCGCCTCGGGGGGTTCGGGCAGGTCGAGCAGCCGCGCGGCGCCCGCCCGTCCGCTGGCCGCCTGGAAGTCGCCCGCCTGCACGTACTCGGGGCGGACGGGCAGGCCGTGCGCGCGCAGCGCGGCGGTGAACGCCTCCGTGCGCTCCCGGCCGGTCGACAGCAGCGCCGGGCCGGACACGAACGCGATCCGGCGGCGGCCGAGGCCCGCCAGGTGCGCGACCAGCTCCCCGATCGCGGCCGTCCCGTCGGCCCGCACCGTGGGGACGTCCAGGCCCGGGAGCGTCCGGTCGAGGAACACCAGCGGGCCGCCGTCGCCGACGACGTCGCGGACGAGCGGCGTGACCTCCGCCGTCGGGCACAGCAGCAGCCCGTCCACCCGCTGTTCGAGCAGGGTCCGGACGTAGTGGTCCTGCCGCTCGGGCCGCTCGTCGGCGTTGCCGATCACCACCGAGTACCCGGCGCCGCGCGCCTCGTCCTCGACCGCGCGCGCCAGCTCGGTGAAGAACGGGTTGAGGATGTCGCCGATGACCAGCCCGATCGTCCGCGTGGTGTCGGTGCGCAGCGAGCGCGCAACCGCGTTCGGCCGGTACCCCAGCTCCGCGACCGCCGCCAGCACCCGCGCGCGCGTCTCCGGCGTCACCCGGGCGCTCTCGTTCAGCACCCGCGAGACGGTCGCGACCGACACGCCCGCACGGCGCGCGACGTCCTTGACGCCGGCCATCCCGCCTCCCCCGCGATCATCCGTGTAATCGTTTTCAAGCTCGTCTTGTAAACGTTTACACGACACACCCCATTCCCCGCAACCGCACCGCCCCCCGCCCCCACCAAACCGAACGACCGAACACCCCCACAAACCCGGAACGAGCGCTTCCCCCAGGCGGCCGTACCACCACAACCCCCAACCCCCGTACAGAACAACCGCACGCCCCCCACGCCGGGACGGACGGCCTCCGGCGGCAGCGGCGGCCCGAATGACGACCGTGCACCCCCACAAACCCGGGACAGACGGCGACGCGGGCACGAACAACGACCGCAGGCCCGCGCCGCGACGGACGCGGTCAGAGGGCGCGGAGCCCATCGAGCACCTCCCACGCATCCGCGCGCGCGGGACAGACGCCCCCGGCGGCGGCGCGCCCCGAATGACGACCGCACACCCCGCACCCGGGCCGGACGGCGGCGCCGGGCGCGAACGATGACCGGACGGCTCCGCGCGCGGGCGGGACGCCTCCGGTGGCGGCGCGGCCCCGGATGACGACAGCACTCCCCCGCACACCCGGGACGCAGCGGCGCGGGCGCGAATGACGACCGGACGGCTCCGCGCGTGGGTGGGCGCCTTTGGCGGTGGCGCGGGCCTTAATGATGGCTGGACGGCTCGCGCCGGGGCGGCCCTCCCCCGGGCGGCCGTAGCGAGCTCTGCGAGCGTAGGCCGACCGGTCAGCGCAGGTGGAGTTCCGACAGGTCTACGTCTGCCGACAGTTCGGCGACCGTCGCGTAGTAGCCGCGGCCCAGCAGGGCTCCGCCCCTGGTCACCAGGAGGGCCGTGTCGCCCCGCACTCCCCTGAACTCCGCCCACATGCGGTGCGGACCCGACAGCCGGACGGCCGATACCTGCAGTCCGCCGGGGCCCACCCAGCTCGAACGCTCATCCCCCATACACGGAACGTTACGATCGAGCACTTTCCGTGGTCGCGGGCGGGTGGGGCGGACGGTCAGCCGGTGTAGAGGCGGGGGCCGCAGGTGTCGGCGGGGAGCGTGTCGATCGCGCGGACGTCGTGCGGGTCGAAGGTCAGCGTCCGGCGTCCGTTCCCGACGACGACCGTGTCCGGGCCCGCGAAGCGGGCGGGTTCGATGGTCGCGCCGCCTCCGGTGTCGAGGTTGTCGCACCCGAGGAAGGTGCGCTTGGCGAAGAAGCCGCGGCCGCGCTCGATGTACAGGGCGGTCACCGGGTCGATGATGTTCGAGGTGTCGTGGACGACCAGGCGGAAGCGGCCGTCGGCGGACACGTCGACGACGCGCGTGGCCCGGGCGCCGGGTTCGTCGAAAACGGCGGCGAGGACGGCGAGGTGCACGACGATGATCGCCATCAGGGCGAGGAGGAAGGAGCCGATCGCCCCGAGCGCGTTCTTCCGCGCGGAGGCGATGGCGAGGACGACGATGCCGACCACCAGCATGCTCGTCCAGAGCCAGTACAGGCCGTCCATGCCGATCCAGCGGAACGGGTTCCACAGGGCCGCGCCGGCGATGCACGCGAGGAGGACGCCGGCGGCGATGCGCGTACGTCTCATCCGCACCTCCGATCGGTGGTTTGGACACCGCGGGGGCGCGGGAGGTTCCGAGGGCGCCGCACCCGGCCGGAACCGGACGGGGGCGGGGCGCGTCGGAGGGGTGTTCCGGAGGAGGGTCATGGTCGGGGGCAGGATCGCGGGCCTGGCGCTCGCGGCGCTGGCGTCGCGGGTGCGGCACGGCGGCGGGCGGTCCGGGCGGCGGCGACCGGACGGTGCGGGTCGGCGAGGAGTTCGCGCTCGCGCCCGGGGACTCGGCACGGCTTGCCGACGGGTTCGCGGTGCGGTTCACCGGGGTGAGCGAGGACGGGCGGTGCCCGCGCGAGGTGCAGTGCGTGTGGGAGGGCGACGCGACGGTGACCGTGGAGGTCACCGCCGCGGGTGCGTCGCCCGTCACGCAGGAGCTGCACACCAGCCGCCGGTTCGCCGCGAAGACGACGGTGGGCGGGCACGTGGTCGCGCTGGTGGGCCTGGCCCCCGCGGCGCGGCGGGGCGAGGTGCCCGCCGCGGAGTACCGGGCCCGGCTGACGATCGGGTGATCAGGCGCCGGCGGCGAAGGTGGCGGGGTCGGGGCCGACGCGGGTGCCCTGGTCCAGCTCGCCGATCCGCTTCATGTCGTCGGCGGTCAGCTCGAAACCGAACACGTCGATGTTCTCGGCGATGCGGGACGGCGTCACCGACTTCGGGATGACGACGTTCCCGAGCTGCAGGCTCCAGCGGAGCGCGACCTGCGCGGGCGTGCGGCCGTGGGCGCGGCCGATCTCGGCGAGCGCCGGGTCGTTCAGCAGGCCCTTGCCCTGGCCGAGCGGCGACCACGCCTCGGTGCGGATGCCGTGTTCGGCGTGCAGCGCGCGCAGGCCCGCCTGCTGCAGGTACGGGTGCAGCTCGATCTGGTTGATGGCCGGGACGACGTCCGTCTCGGCCAGGACGTGCCGGAGGGTCTCGACGGTGAAGTTCGAGACGCCGATCGAGCGGGCGCGTCCGTCCCGCTGCAGTTCCTCCAGGGCGCGCCAGGTTTCGAGGTACGTCCCGTTCTGCGGCATCGGCCAATGGATCAGGTACAGGTCGACGTAGTCGAGTCCGAGGCGTTCGAGGCTCGCGTCGAAGGCGCGCAGGGTCTTGTCGCGGCCGTGGTCGCTGTTCCACAGCTTCGTCGTGACGAACAGTTCGTCGCGGGGGACGTCGCGCAGGGCGCGTCCGGTGCCGCGCTCGTTCTGGTAGACGGCGGCGGTGTCGATGCTGCGGTAGCCGTGCTGCAGCGCGGTCGTCACGGCCCGTTCGGCCTCGTCGTCGGGTACCTGGAAGACCCCGAAGCCGAGCTGCGGCATGGCGCGGCCGTCGATGAGGTCCATGTTCGGTACGGTCACTGTTCCGTCCCCCCTCTGGCGGTGCACGTGCGGTTTCGTTCGTGCCCGGTGGAATGCGGCTGAATCCGGGTGATCACGATACGGGCCGGTCGCGCTGGGCGCGGACGACGTCCTGGAAGGCGTCCTTGAACGCGGCGTAGCGGTCGGCGCCGAGGCGTTCGCGGTGGCGGTGCTCGATGTCGGCGAGGATGGCGCGGGCCTTGGTGATCTCGTCGAGGCCGTGCTCGGTGGGGACGACGCGCTTGGCGCGGCGGTCGCCCGGGTCGGGCTCGCGGCGGACGTAGCCGAGCGCGGCGAGCTCGTCGACGATCGTGCCGATGATCTGCTTGTGCTGGCCGGTGCGCGCGGCGAGTTCCGTCGCGCGCGCGCCGTCCCGGCCGAGGAAGGCCAGGACGGACCCGTGCCGCGGGCGCACGTCGGGGTGTCCCTGTTCGGCGAGCCGCTCGAACAGTTCGTCTTGCAGCGCCCGCATCAGCTGCCCGGCCAGCATGCCCAAGTCGGGACCTCCGTTCACGGATCCTCCAATATAGTCACGAACCTTGACGATCAATATTCGTGATTGTATCGTGAGGTCACCCGAGAACGCACCCCCGAAGGGACCGGCACCATGGGCAGCACGGACGTGGACGTCTACATCGACACCAAGCTCGACCCGAAGCACCGCGAGACCGTCGGCGCCCTGCGCGCCCTCATGGCCGACGCCGCACCGGACGCCGCCGAATGCCTCACCTACGGGTCGCCCGCCTGGCGCGGCACGAAGATCCTCGCGGTGATCAGCCCGAGCAAGACGCACCTGACGTTCGCCTTCGAGCGGGGCGCGGAGTTCACGGACGCCCACGGCCTGCTGCAGGGCGTCGGCAAGCGGACCCGGCACGTCAAGATCAAGACGGCCGCCGACATCGACGCGACGGCCCTGCGCGACTACATCGCCCAGGCCGTCGCGCTCGACGGGGCGTGAGGGACCGCCCCCGGGCCGGTCCCGGCCCGGGGGCGGCCGGTCAGGCGCGGCCGTGGAACGTGTGGTTCCCGGAACCGACCGTCACGGGCGCGTCCGCACCGGGGACGCGCACCTCGGCGGTGCTGCCCGCGGGCACGGTCACCTTGAGGGTGACGCGGCCGTGCTCCAGCGTCCACGACGAGCGGACCTCGCCGTACGGGGTCTCCCGCGTCGCGGACGCGCTCGTCAGATCGCCCACGACGGACGGGGCGATCAGCACCTTGCGGTAGCCCGCGGACCCCTCGGCCTGCCGGATCCCGGCCAGGTGGCCGGTGAACCAGGCGTCGATCGCGCCGAGCATGAAGTGGTTCTGCGACTGGCCGCTGCCGCCGTCCCACGTCTCGCCGAGCGCGGTGTTGCCGTTGACGACCTGGTAGCCGTAGCTGGGGCTGTCGGTCTGCGTGGCGATCTTGTACAGGACGTCGTCGGGCAGGACGCGCAGCGCGGACGGCAGCGAGATCTCGCCGAGGACGAGGTTCCAGCCCTTCTCCTCGATCGAGGAGATCAGGTGGTCGAGCAGCCGCTGCCGCTGGTCGTCCGGGACGGCGCCCATGTCGAGCGCGATCGCCTCCGCGCCGTGCCCGCCGCCGCCGAACGTCCCCGTCTCGGGGTCGTACAGCGCGTCCGACAGGGCCTCGGCGCTGAGGTCGGCCTTGGCGCGGAACGCGGCGGCCTCGTCCTTCTCGCCGAGCGTGTCGGCGATCTTGGCGAGGGTGTTGTTGAGGCTCCACCAGCCGAACGTGCCGGAGGCGAGCTTCGGGAACGTCCGGTCGGGGCTGAACCAGTCGCCGAGCGTGTAGTCGGTCAGCCCGTTCTCGACGCGGCCCTCGATGTGCGCGGCGTACTTCTTCATCTGCGGGTAGTACGTGCGCATCGTCTCGACGTCGCCGTACTCCTGGTACAGCTGCCACGGGACGTGGACGAACGCGCCGCCCCAGTTCGAGTCGTCGCGGTAGGAGCCCGCCATGACCGTGTAGTCCGGGACGGTCGAGGGGATGAGGCCCGTCTCGGTCTGGGCGTCCGCCATGTCCTGGACGACCTTGCGGAGATGGGCGTGCACGTCGTAGTTCGCGGCGAGGGTCGGGCCGACGAGGTGGTTCTGCTCCAGCCAGCCGAGCTTCTCGCGGCTCGGGCAGTCGGTGAAGACCGACATCATGTTGCCCTCGACCGCGCGGCGGATCAGCCCGTGGATGTCGTTGATCAGCCCGTTGGACGAGCGGAACGAGCCGCTGGAGTCGTTGTCGGCGTGCAGCACCTGGCCCTTGACGCGGATCGTCGCGCCCTCGGGTAGCCCCTGCACCTCCAGGTAGCGGAAGCCGTGGTAGACGAACCGCGGGTGCCAGGTCTCCGGACGGGACGAGCGGGTGGTGTACTCGTCCCAGATCGGCGCGCCGACGTTGCTCATCGACTGGTTGACGCGGCCGTCCTTCAGCCCCTCGGCGGGCAGGATCCGCACGGACGTCCCGGCGGGCGCGTCGATCGTGATCTCGGGGCGGCCGGCGATGTTGCGGCCGACGTCGAACACCTTGTAGCCGTCGCCGGAGCCGACCTCGCGGCCCGCCAGTTCGTCGATGACGCGGACCGGCTCGGACATCCGCCCGGCGAGCGGGCCGGGCGCCGCCACCTGGACGGCGTCCTCCCAGCCCTCGCGGGACGCGCCGGGGCGGTCCCAGCCGGGACGTTCGAGGCGGGCGTCGTGGTCCTCGCCGCCGTACCAGTTCGAGAACGTGACCGGGCCCCGGACGGTCTTCCAGCTCCCGTCGCTGACGATCCGCCGCACCGACCCGTCCCGGAGGGTCACCTCAAGCTGGGCGATCATCTTCGGGTCGCTGACGGTGTTGGCGAACTTGCGGTACCGGTCGGGCGTGGAGATCACGTTGGAGATGCCGTTGCCGAGCTCGACGCCGATGGTGTTGCCGCCGGAGCGCAGCATCTTCGTCACGTCGTAGGTGGCGTACTGGACGCGCGCGGCGAAGTCGGTGTTCGCCGGTTCCAGCTCGGCGTCGCCGATGCGGCGCCCGTTCAGGCTGGCCTCGTAGACGCCGAGGCCCGCGATGTAGAGCCGGGCGTCGCGGACGCCGCGCGGCAGGCTGAAGTCCTTCGCGAAGATCGGCATGGCCTCCGGAATGATCGCCTCCGGCGCCTCCTGGCCTTCGACCTCCTTGCGGGTGGTGAACGGGCCGTCGGCGGCGTCGGACGTGGCGACGGAGAAGTCGACCGGCGTGTGCGGGACCTTGCCGCCCTCGGCCGGCCGATCGGTGCGCGGCCACAGGACGACCTGGTCGAACCCCTTCGCCTCCCGCAGGTCGACGGTGAGCGTCAGCGGCTCGTCGGAGATGTCGGCGGAGTCGTGCGCGGAGCTGCGCCAGCCCGCCTTCTCCTGGTTCGTGGTGTTCGTCTCGTCGGTCAGGTACCGCGTCATCCACTTGCGGTTGACGTCCCCGCCCTCGTCGGACACGGTGACGGTCCGGCCCTTCGCGAGGTTCGTGCCCGGGTCGTCCGAATCGCGGACCTCCAGTTCGGCGAGCGCCAGCCGGTAGGCGTCGCCGTCGAGGGTCTCCTCCAGCGGCAGGCCCAGCTCCGTCACGTTCAGCCGGACGTACTGCGCGGTGGTGTCCGGGAGCTCCACCACGATCGGGGTGGGCTCCTTGTCCTTGATCTGCCAGTCGTCCTCGGTGATCCAGCGGCCCTGCCAGTCGGTTTGCGAGGTCAAGCCGGTCTCAAACCAGGACGGCGACGACCAGCCGGACGGCCGCCCGCCCGTCCAGGCGCGGACGCGCCAGTACACCCGGGTGCGGCTGCCGATCTTCTTCCCGGCGTAGTCGGCCTGCGGGAACGCCGACTCCACGCGGCCGGAGTCCCACAGGTCGGGACGCCCGCGGCGCAGCGCCTTCTCGCTGGTCGCGGCCTGGATCTGGTAGGCGGACTGGACGACGTTCCGGCCGCCGCGCAGCTGCCAGGCGAGCGGCGGGGTGGTGTCGTCGATGCCGAGGGCCTCGTTGAGGTGGAACGCCTCCAGGCCGGTGGGACGGGCGCCGCCCGCGGCCTCGGCGGGCGTGGCGACGAGCGCCAGCGGAAGCGTGACGGTGATCGCGGCGGCGGCGAGGCCGCGCAGTCTCTTCTTGTGAGGCAAGGGGGCTCCTACTTCGACTCGGCCAGCGCCGAGATCTGCGATGCCGTCAGGACGTGGTCGTAGAGGCGGAAACCGGACACGGCGCCGTGCATGTGGGGGCGGCGCGTGTCCTGCTGGTCGCCGAGAAAGTTGCCGGTCGTGGCGCCGATCGCGAGCGGGCTCATGATCAGGTCGTCGTTGCGGGCCGCCTCGGCGCCGTCGATGTACAGGACGGCCGAGCCGTTCCCGGCCGTGACCGCGACGTGCGTCCAGGCGCCGGTGGGCAGGGCGGGGGCGTCGGCGACGTCCTCGCCCTCCATGCCGGTCACCCGCATCTGGAACCGCGACTTGCCGGAACCGTTGCGGGCGGTGAGCGCGAAGTACGTCTCCCGGTTGAAGCCGAGGTCGAAGACCCGCACGTTGTTGACGAGCGAGTCCAGCCGGACGCGCAGCACGACCGTCAGCGCGTCCAGCCCGCCGAGCAGGCCGGGCGGGAGCAGGACGTGCCCGCCTTCGCCGTCGAGGACGACCGAGCCGCCGTCGTCCGCCCACGCCGCCCCGGCGGCGAGCGCCGCGTCCGGCCAGCGGCCGGTGGCGTCGGCGAGGCTGCGGCCGCCGAGCGGGAAGTGCGCCAGCAGCCGCTCGCCGCGGTGGTGCGCGGGCGTCAGCCAGTAGACGTTGTACCGCTCGTGCTGGACGTCGCCGAACGGCTTCAGCTCGACCGCGGCGCCGTCCGCCTCCGCACGGTAGTGCAGCGGGCGGCGGCGGTCGGCGCGCAGCGAGCGCGGGTCGATCGCCGGGAAGGTGTTGAGCGCCCGGTCGCCGTACCGTCCGGCCAGGACGACCGGGCCGACGGTGACGGCCGCGACGTTCGGGTTGTCGGGGGCCTTGCGCCACACCGGCGCCATCGGCGTCGACAGTTCGACGACGTCGCCGCGGCGCCAGTGCCGTTCGATCTCGGCGTACGAACCGGGACGGACCCGGACCGGCACGGCCCGCCCGTTCACCCGGACGCGCGGGTGGTGCCCGCGCGCGCCCAGCCAGCCGGGGATCCGGAGCTTGAGGGTGAAGCGGGACGAGCCGCTCGTGACGGTGAGGCGCGTCCGGTCGGTGTAGGGGTAGCCGGTCTCCTGCTTGAGGCCGATGCCCTGTTCCTTCCACGTCAGTTCCGACGGGATGAACAGGTTGACGTACAGCTCGTCCTTCGTGTGGAAGTAGATGCTGTCGGCGAACTTCGTGTGCGTCTCCATGGCGGTGCCGTGGTCGCAGGAGAAGTTGTCGTAGTCGCTGCTGTAGCTGCCTGGTGCCGACCCCAGGCCGCCCTTGGGCTGACGCTGCGAACCGGGGAACAGGCCCGTGTAGTACGTGACGAACCCGTGCTCGGAGTCGGGGTCCTGCTGGCCGAGCATCTGGTTCAGCAGCGTCCACTCGTAGTAGTCCATGTACGCGGACTCGCCGGGGTCGTCCAGGAACAGCAGCCGCGACAGCTTCAGCATGTTGTAGCTGTTGCAGTTCTCGCAGGTGTCCGAGCCGAGCCGGGTGGCGATCTGGTCCGGCGGGCAGAACAGCTCGTTGTTGCTGTTGCCGCCGATCACGTACGAGTGGTGGTGGACGACCGTGTCCCAGAAGAACGTCGCGATGTCGCGATAGCGGGCGTCGCCGGTCGCGGCGTACTCGCGCATCGCGCCGACGATCTTCGGGATCTGGGTGTTGGCGTGGTACCCGTCGAGGGCGTCGCGGCGCTCGGCGAGCGGGCCGTAGATCTCCTCGTGGTCGAAGCGCCGGGCCGTCCGCAGGTGGGCGGGGTCGCCGGTGACCTCGTGGAGGGCGGTCAGCACCTCGTTCATGCCGCCGAACTCCACCCGCAGGATCTGCTGCATCCGCTCGTACGGCAGCGCCCCGTTGCGCGCCTCCGCCCACGCCGCCATGCCGGTGACGACGGAGAGGGCCTGCTCGTTGCCGCTGAGTGTGTACTGGTCGAGCAGGCCCGCCATGATCTTGTGGATCGTGTAGTAGGGCGCCCACGGGTGGCCGCCGGACTCCAGGTCCGCGAACACCGACTCGGGGAACGCCGACAGGTAACCGGCGGTGGACCCGGCCGACGCGGCCGCTTCCTGGCATTTCGCGAGTTCCGCGACGATGTACCGGCCCTTGGCGGCGAACGCGCCGTCGCCGGTGTTCGCGTGCGCCTGCGCGAGGCCCGACAGCAGGTGGCCGGTCGAGTGCCCGCGCAGCAGGACGTCCGGCGCCTCCCACCCGCCGCACGGTTCGGCGGACGACGGCAGCCCCGCGTTCGTCCGGAACGTGTGCAGCAGCCGGTCGGCGTCGACGAACTTCAGGTACGCGCACGTCCGCGCCATGTTCGCGCGGAACGGGCCGTCGAGGAGGGACACGGCGGACAGGGGGAAGGGGGTGAGGGCCTTCCCCCTCGGGTGCGTGCCGGGTGCCCGGGCCCGCGCCGCCGTCGGCGTGCGCCGGCGCGGCCGGGAGGGCGAGTGCGGTGGCGGTGGCACCCGCCGTGCCGATGAAGGCACGGCGGGTGAACGGACCGGGCGTCATGCCCGCTTGCTCCGGATGCGGTGGTCGCCGCGCAGGCCCTCGACGTACACGTACGTCCCGTCGGACGAGACGCCGCGGGTGCGGGCCTTCCGGCCGTCCCACACGACGCGGCCGTCGACGCGGACCTCGATGCGTTCGCCGAACGTCGGCACACCGACGCGTCCGGTCGCACCGCGCGGCGCGTCCAGGCGGGCGGTGAACGTGCCGTGCTTGGTCACGTTCCAGGACGCCTCGACCTCCCCGGCCGTCGTCGTGATGCTGCCCCGCGCGAACGACAGGTCGGCGGTGTGCGGGACGAAGTCGAACGAGCGGCCGCCGACGCCGGTCGGCTTCAGCCCGAGGACGTTGAAGGTGAGCGCCGGGGTCGGGCCGGTCGCCCACGCGTGCGCGAGGGACACGTACGAGCTGCAGTGCACGCAGCCGTCCTCAAGGTTGCGGAACGACTCCCAGAAGGTGCTCTTGGTGCCCTCGGGGTGGTTCAGCATGTAGCCCCACTGGCGCCGGATGATGTCGACGCCCGCCTGGTCGGCGGCGGGGTTCCCGGCGTTGAAGTGGGCGTTGACCTCCATCGACCCGGAGAAGACGCCCGGGTTGCCCTTGTTCTCAGGCGCGGTGGAGGAGATCGACGTCCAGTTCGTCTTCAGGTACTCGCTGATGCGCTTCGCCTTGGCGTCGCCCGCGAGCCCGTACCAGACGGCGACGGAGTTGCCCGCCTGCGGATGGATGTCGGAGTCGGGGTAGAAGCGGTAGGCGCCCGCCTCCTCGTCCCACAGGTGCGTGTCGATCGCCTCGCGGATCGCTTCCGCGCGCTCGGCGTAGGAGCGGGCGAGGCTCCGGTCGCCCTGCGCCTCGGCCATCTGCGAGCCGGTGTCCAGGACGCGCCACATCAGCGCGTTCGCGATGAGGTTCTCGCCCTTGGACAGGATCCGGACCGAGTCGCTCGTGCCGGTGATGTAGACGAGGCCCTTGTCCTGGATCTTGGCCGAGATGAAGTCGACGGCCTCCTTGTAGTCGCCCCAGACCGTCGACAGCCAGCGCCGGTCGCCGGTGTGCAGGTAGTGGTCCCACGTCGCCGCGAGAGTCCACAGGTGGTAGGTGTCCGAGCCGTACTTGTCGAGCTGTGGGCCCGCGTACGGCAGCTCACCGGTGTCGCGCTGGTGCCGGTAGACGGTCGTGAGGGCGTTCTCGGCCGACTCGGTGTCGTCGAACGCCGCGTACGCCGCGGGGACCTCGATGCCGAGGTCGCCCGGCCAGACCGTCCGGTCGCGCTTGGCGCCGTCCACGAGGATCGTGTCGCCGACGCCGACCGTCGCGCTGTTGTCCCACAGCTCCGACGGCGGCTCCCAGACCCGGCCGCGCTTCGGCGAGATCGTGTTGAGCTGGACGGTGTACGCACCGGCGTACCAGATGCGGTTGAGCAGGTCGTCGGACGAGTAGAAGTAGTTCGCGTAGTCCGACGGGTCCTTCATCTCCGGGGCCGCGGTGAACTGCAGGGACACCTTGTCGAGCTCGACCGTCCCCGCCGACTGCAGGAAGATCGTCAGGTAGCGGAAGCCGCCCCGCAGGTACTGGTCCGGCGTGGTGTAGGACGTGCGGCCGTCCACGTCGACGGTGAGGGCGCCGTCGCGGGAGCGGGGGCCGCCGGTGGACGCGTCGCTCGTCGTGTCGACGTACTTGGACGACTCGGCGAACGCGAGCCCGACCTTCTGGGCGCCGTCCGAACCGGCGAAGTGCAGGCTCGTGAACCCGCCGACCTCCTTGCCGAAGTCGAGCGTGATCGACGAACCCTCGCCGCTGAGCGTCGTCCGCCGGCCCTGCAGGACCGCCTCGGCGTCGTGCACGGCGCCGGTCGTGCGGAAGACCGACACCGGGCGGACCGTCCGGGACGCCGACGGCGACAGGATGTACTTCTCCCACGGGCGGGCGCCGTGCCCGTTGCCGTTACCGTTCCCGGGGCCGTTCCCGTTGCCGTTTCCGGGGGCGGCCAAGGCCGTCCCCTGGGCCGCCACCAGGGCGGACAGGCCGAGGGCGACGGCGGCCGCCCCGCGGCGGCGCCTGGATACGCTGGAGTGCATGGATTCCTCGCTATTCCGGTCTTGAACAGGACGGGGATGAGGGATTCGGCGTGCGGGAGGGCGGGGCAACGCCCTCCCGCACATGTGTTTCCGGTCGGCGGGTGCGTGATCGGCGGGTGCGCGATCAGCGGGTGCGGACGGCCTCCTCGGCGTAGGGGACGAGACGGACCGGGCCGATCAGGCCGTAGTCCTGCCGGGACGCGGGCCCGTAGACGTCGGGGTCGGAGACGCGCAGCCGGTTGTTCAGCGTCGTCGCGACCTCGACCTCGATCGTGTTGCGGCCGCGCCGCAGGTACGGGCCGACGTCGACCTTCGGGACGAGCACGCTGACGGCGGGCAGCCGCCGCCCGTTGACCGTGACGCGGCAGGTGTCGAACACCTCGCCGAGGTCGAGGACCGCGCCGTCGCCGCCGTCCCGGCCGCCGTCCCACTCGACGGTGGTCGTGTAGGTGCCGATGCCCGACACGTCCGCCAGCTCGGGGATCTGCGGCCACGGCTTGAGGGCGTCGAGCCGCAGGTCGTGCCGCTCGACGCGTCCGGCGTCATGTCCTCGACCGTGAGCCGCCAGGAGGCGAGGTCGATCGCCTCCGGGACGCGGCGGATGTCGGTCTTGACCGTCCGTCCGTCCGGCAGGGTCGTCGCGTAGGTCCCGGCGGCGGTGGCGCGGGCGATCAGCCGGTTGCGCTCGACGCGCAGTTCGGCGTCCGACGCCGTCGCGTGCGGCGCGTTGCCGCCGCGGCCCAGCATGATCACGGTCGCCTCGCCGGGCTGCAGCGCGACCCGCAGGGTGATCCTGTCGCCGTCCTCGGCGTAGACGGCGACGCGCTCCTGCTCGCCCGTCCACAGATCCAGCCGGTACGGGACGGCCTTGCGTTCCGAGCGGGTGAAGGAGACCTCGTGGTCGATGAACTCGACCGGGGGCTTCACGCGGTCGGCGTGCTTGCCGTTGACCAGGTAGAAGTAGTCGGCGTGGCGGTCCTCGCGGTGCGCGACGAGGAGCGTGGAGCTCTCCGCGTACGACACCGCCGGGGTCAGGCCGAGGTCGGCCAGCGCGCCCGGGACGTCCTCCTCGGCGGCCACGACGCGGACGCGCGGCTGCGCGAACACGTCCTTCAGGACGGCCCGCAGCTTCGCGTTCTCGCCGTCGCGCTCCAGGCCGGGGACGGTCGCCGCCGACCAGTCGCCGAGGAACACCAGCGGCAGCCCGGCCTTCGTCAGCTTCAGCATCGTGCGCGCGGTGTCCAGCGGGAGGGTGCACTCCTTGCCGGCGAACCGGTCGCCCTCCACGAACAGCACCTTGTAGGCGGGGCCGTCCGGGGCGAGGCGGCCGCCGCGCACGGTCGCCGAGCGCAGGTCCAGCAGCGGCGCGCTGACGAACTGGTGCGTCCAGCCGAGCGGGATGCCGAACTTGGTGAACCAGCCCGCGCCGATGCCGGTCTTGGTGTAGCCCTTCTGCCGGAAGACGGCCACGTCGATGCGGCTCGTGCCGGTGCGCATCGTGTGGTGGATCCGTGCCATGTAGGCGGCGACGTCCGGGACGTGCCGCCAGGTCGGCTGGCGCGGCCCCCACGACTCGGAGTAGCCGATGTTTCCGTCGTACGGGGTGAACCCGGCGAAACCGGGCCACTTCGCGCCGGGCGCGGTCGCGTAGGAGAAGCCGTGCAGGACCGTCTGGTTCAGCCCGGCCGCGTAGGCGCCGCCCATGGTGAGCAGCAGCTTCTCCCACGTGGTGTTGTAGGCGCCGCCCTGGTACGCGCCCGCCTCGCAGGACAGCACCTCGCGGCCCCCCATGTCGCGGCCGCCCGCGAGGGCCCGGTAGTCGTCCAGGTTCTTGAACCCGAGCGACTCCCCCTCGGGGACGTCCAGGATCGCCGCCGCCCGCATCGAGTCGGTCTCCAGCCCGTACGGCTGCGCCCGGTACTCCAGCCCGATCGAGTGCGCCCACTTCGCGATCGCCTCGAAGTGGTTCTCGGCGAACAGGTCGGAGATCGTCAGCCAGAAGTCGTGCCGGACGTGCGAGGTCGTCGCGGAGTCGTAGGTGTAGATCGTGTCCTCGTCGTGCCGCACGATCACCGGGAGGTACGGCATCAGGTCGTAGCCGCGCCGCTTGCGGAACTCCTCGGGCAGGCCCGGCGTCCAGTTGAGGGCGTCGGTCTCCAGCTCGATGGAGTCCTCGAACAGCGTCCACCCGGCCTGCCTGATCAGCTTGCGCAGGCGTGGGGTGAGGAGCTTGGCCTCCCAGAACGCGGTGACCGCGCGCGTCCCGGCCTTGCTGAAGTGGTCGACGACCGTGCTCGGCGGGTCGGTGTGCGGGCCGGACTCGGGCCGCTGCCCGCTGCCGCGCCGCCAGTACGACAGCAGCACCCAGTCGCCGTCCGACGGCGCCGTCCAGGTGAGGCGGCCGTTCGCGGCCTTCGAGGTGAGGTCCTGGAAGGACGCGTGCGCGAGGCCGGTCTCCTTGCGGGTGTCGTTCGCCGGGTCGAGCCGGACGGCGTGCACCGCGACCAGGTGCCGCTTGGTGACGTCGTCCGCCGGTTCCGCGACCGGCTCGGGGACGGCGCCGTCGTGCGTCGCGCCCGCCCGCACCGTCGCCGCGCCGTACGCGAGCTCCTGCACGGCGGCCTCGTCGTCCGGCGTGATCGACGGGACGGCCGCAGGCCACGCCGGGCCCATCGTCAGGTCGACCGTGATGCCGCGCCGCCGCGCCTGGTCGAGGGCCGCCTCGACGGCCTCGTTCCACGCGTCGGTGCCCCAGCCGTGCTTCTTCGGGTCGAGCAGCGACTTGTCGTCGATGCTGTGGTGCAGCGCGACGATCTCCGCGCCGCCGAACCCGGCGTCGGCCATCTGGTCGATCTCCCGGCGGATCTCGGCCGGGTCGACGTGCGCGTCCGGCCACCACCAGCGGAACCGGGGCCGGACGGCGGCGGCCGGGCGGGCGAACCCGCCGTGCCCGCCGCCGGGCCCGTGGCCCGGCTTGGGCCGCGGCCAGCGCGGCGGTCTCCTCCCCCGAGCGCGGGCGCCGCCGCCGCCGCGACGGCGGCGGTCCGACGTCGGAGACTCATCGATCACCTCGGGGCGGCCGGACGGCCGGGGTCAGGACAGCGCGAGCGTGAGGACGGCGGTGTAGCGGCCCGCGCCCGTCGTCGGGGGGACGGTGAGGCTCAGGCCGGCCCCGGCGGTGAAGGTGCCGCCGGTGGTCTGCCCGGAGCCGTCGGGCGCGCTGCATAGCGTGGCGGCCGTGGTGGTGTCGAGCGGGCCCGCGCTGCCGGGCACGACGGCGCGGATCCGGGCTCGGCGGTGCAGGACGGCGTCCAGGTGAGGTTCCCGGCCGGGATCTTCGTCCCGGCGGCGGAACCGAAGTCGGTGAGGGTGCCGGTGAGCGACCATCCGGTGGTGCCGCCGCGCGCGTCGATGACCTCGACGCGCTTGAGCGAGCCCGTCGTCGTCTGCCGCGAGCCGTTCAGCGTGACGGGCGCGAGGTCCACCTCGCCGGGCTCCCGGGACATGGTGAGCGGTCCGCCGTGCACGGTCAGGTTGATCTTCTGCTCGCCGCACGTGTCGGCGGGTTCGGTGTCGCACTCGCCGGTGGGCGGGGGCGTCGTGCCGGTGACCGTGAGCGGCACGCGGGCGCGCACCGTTCCCTGGGCGAGCACGATGCTGCGGGCGCCGACGGCGGCGTCCCCGGCGACGGTCGCGGAGCCGGTCAGCGCGCCGGACGCGTCGGCGGACGCGGTCGCGCCGGTCAGGTCGTCCGGTTCGCAGGCGGCGCCCGTCTCGTCGCACAGCGCCACCTCGACCGGGCCGGGCCGCCAGCCGGTGCCGGTGAGGGCGATGTCCCCGCCCTGGACGACGCTGGGCGGGCTGACCGACGCGGCGGGGCCGCGCTCGCCGACGTCGATCGTGGCGAGGACCGGGGGCGTGCCCTGGGGCGTGCAGGTGATGGCGGCCTCCGCGCCGGCGTCGGCGACGATCGTCAGCTCGCCGGGCGCGATCTTCACCTCGCCCGCGGCGGTGAGCGCGGCCTCGCCGGACACGGTGCCGATCGGCACCTCGCCGTAGGGCGGGATCGGCCCGCTCCGTTCGGGGGCCTCGATCGGCACCGAGCCCGTCTGCGCGCCCGAGAGGGTGAGCGCGCCGGACGTCTTCCAGGACTCGACCGGAAGCGGCGCGACGCCCGGCAGGGCGGAGAAGTCGGCCTCGACCGCGACCCGGTCGCCGACCCCGGCGGAGGCGGGCGCGGTGACCGTCACGGTCGCGTCGTACTCGAACTGGGTGCTGAAGATCTGGCATCGGTAGGAGACCTGGCCGGTCGCCGCCTGCGCGGTCCCCGCCGCGAGGGGCGAGACCGTGGCCGCGCTCGCGGCGGTGACGACCGCCGCTCCGCGCAGGGCCGAACGCGCGCTTCTCATCGTGTGTCGCCATCCCTCCTACTCCGTTTCCGCTATGGAAACAGAGTTTCGCAAGGTGGACATAGCGAAACCAGTCGGTGCCCGTGCTGTCAAGGGGGCGGGCGCGACTGACGGCAGAATCGTTTCACGATGGGAATCGCCGTTTCCCCCTCGACGGGTTACGGTTCGAGGCCATGCGCACCGTGCTGCGGACCCTGGCGGAGCTGTCGATGACGGCCGGCGTCCTGCTCGCCATGTTCGTCGCCTACCTGTCGTGGGGAACCGGCGGGTACACCCACCGGCAGCAGAGCGACCTGCAGGACGAGCTGGAGCGGCGGTGGACCGCGACGCGGGCCCGCGAACTCTCGGACGCGCGGCGGCGACGGCGCGGACGCCGAGCCCGTCGCGGCGTCCGGGCCCGCCGGGGCCGCCGAACCCGTCGCGGGCGGCGCGTTCGGCGCGGATCCGCGTCCCCGCGTTCGGCCCGTCGTACCGGTACACGGTGGTCGAGGGCGTGGGCGTCGCGGACCTGCGCAAGGGACCGGGCCACTATCCGGGGTCGGCCGGGCCCGGGAAGGTCGGCAACATGGCGATCGCCGGTCACCGCACCACCTACGGCGGGCCGTTCGAGCGCAACGGCGAACTGGAGCGCGGCGACGAGATCCTCGTCGACACCGCGACGACGACCTATGTCTACACGGTGACGAAGCACATCGTCGTCCGGCCGAGCCGGACCGACGTGGTCGCGCCCGTGCCGGGCAAGCCCGGCGCCGCGCCCCGGAAGGCGATGCTCACGCTCACGACCTGCCATCCGAAGTTCTCCGCCGCCTACCGGCTGGTGGTCTTCGCCGAGCTGGCGGACCGGGACCCGCGCCCGGCGGGCGGCCGATAGCCGTGTTACCGTTTCGAAGAACGAAACAGCGTTTCCTAAGCTGAGGAGGACGGTCGTGGGAGCGCACGCGCACGGCTGGTGGATCCTGCTGCACCTGGTCCTCTTCGTCTTCTGGCTCGGCGGCGACCTCGGGGTGTTCTACTCCAGCCGGTACGTGCTCCGGCCCGACCTCGCCCCGGCCGCGCGCGCGACGGCGCTCAACGTGATGAGCGGGCTCGATCTCGGCCCGAAGATCTGCCTGGTGCTGTTCCTGCCGAGCGGGGTGACGCTGATGGCGCTGGAGCCGCACGGCGCCGAACTGTTCGGCGCGCCCGCGTTCGGCTGGTGGCGGGTCCTGCTCGTGTGGCTGTTCGCCGCGGCCTGGCTCGCCGCCACGATCGCCGACCACCGGACGCACGGCCGTTTCCCCTGGGTGCGCCGCGCCGACTGGACGGTCCGCGTCGGGCTGATCGCCGCGCTCGCCGCGACGGCGGCCTACACGCTGCTCGCCGACCGCCCGTTCGGCGTCACCACCGATCCGCGCTGGCTCGGCGGCAAGGTCGCCCTCTACACCGCGGCCATCGCCTGCGGGCTCGGCATCCGGCTCACCCTGCGCCCGTTCGGGCCCGCCTTCGCCGCCCTGATGGGCGGCGGCGCCACCGCGGCGACCGAGCGCACGCTGCGGCGGGCGGTGGACGGCTGCCTGCCGTACGTGTTCGGCATCTGGGCCTCGGTCCTGGCCGCCGCCGCCCTCGGCGTGCTCAAGCCCGGCGCCGATCTGTGACCTGATGCCGGCGCGCGGGCGTCAGCCGCGGTGGCCGAGCTCCCCGGAGATGCGGGCCGCCGACTCCACCAGCGGCGGCGTGCACTCGCCCATCCGCGCCTTGAACCGGCTCAGCGGCCCGGCGACGCTCAGCGCCGCGATCACCCGGCCGTCGTGGTCGAAGATCGGCGCGGCGACCGAGGCGGTCCCCTCCTGGCGTTCGCCCAGGGACGACGCGTGGCCGCGCTTGCGGATGCCCGCCAGCTCCTTGCGCAGGCGCTCCTCGTCGACGATCGTCCGGCCGGTGAGGGCGTCCAGCCCGTGCCGTCCGATCAGCGCGCCGACCTCGGCGTCGTCGAGGAACGCCAGGATCACCTTGGACGAGCTGCCCGCGTGCAGCGGGTAGGGGATGCCGAGGCTGACCTCCACCCGGAGCTCGTGCTGGGGGACGACCTGGTCGACGTACAACCGGGTGTCGCCCCGGCGGATCGACAGCGTGGCGGTCTCCCCCACCTCCCCGGCGAGGCGGCGCAGCTCGGGGGCGGCCAGCGCGCGCAGGTCCATCCGGGCGAGGTAGGCGCGGCCGAGCGCGACCGCGCCGTGCCCGAGGGCGTACCGGCGGGTCACCGGGTCGACCGTGATCAGGTCGCGGCTGCGCAGCGCGGTCAGGATGCGGTGCACGGCGGCCTTGGTCAGCCCCAGCTCGGAGGCGATCTCGGTCACCCCGAGATCGGCCCGGCCGCTGCGCCCGAACAGCAGCAGGACGTCCATCGCGCGCTCGACGGCCGCGATCGACCGGCTCTGCCCCTCGCCCTCCTCTGCGGAGGACGCTGGAACGCTCGACGAGGAAGCGGCACGCGCCACTGCGAATCCTTCCGACGGAACGGGGTCGGACCCAGTCTAGGTCATGCCGTTTCCCGTACGGAAACGCTCGGAACCCCCAGGGCGTTGACACCCGCTCCGCCATCTCGTTACCGTGAGCGGTACAGTGTTTCCTGAAGCGAAACGAAGGGCAGCGATGCCGTGACGGTCGACGCACAGACCTTCCGCACGGTGCTGGCGCAGTGGCCGACCGGTGTCGCGGTGGTCACGACCACCGCCGAGGGCGGCCGGCACGGCATGACCGCCGGCTCGTTCGGCAGCGTCAGCCTCGATCCGCCGCTGGTCATGGTCTGCCTGGCCAAGGACATCCACACGCACGCGCTGATCGAGCGCAGCGGCGTCTTCGCCGTCAGCTCCTCGGCAAGGACCAGGCGCACATCGGGCACCGGTTCGCCGGCCGCGAACCCGGCGACCGGTTCGCGGGCGCCTCCTGGGCGGACGCGCCCACCGGCGCGCCCGTCCTGCGGGAGGCGCTCGCCTGGCTGGACTGCCGGGTCGCGCACGCGTACCCGGGCGGCGACCACACCATCTTCGTGGGCGAGGTGCTGACCGCCGAGACCTCGCGCCGCACCTCGCCGCTGCTGTTCCACTCGCGCGCCTGGGGCCAGCTGGCGACCCGCTGCCGGACGAGATGACGATCGCCGACACCGGGCTCGCCGCCGCGCTGCACCGCAGGCTCCGCGCGTCCGGCACCGCGCCCGCCCGCGCGACGCGCGCCGGGGTCCGCGGGCTGCTGGACTCCGTGAGCGCGGCGGCGTGCGGCTGCGGACGCCCGCGCCGCTCGTCGCCGCGCTCGGCGAGGCGCCCTGCGACGGCCCCCTCCCGTCCTGGTCGACGCTCGTGGAGGACGCGGCGGCCCTGGCGGAGATACCGCGCGGCGCCGCGGTCACGGCCGAGATCGTGGACGGGCCGGGCGCGCCCCGCCTGATCGCGGCGGCGCGGGACCGGGACCTCGCCGTGGTCGGACGGGTGAGCGACGGCTTCGCGCCCGCGCGGACGCGCGAGGTGCTCGCCGCCGTGGACCGGCTGGTCGCCGCCGGATGCGCCGAGATCGCCGTCGACGAGGGCCCCGGGGCCGCCTCGCCGCTGCTGCTGCGCAACCTGCTTCAGGACGTGGTGGCGCGGGCCCGGCCGGTGCCCGTCCGGGTGCGGCTGCGCGAGGCGTACGGGCTCGGCATGGCGAACGTGCTGACCGCGCTGAAGAGCGGCGTGCGGCACTTCGACGTGACGCTCGGCGGCATCGACGGGGGGCTGTGCGCGGAGGACGTGCTGTTCCTGGCGTCCCGGCTCGGCGTCGCCACCCCGGCCGACCGGGGCGCCCTCGTGGCCGCCGCAACGGACCTGGAAGCGATCTGGGGTTCGGCCCTCCCGGGCCGCACCTACCGGACCGCGTCCTGACCTCCTGAAAGGGGACCACAGCGATGACCCAGCCGACGAGACCGACCGGCGAACGGCTCGTGGAGAACCTGTCCGCCGCCGAACGCGAGCGGGCCGAGCGGGTCGAGGCGGTCCTGCCCCGGCTGCGCGAGGCCGCCGCGGCCGCCGACGCCGCGGGCGACTTCCCGTCCGGGCACGTGGGGCTGCTCCGCGACGCGGGACTGCTCGGCCTGGTCGTGCCGGTCGAGCACGGGGGCCTGGGCGGCGGGCTGCGCGACCTGGCCGCCGCCACCTACGCGATGGGCACCGCGTGCCCGTCCACCGCGCTGTCGTTCTTCTTCCACAACACCAGCGCGTCCCGGGGCCTGCTGCCGCTGGAGGCGGTGGAGGCCGGGCTGTTCAGCGGGGACGACGAGGTGAAGCCCGTGCGGGCGTTCGCCGAGAAGCTGCTGGGCCGGATGGCCGCCGGGACGTGGATGGCCAACTTCGCCAGCGAGGAGGTCAAGAGCTCCTCCGCCAACATCGCGATCGCCACGACCGCGTCCCCGGCCGAGGGCGGCTGGCGCCTCAACGGCGTGAAGTCGTTCGGCTGCGCCACCGGCGTCGCCGACACCTACCTGGTGACGGCCCGGCTGGAGGGCACCGCGGACGCCGACGGGCTCGCGCTGTTCCTGGTGCCGCGCGAGGCGCCCGGCGTCGTCTCGCGCGCGCCGTGGAACGGGCTCGGGATGCGCGCGTCCAACAACCACGGGGTGGAGCTCACCGACGTGTTCGTCCCGGCGGACGAGGCGCTCACCGTGCCCGGCGCGTTCGTGCGGATGCTGCGGATGAGCCGGGGCAGCTTCGTCGGCAACCAGCTCGCCATCGCGTCCTGCTACGTGGGCGCGGCGCAGAACGTGTACGACTTCGCCGTCGAGCGGCTCACCCGCCGGACGTTCGCCGACACCGGCCGTCCGATCGCCTCCTCCCCGATGCACCAGGTGATCATCGGGGACATGACGGAGCGGCTGGAGACGGCCTACCTGTGGATCCGCCGCCAGCTGGAACTGGAGACCTCCGAGCCGCCGCTGCTGCCCAAGCCCGACGTCTACCGCCAGTGGCGGATCGCCAAGGGCGACGTGTCCGAGGCGTGCTTCCAGGTCGCGCTGGGCGCGTTCAAGGCGTGCGGCACCTCGGCGGCCACGATGGACGGCGTCATCGGGCGCGGCCTGCGCGACCTCGCGATGGGGCTGGTGATGACGTTCCCCGCCGAGCGGGGGCGGCTCGAAGCGGCGCAGGTCGTCACCGAGAACAAGGAGAACGAGTTGTTCGCGAGCGTGCCCGAGTGACCTCCCCCGAAGACCTCCTGCCGGGCTCCCCGCATCGTGACC
>NZ_MKJY01000019.1 GCF_001942465.1 Actinomadura sp. CNU-125
GACTCGGCGGCCTCGGCGTCGGGTGCGGCCAGCGCGCGCGCGGCGTCGGGAGGGCGCGGGCGGCGGGGGCGTCGCGGGGGGCCGCCGCGAGCAGGTCCAGCCAGCGTTGCGCGCCGGTCGACAGCAGGGGCGCGACGGCGTCCTGCTTCGTCGGGAAGTACCGGTAGAAGGTGCGCAGCGACAGGCCCGCGCGGTCGGCGATGGCCTCGACCGTCGTCCCGCCCGAGCCGCGCTCGGCGAACAGGGACGCGGCGGCGCGCGCGATCTCCAGCTCGGTGGCGGCTTTGCGGCGTTCGGTGAGGTTCACACGTCTACTGTAGGCATAAAGTCTCAGTGTGGCACGTTGTGTCATACAGGCATTCCGTGCATTGAGGAGGGACGACATGGAGCGGTTCGACGGTCGCCGGGTGATCATCACGGGCGCGGGGTCGGGCATCGGGCAGGCGACGGTGCTGCGGATCCTCGCCGAGGGCGGGCGCGTCGCGGCGTTCGACGTCAACGGGGAGGGCCTCGCCGAGACGGCGGAGCGCGCGGCCGGGGGGCGGCTGACGACGGCGGTCATGGACGTCGCGGACGAGGACGCGGTCCGGCGGGGCGTCGCGGACGCGTCCGCGAGCTGGGCGGCCTGGACGCGCTCGTCAACGCGGCCGGGATCCTGCGGTCGGCGCACACGCACGAGACGACGCTGGAGTTCTGGAACACGATCCTGCGGGTCAACCTGACCGGGACGTTCCTGGTGACGCGCGAGGCGCTGCCCGCGCTGCTGGAGTCGGGGCGCGGTGTGGTGGTGAACTTCAGCTCGACGTCCGCGAGCTTCGCGCACCCGTACATGGCGGCGTACGCCGCGTCCAAGGGCGGCATCCAGTCGTTCACGCACGTGCTGGCGAGCGAGTACGCCAAGCGGGGGCTGCGGGCCGTGGCGGTGGCGCCCGGGTCGATCAGCAGCGGCATGACGACCGGGCGCGGTCCCGGGCTGCCCGCGGACGCCGACATGAGCCTGTTCGGGAAGCTGATGCCGGCGGTCGGGGACGGGTTCGCGGGGCCGGAGACGGTCGCGGGGGTCGTCGCGATGCTGGCGTCCGACGACGGCGCGTTCGTCACCGGCACCGAGCTGCGCATCGACGGCGGCACCCACATGTGACGCGGCCCCGGACGGGTCCGCGGGGCCCGTCCGGGGTCAGCCGACCCCGGCCTCCTTCATCTCGCGGAGTTCCCGCTTCAGCTCCTTGATCTCGTCGCGGAGCCGGGCGGCGAGCTCGAACTGCAGGTCGGCGGCGGCCTGGTGCATCTGCTCGGTCATCTGCTCGATGATGCCCTCCAGTTCCGCGCGGGGGCGCTCCCCCACCAGGTCGGCGGCGTGCCGGCCGACGTCGCCGGTGCGCGACGCCAGGCCGGGGACGGGCGCCTTGCCGCGGGACTGCTGGCGGCCCCCGCCGCCGATGAGCGTCTCGGTGTCGGCGTCCTCGCGGGCGAGGGAGTCGAGGATGTCGGCGATCCGCTTGCGCAGCGCCTGCGGCTCGATGCCGTGCTCTTCGTTGTACGCCTGCTGCTTGGCGCGGCGCCGGTTCGTCTCGTCGATCGCCCGCTCCATCGACGGGGTGACCGTGTCGGCGTACATGTGGACCTGCCCGGACACGTTCCGCGCGGCGCGGCCGATCGTCTGGATGAGGGACGTCTCCGAGCGGAGGAACCCCTCCTTGTCGGCGTCCAGGATCGCGACGAGGGACACCTCCGGCAGGTCGAGGCCCTCGCGCAGCAGGTTGATGCCGACCAGCACGTCGAACTCGCCGGCGCGCAGCTCGCGGAGCAGCTCGATGCGGCGCAGCGTGTCGACCTCGCTGTGCAGGTAGCGGACCTGGATGCCCAGTTCGAGGAGGTAGTCGGTGAGGTCCTCGGACATCTTCTTGGTGAGCGTGGTGACCAGGACGCGCTCGTCGCGCTCGGTCCGCTCGCGGATCTCGTGGACGAGGTCGTCGATCTGCCCCTTGGTGGGCTTGACGACGATCTCGGGGTCGATGAGCCCGGTCGGGCGGATGACCTGCTCGACGACGTCGCCCTGCACGCGTCCCATCTCGTAGGGGCCGGGCGTCGCCGACAGGTACACCGTCTGCCCGATGCGTTCGAGGAACTCCTCCCACTTCAGCGGGCGGTTGTCCATCGCGGACGGCAGCCGGAACCCGTGCTCGACCAGCATCCGCTTGCGGGACGCGTCGCCCTCGTACATCGCGCCGATCTGCGGGACGGTCTGGTGCGACTCGTCGACGACGAGCAGGAAGTCTTCGGGGAAGTAGTCGAGGAGGGTGTTGGGCGCGGTCCCGGCGCCGCGGCCGTCGATGTGCCGGGAGTAGTTCTCGATGCCGGAGCAGGTGCCGACCTGCCGCATCATCTCGATGTCGTAGGTGGTGCGCATCCGCAGCCGCTGCGCCTCGAGCATCTTGCCCTGCCGCTCCATCTCGGCGAGGGTCGTCGCGAGCTCGGCCTCGATGTCGCCGATCGCCCGTTCCATCCGTTCCGGCCCGGCGACGTAGTGGGACGCGGGGAAGACGTACAGCTCGTCGTCCTCGGTGATCACCTCGCCGGTCAGCGGATGCAGCGTCGCGAGCTTCTCGATCTCGTCGCCGAACATCTCGATCCGGACGGCGAGCTCCTCGTACTGCGGGATGATCTCGATGGTGTCGCCCCGCACCCGGAACGTGCCGCGGGTGAACGCGAGGTCGTTGCGCGAGTACTGCATCTCGACGAGCCTGCGCAGCAGTTCGTCCCGGTCGATCTCCTGGCCGACGTGCAGCCGCACCATCCGGTCGACGTACTCCTGCGGGGTGCCGAGGCCGTAGATGCAGGACACGGACGCGACGACGACGGTGTCGCGCCGCGTGAGCAGCGAGTTCGTCGCCGAGTGCCGCAGCCGGTCGACCTCGTCGTTGATCGAGGAGTCTTTCTCGATGTAGGTGTCGGTCTGCGGGATGTACGCCTCGGGCTGGTAGTAGTCGTAGTACGACACGAAGTACTCGACGGCGTTGCCGGGCAGCATCTCGCGCAGTTCGTTGGCGAACTGGGCGGCGAGGGTCTTGTTCGGCTGCATGACCAGCACGGGCCGCTGCAGCTTCTCGATCAGCCACGCGATCGTGGCGGTCTTGCCGGTGCCGGTCGCGCCCAGCAGCACCGAGTCCTTGTCGCCCCGGTCGACGCGTCCGGCGAGTTCGCCGATCGCCTGCGGCTGGTCGCCCGACGGCGTCATCTCGGTGACGACCTCGAACGGCGCCACGCGGCGCCGCAGATCCGTGACTGGCCGCATTTGCCCCTCCCCCTGGTCTCCCCCCACTGTATTCAGGGGGTCCGACATTCCGCATACGAGCGATGGAGCCGCAGGTCACACGCCGTTTCAGGGGGCCGGGAGGGGCAGCCGCGCGCGGACGGCCCAGCCGCCGTCCAGCGGCCCCGCCTCGAACCCGCCGCCGAGGGCCGTGACGCGCTCGCGCATCCCCACCAGCCCGTTCCCGCCGCTCGGCAGCGCGTGCGCGGGCACCGCCGTCGGGACGGCGTTGACGACCTCGATCTCGACGGCCTCGGCCTGCAGGACGAGCCCCACCCGGGTGTCGGCGGCGCCCGCGTGCTTGTGGACGTTCGTCAGCGCCTCCTGGACGAGCCGGTACACCGTGCGTCCCACGGCGGGCGGCATCGGCCGTTCCTCGCCCAGGACGGCCAGGTCGACCCGCAGCCCGGCGGCGCCGGACTGCCCGACCAGTTCCCGGACGTGCTCCAGCGTGGCGTTCTCCTCGGGGAGGATCTCCTCGCCCTGCCGCAGGACCCCGATGACGTGCCGCAGCTCGTCCAGCGCCTGTCGGCCCATGTCCCCGATCACGGTGGCGGTCTCGGCGGCGCGCCCGGGATCGCGGGCGGCGATCGCCCGCAGCGCCCCCGCGTGCACCACCATCACGCTGATCCGGTTGGCGACGACGTCGTGCATCTCCCGCGCGATACGGGTGCGTTCCTCGCCCCGCGCGCGCTCTGCCAGGAGGTGACGTTCGCGTTCCAGCCGCGCGGCCCGTTCCTGCAGCGACACCACCAGCTGCTTGCGCGCCCCCATGTACAGGCCCAGCAGCACCGGGACGGCGACGAACGCGACCGCGTAGATCGCGCGGACGCCGATGCCGTCGTTCGTGGCCGCGGGCGCGGGGAACACGACGGACAGCACGTATCCGGCGACCGCGATCGACACGACGGTCCGCCGCGACATCGCGTAGGCCGCCAGCGAGTACAGCATGATGAGGAAGCCGATCGCGCCCCCGCCGGTCACCGTGCCGAACGACACCGCGAACACCGCGAGCCCGACCGGGTGCCGCCGCCGGACGATCAGCGCGAGCCCGACGACGACGCACGCCGCCGACACCGCCCACGGCGGGAGCCAGAAGTCCTGCTGCGGCGTGAACCAGAGAAGCACGGCGTCACCGGGCCGCGGACACGGCGATGGCGACGTCGAGCGCGCGCGAGCGCCGCGACGCCCACGCCGTCCGCCACCATCCCCCGGGGTGCATAGCGATGAGCCTATAGCCGACGGCCGCCCGCCACCGGCCGCCCGTGACGAAGGTGACATCCGGTATACGCGAGACATCCCGGGAATACGCGGCCGACCGCCGTTCAGGCCCCGGCGGCGCGGGCGGCGAGAGTCTCCCAGAGGGCGTCGACCTGCGCGTTCAGCTTCTCCAGGTCGCCGGAGTTGTCGATCAGGTGATCGGCGACGGCGCGGCGCTCGTCGCGCGACGCCTGGTTCGCCATGCGGGCGCGGGCATCGGCCTCGGTCATGCCGCGGCGGGACGTCAGGCGGTCGAGCTGCGCCTCCTCGGGGGCGTCGACGACCACGACGACGTCGTACATCCCCCGGAGCCCGTTCTCGACCAGCAGCGGGACGTCGTAGATCACGACGGCGTCGGCGGGCGCGGCGTCCATCAGCTCCTGCATCCGCTCCCCCACCAGCGGGTGGACGATCGCGTTGAGGGCCGCGAGCCGGTCGGCGTCGTTGAACACGATCGAGCCGACCTTCGCGCGGTCGAGGCCGCCGGACGGCAGCAGCACGTCCGCGCCGAACTCCGCGACCACGGCGGCCAGGCCGGGCGTGCCGATCTCCACGACCTCCCGCGCGATCCGGTCGGCGTCGATCACCACCGCGCCGTGGCCGCTCAGCCGCGCCGACACCTCGCTCTTGCCCGACCCGATTCCGCCGGTGAGTCCCACTTTCAGCATGAAAGGAACCTTAGGCCCCGGCGGTTTCCGCCGACCCGGCGGTCCCGGCGCTCCCGGCCGTCCCGGTCCCCGAGGCGTCGGGGGATTCCAGCGCTTTGCGCATGTGGACGTGCGTGAGGTGCGCGGCGACCCGCTCCCGGTGCGTCTCCCGGTACCCGGCCCCCCGGTACAGGCGCAGGTTCGCCTCGCTGAGATGGCCGGTGAACAGCGCGCACGCGTCCGCGCGGCCGGCCGCCGCGGCCTCGATGGCCCGCAGCAGGCCCCCGCCGATCCCGCGGCCCTGCCCGGTCGGCGCCACGACGAGCCGCCCGACCAGGCACGTCCGGTCGTTGAACCGGGCGCGGACGGCACCGGCGAGACGTCCGTCCAGCACCGCCTTCAGCACGACCCCGTCGCCCTCCTCCAGGGCCGCGCGCAGCTGCGCGAGCGACTCCACGAGCGGCGGGATGAACGGGTCGCCGTACAGCTGCGCCTCGGTCAGGTACGCGGCCCGCTGGACGGTCAGGATCTCCCCGGCGTCCGGGAGGCCGGCCCGCGCGATGGCGGCCGTCGTCTCGCTCATGCGCACGACCCTAGCGGCCCCCGGCCCCCGCTACCGCTGGATCCGGACGGTCACCGCGACCGGGTAGTGGTCGGACGCGTCGGACTTCGGCACGTCGTAGTCGGAGAACAGCACGCCGTCGGAACCGAAGATCCAGTCGTGCCGCTCGCCGTCCGGGGTCGTCGGGGACGGGTCCGCGCCGATCACCGCCGTGCGCAGGTCGGTGCCGCCCGACATCCGGGACAGTTCGGGGCTGCCCGGTCCGACGTTGAAGTCGCCGCCGATCACGGTGCGGGGCGCGCCGCCCCAGGCCCGCAGCAGCGCCGCGATCTGCCGGAGCCGCTCGTCGCCGTGCTCCTCGCCGCCCTCCAGGTGCGTGGACCACACGTCCATCGTGGTCTCGCCGACGCCCAGCCGCGCCCACACGTACCCGCGGATCTGCGACCAGTCGCCCTTGGGCATGCGGGCCGTCCCGGAACTGACGACCGGCAGGGACGTGAGGATCGCGTTGCCGAACTGGCCGTCGGCGGCCGGGCCCCAGATCAGCTTCATGCCGAGGCGCTGCGACAGCCACACCCCGACGTCGGCGGTGCCGGACAGCAGCGAGCCCCGTCCGGCCTCCTGCAGCAGGACCACCTGCGGCTTCTCCGCCTCGATGGTGCGGGCGATCCCCTCGGGGTCCAGCTGGCCGTCCTGGTCGACGGCGTCGTGGACGTTGTAGCTCATGATCCGGACGCGGTCCGCGGCGGGCGCGGCCTGCGCCGTCCCGTCCGGCTCGGCGATCGTGAACACGACGGTGCCGAGCAGCAGCGCGAGCGACGCGGCCCCGGCGGTGAGCGCGCGCAGCGGCGCGCGCGCGGGTAAGGGCCCCCCGCGGGCCGCGGTGATCGCCGCGAGGGCTCCCAGCGCGATCCCGGCGACACCGGGCAGCAGGTTGTTCGGGAACGGCATCGGCAGCAGCGCGCTCACCTGGTACGGGACGAGGATGAGCGCGACGAGGAAGCCGCCGAGGGCCGCGCCGACGTCGATCCGGGTGATGGACCCGCCCGTCCCGGCGCGGCGCAGCGGCGCCCGGCACGCGACGGCCAGCAGCCACGCCGACAGCACCTGCCCGAGGATCACGATCGGGACGACCTCGATCCCGGAGATCGCGTACGTCCCGGCGACCGCGCCCGCGCCGATGCCCAGCACCGTCCCGCCGAGCACGCACACGCCGCCCGGCACCGCCCGCACCGCGAGACCGGACGCGAGGAACGCCAGCGCGAGGCCCTGCCCGACGACGATCGTCACGTGCGCCGCCGTCAGGGACCGCCAGCCGGACGACGCGACGAACGCGGGGCTGGACAGCACGAGGACCTGCAGCGCCAGGAACGGCCCGAGCGCCGAGGCGCCCATGGCGTCCCGCCAGGAGATGCCGGGCGGCGTCACCGGCCCGGACCGCAGTTCCCGGTACAGCGCGGCGCCGCCGAGCCCGACGAACGCCAGGCACGCGGCCCACGGCCCGATCCCGGACCGCCACACCGGGTCCCAGGTCGCGAAGCACATCCGGACGGCCGCGTCGGCCGACAGCCCGGCGACCGCCGCGGTCGCGAAGCCCACCCCGGACAGGCCGCGGGCGCCCTCGTACAGCGCCGCCATCGCGATCATGCCGATCGCGGTGCCGATGAACACCAGCCAGGTGCGCGGGTCGATGAGCT
Organism: Actinomadura sp. CNU-125; assembly: GCF_001942465.1. GTDB lineage: Bacteria > Actinomycetota > Actinomycetes > Streptosporangiales > Streptosporangiaceae > Spirillospora. The sequence continues at coordinate 7,480 of NZ_MKJY01000019.1, forward strand.
GCGCGAGGAGCCGGACGGCGAGCAGCCCGCCCACTCCGGTGAGCAGCAGGGCGCGCGGTCCGGCGGCGCGGCGGATCAGCGGCGCGGCGAACCCGGCCAGGAAGACGATCAGCACCGCGGCGCCGGCGACGCCGAAGCCGGCGCTGTCGGCGAAGTTGTCGAGCTGCGGGAGGGAGAAGCGCAGTGTCTGCGCCAGCACCGCCACCGTGATCGCGATCAGGACGATCCGGGCCGGGCCGGGCGGGACGATCGACGGGCCGGGCACCGCGGGGCCGCCGGTCTTGAATTCTGCCTCTGTGCTGGCCACTTGTTCGAGTGCTCCAGGGGGACGAGCGGTTCTCAGGGGGTCTGTGTCTCAGGGGAGGTGGAACGAGATCACGCGTCGATCCGTGAAGATCGGACCCCGGCCGTGATCATAGGGTCATCGCCCGCCGCGCGTCCGGACTTGCCCGGAACGCGCGGCGGCCGTCACCGGTGGACTGCTCCGGTGGGGTCGGCTCCACGCCGACGGGGCGTCGCTCGGGGCGTCACTGCCCGCCGGAGAGCTTCTCCCGCAGCGCCGCGAGCGCCTCGTCGGTGGCCAGGGCGCCACCGCCGGACTCGCTCTCGCCGCCGCCGGAGTACGAGGTGTCGCCGCCGCCGGTCGGGGCGGGCGCCGTGTCGGCCTCCGCCTCGGCCTTGCGGGCCTCCTCGATCTGCTTGCGGTGCGCGTCGAAGCGGGAGCGGGCCTCGGCGTACTGCCGCTCCCAGGTCTCACGCTGCTCGTCGAAGCCCGGCAGCCACTCGCCCGTGTCGGCGTCGAAGCCCTCGGGGTACTTGTAGTTGCCCTGCTCGTCGTACTCCGCCGGCATCCCGTAGAGGGTGGGGTCGAAGTCCTCTTCCTCCATGTTGGCCGCGCCCTCGTTCGCCTGCTTGAGCGAGAGGCTGATGCGGCGCCGGTCGAGGTCGATGTCGATGATCTTCACGAAGATCTCGTCGCCGACCTGGACGACCTGCTCGGGGATCTCCACGTGGCGCTCGGCCAGCTCGGAGATGTGGACCAGGCCCTCGATGCCCTCCTCGACCCGGACGAACGCGCCGAACGGCACCAGCTTGGTGACGCGGCCCGGCACGACCTGGCCGATCTGGTGGGTGCGGGCGAACTGCTGCCAGGGGTCTTCCTGCGTGGCCTTGAGCGACAGGGAGACGCGCTCGCGCTCCATGTCGACGTCCAGGACCTCGACCGTGACTTCCTGGCCGACCTCGACGACCTCGGACGGGTGGTCGATGTGCTTCCAGGACAGCTCGGACACGTGCACCAGGCCGTCGACGCCGCCGAGGTGACGAACGCGCCGAAGTTGACGATCGACGAGACGACGCCCTTGCGGACCTGGCCCTTCTGCAGGGTGTTGAGGAAGGTCTGGCGGACCTCGCTCTGCGTCTGCTCCAGCCAGGCGCGGCGGGACAGGACCACGTTGTTGCGGTTCTTGTCCAGCTCGATGATCTTGGCCTCGAGCTCGCGGCCCACGTAGGGCTGCAGGTCGCGGACGCGGCGCATCTCGACCAGCGACGCGGGCAGGAAGCCGCGCAGGCCGATGTCGAGGATGAGACCGCCCTTGACGACCTCGATGACGGTACCGGTGACGATGCCGTCCTCGTCCTTGATCTTCTCGATCGTGCCCCAGGCGCGCTCGTACTGGGCGCGCTTCTTGGACAGGATCAGCCGCCCCTCCTTGTCCTCCTTCTGGAGGACGAGGGCCTCGACGTGGTCGCCGACGGCGACGACGTCGTTCGGGTCGACGTCGTGCTTGATCGAGAGTTCCCGGGACGGGATGACGCCCTCGGTCTTGTAGCCGATGTCGAGGAGGACCTCGTCACGATCGACCTTGACGACAGTGCCTTCGACAATGTCGCCGTCGTTGAAGTACTTGATGGTCTCATCGATCGCCGCGAGGAAGGCTTCCTCGGACCCGATGTCGTTGACCGCTACCTGCGGGGTGGTCGAGGTGGCCTCGGTGCTGCTCGTCATGTGTCGGCTGGCTCCGGTACGGACATGGAAGTCGTATGGGTTGTTGCGCGGCGGGCCGTTGCCCTGCCGAAGACCGGAATGGAACGCGGGTCGCCCCGCGTCTGTGAACCGAACCGTCGTCGCCGACCTGACCGAGCGCGAGCCTGCTCCGTCCGAAGCACGCGCAAGCCCACAGCGCAGCTATCAGGATATGGGACCGAAACCCCCTGGGTCAATCCGGTCCCCGCCGTCCCCGCCCTGGCCGGCCGGTCAGTAAACCCTGGCCGCGCCCCGATACTGCGGAGCGAGCCCGTCCTGCAGCCCCCTCGGGATCGTCACCGTGCCGGGATTCCCGTCCGAGGTGTACCGCTCCTGCGGGTGCTGGTCAAGATACTCCAGCCACGCGGTCGAGCAGTACTTCTCGCAGTCGTTCTCCTTGATCTTGCCCTCCGACCGCACCCGGGGGATCGCCCAGCGATCGAACTCCTCGTCGAACGGCGACGGCGCGGGCCGCCAACCCGCCAGGAACATGCCCTGGAACGCGTACCGGCCCCGCTCCTCGCGCGCCCACTCCTCCTTCTCGGGCGCCACGCCGAACGGGTACGCGAGCGTCCCGGTGTGCGCGCCGGTCAGCTTGACGACCTCGTCCTCCAGCCCGCCGATCTCGTCGCGGAGGCGATCGCCGACCGGGCGGCGGCGGGGGAGTGGGGGCTGCTCGACCTCGTCGCCGGACGGCCGCTGCTGCGGACGCCGGTGCTCGGGACGGCGGTCGAGCGGCTCCGCCGCGAGGGGCGCGCGACCTCGCCGACCGGCTCGCCTCGTGGACGGCCCGTTCCGTGCGCCCGGCGCGGCCGAGCGGGACGCCGAGGCGTTCGCGACCTGCGGGAACGCCGCGAGCCACCGCCGGAGCCCACGCTCGCGGAGCTGTTCGCACGGCGCGGCGGGGCGCGCCGGACGTCCGGCGGGCGCTCGCCCGGCTCGCCGAGCGGCCCGGACGCGATCCCGAGCTGGCCGGGCTGCTCGCCGAGCTGCTGCGGCATCGGGAACGCAAGATCAGGCTGCAGGCGCACCGGGTGTCCCGGCAGGTCCTCGACCGGGACGAGTTCCTCGACCGGACGACCGGCCTGCTCGACGACCGCGACCCCGACGTCGTCCGGACGGCGGTCCGCACGCTGGCGTACGCCGGGTGGGCGCCCGCGGTGCCCGGCCTGATCGGGTTGCTCGGGCATTCGCGGCCGGTCGTAGCGCGGGACGCGCGGGACGCGCTCGTCCGGCTGGGGGAACCGGCGATCCCCGCGCTGCGGCACGCCGCGGGCCGCGCGCGCCCGGATAGGCGGCGGGTGTACGAATGGCTCATCGAACGGATACGGGGCGGGGAGGACGGATGCTGATCGTTTCGAACCTCGTCATCGCGGCGGCCGGGGTGCTCGTCGTGGTGGTGGGGCGGGGTACGGCCACCGGGCGGATCGGGCGGAACGAGTTCGCGGGGATCCGCACGAAGCGCAGCATGGCCGACGACGAGTCGTGGACGATCGTCCATCGGGGCGCGCAGCCGTGGATGGTCGCGGGCGGGGCGGTGATGGTCCTGACCGGGGTGATCTCGGCCGCGGTGCCGGGGGAGGCGGCGTCCGCGATCACCATGGGCGGCGGCGTGGTGATCACGATCGTCTGCACGCTGCTGGGCGTGCGGTCCGGGCATCGCTCCCTGGCGAACCGCACGTTGTAACTCGGAATGGAATGCTCCATTCCTTCCCGATTGGTTTCCGGTGGCGGTGGGGGTCCGAATCGCCCCGGGATGCCATACGCTTCGTCGTATGGACCGCACACCGACCGCCGCGCAGGAGCGCGGCAAGGGCGGACTCAAGCGCTTCCTGCGCCGGATGGCGTCGAGCAACGCCGAACTGGAGGCGGAGGAGCTGCGCAAGGAGCGCGGCGACGAGGGCGCGACGCCGATCACCGACTGCGGCTCGCGCAAGCGTCACTGCGTGGCGGGTACCCTACGTACCGTGACGTTGCGTCCGCGCGGCGGCGCCCCGGCCCTGGAGGCCGAACTGTACGACGGCACCGACGTGATCACCCTGGTGTGGCTCGGCCGCCGCAAGATCGCCGGGATCGACCCCGGCCGGCGGCTCCGCGCCGAGGGGCTGGTCAGCCTCCAGGACGGGCGCAAGACGATGTTCAATCCGCGTTACGAGCTGCGCGGCGGTTCGTGAGGCCGCCACGGGCGGCCGGGAGAGATACGTGAGCGAAATGCGGGACGACACCACCGACGCCCCGGCGGCCGAGGACGGTGCGGAGGCGAAGCCGCGCGACGCGCACGACACCGTCGAGGCGGCCGTCCGGGCGCAGCTGAGCAAGGCGCTCGGCGGGGTCCGCGGCATGCTGGAGGCGGCCGCCCCGGTGACGGCCTTCACCCTGACGTTCGTGCTGGTCGACGAGGTCAAGCCGGCGGTGTTCGCGGGGATCGGCGCGGCCGTGGTGCTGCTCCTGGTTCGGATCCTGCAGCGGACGAACCCGCAGTTCGTCCTCAACAGCCTCGTCGGGATCGCCATCGCGGCGTTCTTCGCGCTGCGCTCCGGCGACGCCGAGGACGCGTTCCTGCCCGGCATCCTGCTGAACGCCGCCTACGCCGTGGGGTTGACGTTCTCGATCCTGGTGCGGTGGCCCGCGGTCGGGTTCATCATCGGCTCGGTCACCGGCGACCCGACGGCCTGGCGGTCCGATCCCGGGATCGTGAAGCTGTGCTCGCGGCTGACGTGGCTGCTGGTGCTGCCGTGCGTGCTGCGCGTCGCCGTCCAGTACCCGATCTACGTCGCGGCGGGCGACCAGAGCGGGCTGCTGGGCGCCGCGAAGATCGGCATGGGCTGGCCGCTGCAGGTCGCCGGGCTGGCCGCGATGGTGTGGCTGCTCGCCCGGGGGCGCACGCCGATCGAGCGCCCCCGGACGTAGCCTCAGCGGCCGCCGAGCAGCTCGGCGAGGTCGTCCTCGACGTCCTGGCTGGCGACGAACATCAGCTCGTCGCCCGGTTCGAGGGTGTCGTCGGCGGACGGCACCAGCACCCGGCCCTCGCGCAGGATCGCGACGAGCGCGGTGTCGCGCGGCCAGTCGACCGAACCGACCCGCTGGCCGCCGAGCGGCGCGTCCTCGGGCAGGGTCAGCTCCACCAGGTTCGCCTCGCCCTGCCGGAACGTCATCAGCCGCACCAGGTCGCCGACGCTGACGGCCTCCTCGACGAGCGCCGACAGCAGCCGCGGCGTCGAGACGGCCACGTCCACGCCCCACGACTCGTTGAACAGCCACTCGTTGTTCGGGTGGTTGATGCGGGCCACCACGCGCGGCACCCCGTACTCGGTCTTGGCGAGCAGCGACACCACCAGGTTGACCTTGTCGTCCCCGGACGACGCCACCACCACCTGGCAGCGTTCGAGGGCCGCGTCGTCCAGCGCGGAGATCTCGCAGGCGTCCGCCAGCAGCCACTCGGCGCGCGGCACCATCTCCACCTTGATGGCCTTGGGGCTCTTGTCGATCAGGAGCACCTCGTGCCCGTTCTCGAGCAGCTCCTGCGCGATGGACCGGCCCACCGCGCCCGCCCCCGCGATCGCGACCCGCATCAGGCGTCCTCCCCGTCCCGCGCCGCGACCGCGGCGTTCACCCGCTCCAGATCGTTCGCGTTCGCCATGATGTGGACGACGTCGCCGTCCTGGACGACCGTGTCGCCGGACGGGACGAGCGTCTCGCCCATCCGCGACAGGAACGCCACCCGGGTGCGGGCGTGCTCCTCCAGCGCGGCGACCTTCTCGCCGACCCACAGGCCCCCGCCCTCCAGTTCGGCGAGGACGACGCCGCCGGTGGGGTCCCGCCACAGGGGCTCGGCGCCCTCGGGCAGCAGGCGGCGCAGGATCTGGTCGGCGGTCCACCGGACGGTCGCCACGGTGGGGATGCCGAGCCGCTGGTAGACCTCCGCGCGGCGCGGATCGTAGATGCGGGCGACGACGTTGTCGACGCCGAACGTCTCGCGCGCGACCGCGCGGAGATGATGTTGGAGTTGTCGCCGCTGCTGACGGCCACGAACGCCGACGCGCGCTCGATGCCCGCCTCGGCGATCACATCGCGGTCGAACCCGAACCCGGTGATCCGGCGTCCCCGGAACCCGCTGCGCAGCCGCCGGAACGCCTCCGGGTTCTGGTCGATGATGGCCACCGAGTGGCCCCTCTCCTCCAGGATGTGGGCGAGCGTCGAGCCGACCCGCCCGCATCCCATGATCACGATATGCACGGCCGTTCCTTCTTGTTCTCCAGGGGACGCCGCCCCTGCACCCCCCGCGCGGTGGACGGCCTGCGCCGCCGATTCCGTGCCGCACCCGAGGACCGCTTCTTCACTGAATGATCCCTGCGGACGGCAAACCTACACATCCGCCCGGACGAGTACTACCCGGCCGGGGATTCCGGCAGGCCACAGCGTGTTCATGTCCGCTTCCACGGCCCGGCGGGGGCTACTAGGTCCTGTCAAGAAAAGCCCAGTTTGAGTGGCATGTCGCATTCGGGGATGTGAGTGCTTTCCGATGAGGGGATCAACGGCCGTGAAGATCGCCACCGTCGGCGGTCCAATGTCCGGTATGTCGGTGCAGGTCGCCGAGGCGGGTGACGGGCACCCCCCGGGGCGGGTGTCGATTGCATGTTCGATGATGGTGACGTAATGTGTTCGTCATGCTGCAGTCCGCGACAGGTCATGAGGGTGGCGCCGTCGGTGTCGCACCGCCCGCCGCGCAGACCGCGATCGAACCCGCGGCCGAACCCGGGGCAGGGGCCGGGGCGCGGCGGTTTCGGGGGAAGAACAAGGGCCCGGCGTGGCGGCGCCCGGATGATGGGGCGGTGACGGTGGTGCGGTTGCGGCTGGTCCCAGACCTCGCCGCCCGGCACCGCCTGGAACAACTGTATGCGGCGGCGTGGAGTCTGAAGCGGGCGTTGCGGCGTGATGCGCGTTCGCGTGCGGTGGCGTACCGGGCGGGTTACCGGCGCCGCCGCACCCCCGCAGACGCCAAGCGATGGCGGGCGCGGCTGGGATTGTCGCGGGAGGCTTTGGAACGGGCGGCGTACCGTCATCTGGACGCCTCGGGTCATCTGAAGCATCACCTGTCCAAGGCGGTGGCGATGCATCTGGCCGATGAGGTGTGGACGGGTGTGGAGCGGCATCTGTTCCCCGATGCGTCCGGCAAGCGCCACGGCCTGCCGAAGGCGGGTTCGTGGTGGGATTTCACGCGGATCCCGGGACGGGCGCGTTCTCATACCAGGGCGCGTAAGTGGGAGACGTTCCGGTTGCACGGCACCCTGTCCGGTCACCTCGCTGCGTATCCCTCGTCGGGCCTGCCCGCGGACATCACGCCGGGGCGGGCGGCGGCGTTGCCGCCGGGTACCTCGGTTCTGGTCCAGTCCCGCACCCCGCAAGCACCGGAGCCGCCCAGGTCCCGCGGGCGGGGCAAGAGGGTGTGGTGGGAGCATGACGGGCCGCTGGCGGTGGTGTTCGCGGGCGGCCCGGACGGGAGGCGGGGCGACCTGGTGGTCCCGGTGCGGCTGCCGCAGGGCGCGGGCCAGTGGCCCCACTTGGTCCACACCTTGGGTGATCCGGAGGCGTGGCACAAGGTCGATCTGGTGCGCCGCCGCGCCCCGTCCGAACCCGGCGGCTGGACCTACGAAGCCCATCTGATGGTGCTGAAAGCGGCGTTCGTGCCCGACTCCACGGCCGCGCGGAGGGCCGCCGCACCGGCCGGGCGGCGGGGCGGGGTCGACGGCAACGTCTCCAACCTCGCCGTTGTCTCCGTCTCCACCAACTCCGGCACCGTCCCGCCCGCCGACCTGGCCGGTGTGGTGTCGTCCAGGGTGGTCCTGCCCGAGGGCGAGCGGGTGCGGATCGAGCGGCGGGAACGTAAACGGCGGGGTCGGCGGCGGGCGCTGGAACGCTCCCGCCGCGCCACCAACACCACCCAATACCAGCTCGGGAAACGGCAGGCCGAGCGTGAACGACGCCGCCGAGCGGCCGGACTCCTGCCCAAGCAGGTGCAGGTGCCCGGCGGTCCCCGCCTAGCCCGCGCCGACGGCAAGCCCAGCCGCTCCCACCGTCGCGACACCCTGTCCACGACCTATATCCGGCTGCGTGCCGCCGACGCGGCCGCCGGGCAGCGCGCCGCGCAATCCCGCGCCACACGGGCCCGGCAGATCGCCGGACAACTGGTGGGGGTGCACGGTCCGGACCTGGTGGTCGAGGACTGCGACATCACCGCCTGGTTCCGGCTCTGGGGACGAGCGTGCGCCCGGTTCACCCCCGGCATGCTCATCACCGCCCTGGCCGCCGAGTGCGCCGCCACCGGCGGGCGGCTGCTGCGCGCCTCGACCCGTACCACCGCCCTGTCGCAGCACTTGCCCTGGCGGACGCCGCCACCCCCAAACCCTGGGCGACCGCACCCACCACTGCCGGGTCGAGGACGGCGGCTGCGGCCTGGCCGGTGACCGAGACCTGGTCGCCGCCGCACTCGCCGCGTTCGTCCGCCTGGAGGATCCCGACGACCCGTCCACCGCACGGGTGGACTACGCCGACTCCCGCCGCGTGCTGTGCGCGGGCGGGCCGGGGCTGCCTGGAGCCCTGTCCGAGTCAACCGTACCCATCCCCCTCCCTAGTACCGGCACACCCGGTGACCGGGAGGGGAACACGGCAGCCACCCGAACCCGGACCCGCCGCAACCCGCGGCGGGCCCTTGGACGGGCGGCCTCTGCTCGGCGAACCTGGACCAGTACGGTGCCGACCCCGGATGAACCACCCTGGCCCCACCACGGGCGGGCGAGTGGTCACGCCGGACAGACACCGGACACGAATCCGGCTGTTCAATACACCCCGCACCACGGAACCCGTTGAACAGGCCTTAGAGTCTCGTTGCGTGTCGAAGGCTCCTGACCTCGCGAAGCGGTTACTGCTGGGCCGCGCCCTGCAGAGCAGGCAACAGCACGAGCAGCTGCTCCCCAAGCGCATCGCGCTCCCCGTCTTCGCCAGCGACGCCCTGTCGTCGGTGGCGTACGCGCCGCAGGAGATCCTGCTCGCCCTCGGGGCGGGCGGCCTGGTCATGTACGGGTACACGCCGTGGGTCGCCGCGGGCGTCCTGGTCATCCTGCTGACGGTCGTCGCCTCGTACCGGCAGAACGTCCGCGCCTACCAGAGCGGCGGCGGCGACTTCGAGGTCGCCACCGCCAACCTCGGCGGCAACTGGGGCGTCGTCGTGGCGAGCGCGCTGCTGGTCGACTACGTCATGACGGTCGCGGTGTCGGTGTCGTCCGGCGTCGAGAACCTCGGGGCGCTGCTGGAGTTCATCCGGCCGCACGGGTCGCCGTCGCGATCGCCATCGTCGTGCTGCTGACGATCGGGAACCTGCGCGGCCTGCGGGAGGCGGGGGTGGCGTTCGCCATCCCGACCTACCTGTTCATGTTCGCGGTGTTCGGGATGCTGCTGTGGGGCCTGATGCGGCTCATCACCGGCACCGAGCTGCGCGCCGCGTCCGCCGACTACGAGCTCGTCGGGTCCGAGACCGGAGTCGCCGGGTTCGCCCTCGTCTTCCTGCTGCTGCGGGCGTTCTCCTCCGGCTGCGCCGCCCTCACCGGCGTCGAGGCGATCAGCAACGGGGTGCCCGCGTTCCGCAAGCCGAAGGGCGGCAACGCCGCCACGACCCTGCTCATGCTCGGCCTCATCGGGGCGACGCTGTTCGGCGGCGTGACGGCGTTCGCGTTCATCACCGACGCCAAGTTCGCCGAGGGCGACCAGGACGTCCGGATGGTCGACCCGGCCACCGGGCAGACGATCGAGCACCCCGACCCCGTCATCGCGCAGGTCGCCGAAACGGTCTTCAGCAACTTCACGCCCGGGTTCGTGCTGGTCACCACGATGACCGCGCTGATCCTGTTCCTCGCCGCCAACACCGCGTTCAACGGCTTCCCCGTCCTCGGGTCGGTGCTCGCGCAGAACCGGTACCTGCCGCGCCAGCTGCACACCCGCGGCGACCGGCTCGCCTACAGCAACGGCATCATCATCCTCGCCGCGATGGCCGGGCTGCTGATCTACGCCTACGACGCGTCCGTCAGCCGCCTCATCCCGCTGTACACGGTCGGCGTGTTCGTCTCGTTCACCGTCAGCCAGATCGGCATGGTCAAGCACTGGAACAAGCTGCTCGCCGTCGAGAAGGACCCCGTGCGGCGCCGCCACATGCGGACGTCCCGCGCCATCAACGCGTTCGGCGCCACGCTCACCGGCATCGTGCTGCTCGTCGTGCTGTCCACCAAGTTCATGCTCGGCGCCTACATCGTCTGCATCGCGATGCCGCTGCTGTTCCTGCTGATGAAGGCGATCCGCAAGCACTACGACCGGGTCGCCGAGGAACTCGAACCGTCCGGCGAGGACGTGGCGCTGCCCGCCCGCAACCACGCGATCGTCCTCGTCTCCACCATCCACAAGCCGACGCTGCGCGCGCTCGCGTACGCCCGCGCCACGCGCCCGTCCACGCTGGAGGCCGTCACCGTCGCGGTGGACGCCGAGGAGTCGCGGCGCCTGCAGAACGAGTGGGACGCGCTCGACATCCCCGTCCCGCTGAAGATCCTCGACTCGCCCTACCGGGAGATCACCCGGCCCGTCCTGTCGTACGTTAAGGGCGTCCGCCGCAAGAGCCCCCGCGACGTCGTCACGGTGTTCATCCCCGAGTACGTCGTCGGCCACTGGTGGGAGCAGATCCTGCACAACCAGAGCGCGCTGCGGCTCAAGGGGCGGCTGCTGTTCCAGCCGGGCGTGATGGTGACGAGCGTCGCCTGGCAGCTCCAGTCGTCCGACCGGCTCAAGGGACGCGTCGAGCCGCCGGGGCCGGGCGCGTCCCGGCGCCCGCCGCGTCCCTCGTCACGGACCGGAGCACGCCCCGGCGACGGTAGTGTGTCCGACCGTGAGTGAAACCGAGCCCGACGTCCCCGACGTTCTCGAACTGCAGGTCGGCGACGTCGCCAACGGCGGATTCTGCGTCGCCCGGCACGAGGGGCGCGTCGTGTTCGTCCGGCACGCGCTGCCGGGCGAGCGGGTGCGGGCGCAGGTCACCGAACGCGCCAAGAACTACCTGCGCGCCGACGCCGTCGAGATCATTGAGGCGTCCCCGGACCGCGTCGAGCCGCCCTGCCCGTTCGCGGGCCCCGGCCGCTGCGGCGGCTGCGACTGGCAGCACGCCTCCCTCCCCGCGCAGCGCAAGATGAAGGCCGCCGTCGTCGAGGAGCAGCTCCGCCGCCTCGCGGGGATCACCCGCACGGTCGTCGTGGAGGAGGTCCCGTACCCGGTGGACGGCGACGTCGTCCCGCCGCCCGGCCTCGGCTGGCGCACCCGCGTGCAGTTCGCGGTGTCCGGCGGCACCGTCGGGCTGCGCAAGCACCGCTCCCACGACATCGAGCCGATCGACGAGTGCCTCATCGCCCACCCGGGCGTCGAGCTGATGGGCATCGAGCACAAGCGCTGGCCCGGCGCGTCCGGCGTCGAAGGCGTCGTGTCCGCCTCGACCGGCGACCGCCTCGTCGTCCTGCGCGGCCGCGACCGCCGCAAGATCCGGGTGCCGCGGCTGGACGTGCCCGTCCGGCTCGTCCGCGGCAAGCCCGAGCCCGGCGCGACCCTCCCGTACGTCCGCGAGTCGGTCTCCGGGCGGCTGTTCCAGGTCAGCGGCAGCGGCTTCTGGCAGGTCCACCCGGGCGCCGCGCAGCTGCTCGCCGACGCCGTCCTGGACGCGCTGGAGCCCAAGCCCGGCGACATCGCCCTCGACCTGTACTGCGGCGTCGGCCTGTTCGCGGGCGTCCTCGCCGACCGGATCGGCCCGGACGGCCTCGTCGTCGGCGTCGAGTCCGATGGGCAGGCCGTCCGCGACGCCCGGTTCAACCTGCGCGACCTGCCGAACGTGTCGATCGAACGCGGGTCCGTCGAGGACATCGTCGCCGAACTCGAATTCGGCCGTGCCGACGCGTCGTCGCGCACGCAGAACAAGCGCGGCGGCGGCCACCAGGGCGGCGCCCGCGTGCGCCGCGCCGACGTGGTCGTCCTCGACCCGCCCCGCACCGGCGCGGGCCGCGACGTCGTCGAGCACGTCACCCGGCTCGCCGACCGCAAGGTCGCCTACGTGTCCTGCGACCCCGCGACCCTGGCCCGCGACCTCGCCTACTTCAGTGAGCGCGGCTGGACCCTCGACACCCTCCGCGCCTTCGACGCCTTCCCGATGACCCGCCACGTCGAGTTGCTGGCCACGCTCGTCCGCGGCTGATCCGGCGGCCGACCCGGCGCGAAACCGGGTCGCGGGGGCGCATAGCGTGGGATCCGTGATCGAACTCAGGGACGTCCCCGCGGACGACGCGGACAGCATGATCGACCTCGCCGCGACGGTGTTCCACCTGCGGATCACCGACCGGGAATCGCTTCAGTGGTTCGTGAACCGGATGGAGCGCATCGGGGCCTACGACCTCGGCGGGCCCGGCGAGGACCTCCTCGCCGGGCAGCTGGGCGCCCTGCCGCAGCGGCTGTCGGTGCCGGGCGGGACGCTGGACTGCTCGGCGATCACGTTCGTCGGGGTGCTGCCCACGCACCGGCGGCGCGGGATCCTCAGCTCGCTGATCGACCGGATGCACGCCGACGCGGCGGCCGCCGGACGGCCGGTGGCCGCGCTGTGGGCGTCCGAGGGGCCGATCTACGGACGGTACGGGTTCGGCGTCGCCGACCGCAGGATCGGGTTCGAGGTCGACACGTCCCGGCCGTTCGGGCTGCGCACCGTCCCGGACGACCGCCCGCTGCGGCTGATCGACCGGGAGCGGGCCCCGGGCGTCCTCGGCCCGATGTACGAGCGGGAGATCGCGCGGCGGCCGGGCGGGCTGGCGCGCGACGGGGACTGGTGGCTGCACAGGAACGTTGCGCCGGTCGACCACGGCAACCCCCGGTACACCGAGCCGCGGGTCGTGGTGCATCCGGAGGGGTACGCGATCTACCGGACGCACGAGCGGACCGTCCGGCTGTACGACCTGGTGGCCGAGACGCCGCGGGTCGAGGCGGCGTTGTGGACCTACCTCGCGTCGATCGACCTGACGCGCAAGATCGTGGCGCCGGAACGTCCGGTGGACGATCTGGTCCTGCAGATGGCCGCGGACCCCGACCAGGTCACGGTCACGGGGGACGCGGCGGCGCTGTGGCTCCGGCTGGTCGACCTGCCCGCCGCGCTCCGCGCCCGTTCGTGGGCGGCCGAGGACGCGTTCGTCCTGGACGTCGCGGACGCGCGCGTCCCCGGCAACCGGGGCCGGTGGCGGCTCACCACCGGCGAGAAGCCGGGCTGCGAGCGCACGGACGACGCCCCGGACCTCGCACTGGACACCGCCGACCTCGCCGCCGTGTACCTGGGCGGCACGCGGGTGCGCACGCTCGTCCGGGTCGGGACGGTCGCCGAGCACACGCCCGGCGCGGCGGACCGCCTCGACGCCGCCCTCGCGGTGCCGCTCGCGCCCTACACCGGCGACGACTTCTAGTACCGCCAGAACAGCAGCTTGGCGCTGCCGCCGGTCAGCGTCGCGGCGGCGGTGCCGTGCTGGACGACCTGGAACCGGACGCGGCGGCCGTCGCCGACGGTGTCGGCGGGCAGCGCGTACAGGACGTGGACGTCGGTGCGGGACGCCGTGAACTCCTGGACGGGGCCCGCGTCGAACTTCGCGGTGTCGTCCTCGCGCACCTCGATCGCGCGGGCCTGCAGGCGGGTGCCGGGCGCGACGCCGGTGATCGTCACCGCCGCGGTCAGCGCGTAGCGGGCGGGGCCGTTCAGGATGCTCGGGCCGCCGCGGTCCCAGTGCTGGTGGTCGGCGTCTGCGTAGTCGACGTTCCAGCCGACGGTCGTCCACGCGGTGGGTTCGAGGGGCTGCGCGGCGGTGGCGCCGACGGACACGTATCCGGGCGTGTCCGGTGACTCCCCGACGAGCCACTGCCCGTAGTCGGCGGCGACCGCGCGGTCGTAGTCGACCGACACGCCGTTGAGGGTGTGCCCGTTGGAGTACTGCCGCAGTTGCGCGCGGTCGTCCCACCGGCCGCCCGACCACGCGTACGTCTGCCACCCGTAGGCGATCTTGCCGTTGTCGAAGGCGCGGCCGATCGGTCCGTACCCGCCGTACATGCCGGTCCGGCGGCGGCCGAGGACGTTCGCGACGCCGTCGAAGTACGCGTCGATCTCGGGCTGCTGGTCGGCGGACGCGTCGAAGTCGACGGCGAAGTAGATCGGACGGTCGCCGGGCATCCCGCAGTCGGCGGCCTGCGCGGCGGCGTCGCGGGCGTCGGCCTCGCCGGCGGCGCGGCCGTCCAGCGCGCGGGCGGCGCTGGTCTCCCAGACGACGACGAGCCGGATGCCCGCGGCGGACAGCTCGTCGGCCTCGGCGCGGGTCAGGTTCTTGCCGGTCTTGTCGTGCGACAGGTAGCGGCAGGCGAAGTTCGCCCCGGCGCTCTTGAGCGCGGCGACGCCGGGGCGTCCCCAGGCGTAGTCGACGCCGAAGACGGCCATGTGGCCCTCCAGGGGTGCGGGAGCGGGCAATGGTGCGTTCAACGGATACAACGGTTCGATTCAACAGGGTCCGTTCGATTCGTCGCAGCCCATTCCGGAGGTTCACCTCAGGTAATGGCCGTGACCTGGGCATATCACTGACGGTGGCGACACGCCGACCCGAACCTGGGAGCCGGGCGCATGATCGTTTACAACGGACGTGATCATGCAGGTTCCGCAGGTGAGGGGGATGGATCGTGCTGAAGGTCAGGGGTCCGGCGGCGGTACTGGCGGCGGTGCCGCTGGTGGCCGCGGTGCCGGGACAGGCGCAGGCGGCGCCGAAACCGCCCGGGAAGCGGAGCGTCGCGCTCCGGACGGACGCGCCCGAACTGGCCATCGTGCCCGGCGTCACGCGCACGTGGGCGTTCACCGCCGCGCCGAAGGGCGGGAAGAAGGGGGAGCGGGCGGCCTACCGGGCGACCTTCCGGGCGACGCTGCCCGCGTCGCTGGAGTTCGTGTCCGGCAAGGGATGCGAGGCGGAGGGACGGAAGGTCGTCTGTGACCTCGGGAAGGTGAAAGCGGGCAAGAAGGTCAAGGGTTCTTTCCGGGCGAAGATTTCCACGCGGGCCGAGCCGGGCCGCGAGATCGTCGTGCGCGGCGTCGTGACCTGGGGGAAGGCGCGCGCCGCCCGCGACTTCCCGGCGGTCCGGGTCGTCGAGGCGCCCCGCCTGGAGACCGCGACTCTTTAAGTCCGCTTTCGCAGCGCCCTGTTGTGATCGTCATCGCCGGGCCCGGACGGGTCCGGGACGAACGGAGGGACGAGCATGACGCTCAGCAGGCGCATCAAGATCACGATCGTGGCGGCGGGTGCGGCCGGGGCGGCCGCGTTCGCGGTCGGCGGGCCGGCCTTCGCGGCGGGACGACGCGCCGCGCACGGAACTGCGCATCGTCGAGAACGCCGATCAGGCGGGCGCGGTGCGGGCCGGTTACGCGGCGCCGGGGGACGGGACGGCCGGCGCCGCCGGGGACTGCCCGGACAAGAGCGGCACGTCCCCGGCCGCGGACCCGCGATGAGCTTCCACGACACCGCCCGGGCCCCGCAGGGCCCGGGCGGGCCGCCCGCCGGGGCGGCGGCGCTGACGGAACGGCTCCTGTTCGAGACCAAGCGGGTCATCGTCGGGCAGGACCGGATGGTCGAGCGGATGCTCGTCGCGGTGCTGGCGGGCGGCCACTGCCTGCTGGAGGGCGTGCCGGGCGTCGCGAAGACGCTCGCCGCGCAGACCCTCGCGACGGTCGTCGGCGGCTCCTTCGCCCGCCTGCAGTTCACCCCCGACCTCGTGCCGTCCGACATCGTCGGGACGCGCGTCTACCGGCCGTCGCAGGAGACGTTCGACGTCGAGCCGGGCCCGGTGATGGCGAACGTGGTGCTGGCGGACGAGATCAACCGGGCGCCCGCGAAGGTGCAGTCCGCGCTGCTCGAAGTGATGGGGGAGCGGCAGGTCAGCATCGGCGGCCGGACCCTGCCGGTGCCGGACCCGTTCCTGGTGCTGGCCACGCAGAACCCGATCGAGTCCGAGGGCGTGTACCGGCTGCCGGAGGCGCAGCGCGACCGGTTCCTGCTGAAGATCGACGTCGGCTACCCCTCCGAGGAGGAGGAGCTGGCGATCCTCTACCGGATGAGCGTCGACCCGCCGGCGGCGTCCGCGCTGCTGGACCCGCCCCGGCTGGCGGAGCTGCGCCGGTCGGCGGACGCGGTGTTCGTGCACGACGAGATCGCCCGGTACGCGGTGCGGCTGATCGGCGCGACCCGCGACCCGGCCCGGTACGGGGCGCCCGAGCTGGCGCGGCTGCTCACCTACGGCGCGGGCCCGCGCGGGACGCTCGGTCTCGTCGCGGCGGCCCGGGCGCTCGCCCTGCTGCGCGGCCGCGACTACGTGCTGCTCCGCCGACGTCCGCGACCTGTGCGGGGACGTCCTCGCGCACCGGCTCGTCCCGTCGTTCGACGCGCTGGCCGACGAGGTGGCGCCGCGCGAGATCGTCGAGCGGATCGCGGCGCTCGTCCCGCAGCCCCGGCTGGCGCCGCGGGACGGCGACCCGGGCCTGGACGGGCTCGGCACGGACGGGCAGGGCCTGGGCGGCCTCGGCGCGGCGGGCGGGCTCGGCACGGCGGACGGGGGTCGGGCCGCGTGACCGTCACCCCCCGGCTCCGCCACCTCGCGCCCGAGCAGGCGCTGCGGCGGCTGGAGATCGTCATCGCGCGGCGGCTGGACGGGCTGCTGCAGGGCGACCACCTCGGCCTCGTCCCGGGGCCCGGCTCCGAACCCGCGGAGGGACGCGAGTACGCGCCCGGCGACGACGTCCGCGCGATGGACTGGTCGCTGACCGCCCGGACGGCCGTGCCGCACGTCCGGGACCGGGTCGCCGACCGGGAACTGGAGACGTGGGCGCTCGTCGACGCGACCGCGAGCATGGACTTCGGCACCGGGCGGGTCGAGAAACGCGACCTGGCCGTGGCGGCGGTCGCGGCCGTCGGGTTCCTCACCGACCGCACCGGCAACCGGATCGGCGCGCAGATCGTCGGCGGCTCCGGCGCGCGGCTCGTCCCGCCCCGGACCGGCCGCCCGCGAGCTGCTCGCGCTGCTGCGGGCGCTGCTGGAGGCGCCGCGCGTCCCGCCGGACGGCCCGGACGGCCCGTCCCTCGGGGCGGCCGCGGACCTGCTGCGCCGTACCGCCGGGAACGGCGCGCGGCCTCGCGGTCGTCGTGTCGGACTTCCTCGAACCCCCCGCGGAGTGGGAGCGTCCGCTGCGGCTGCTGGCCGTGCGCCACCAGGTCCTCGCGGTCGAGGTCGTCGAACCGCTCGCGAGCTGACGCTGCCCGACGTCGGGGTGCTCACGGTCGTCGATCCCGAGTCGGGGCGGCGGCGGGACGTGCCGACGGCGAGCCGCCGGCTGCGGGAGCGGTACGCGGCCGCCGCGGTGATCAGCGCGCGGCCGATCGCGGCCGGGCTGCGGCGGGCGGGCGCGGCGCACCTGCGGCTGCGCACCGACGGGACTGGGTGCGCGACATCGCCCGGCACGTCATGACGCAGCGCCGCCTTGCCGCGGTGGTGCCCGGCCCCGCCGCGGGAGGTGCCGGATGACGTTCCACGCGCCCGAACGGCTGTTCCTGGCGATCGCGCTCGCCGGGCTCGCCGCCGCGTACGTCGTGCTGCAGCTGCGGCGCGGCCGGTACGCGGCCCGGTTCACCAATCTGGAACTGCTGGAGAAGGTCGCGCCGCTGCGGCCGGGCTGGCGGCGGCACGTCCCGGCGGCGGCGTTCCTGCTGATGACGGGACTGTTCGTCACCGGTTTCGCGCGTCCGGCGGCGGACGTGCGGGTGGCCCGCGAGCAGGCGACGATCATGCTGGCGGTGGACGTGTCGAGCTCGATGGAGGCCGCGGACGTCGAGCCGGACCGGCTGACCGCCGCGCAGCGCGCCGCCCGCACGTTCCTGGACGGGCTGCCGGGACGGTTCAACGTCGGGCTCGTCGCGTTCGCCGGTTCGGCGGCCGTGACGGTCGCGCCGACGACGGACCGGCGCGCGGTCCGGTCCGGGATCGACGGGCTGGCGCTGGGCCCGCGCACGGCGATCGGCGAGGGGGTGTTCTCCTCGCTGCGGGCGATCGGCGACTTCGGGGCGCAGTACGGCGAGGCGGCGCCGCCCGCGCACGTCGTGCTGCTGTCGGACGGCACGAACACCGCCGGGCGCAGCCCGGAGGAGGCCGCGGAGCGGGCCGTTCGGGCCGGGGTGCCGGTCTCGACGATCGCGTACGGCACCGCCGAGGGCGTGATCTACCAGAACGGGACGGAGCTGCCGGTGCCGGTGGACGGGCCCGCGCTGGAGCGGCTCGCGCAGCAGACCGGCGGCGGGTACTACGAGGCGGCGAGCGGCGACGAGCTGCGGCGGGTCTACGCGGACATCGGCGGCGCCGTCGGGTACCGCACCGAGCAGCGCGAGGTCTGGGCCTGGTTCGTCGGCGCGGGCCTGGTGGCCGCGTGCGTCACGGCGCTGGCGTCCCTGCTGTGGTTCTCCCGCATCCCCTGATCCCACGAGCGTGATCCCACGAGGGAGTCGACATGGAGCATGGAAGATACGGCGGCCCCGACGCCCGCGCCGGGCTGGGCGAGCCGCACGGCCCGGACTTCGCACCGCCCCCGCTCGCGCCCCCGC